>JBMOJJ010000336.1:0-3945 GCA_049315845.1 Rhodoferax sp.
AACCAAAACCAGACAAACTGAAAACCGTTGCTTGACTTTGTAGGAAGTCCCTGTAAAAGGAGGAGCCCGCAGGGCGGGGGACAGCCGCGGAGCCACCCACCGCACCGCCCTCGGCCCACACAAGTATGAGACTCGGACTTGCGAAGGAAAACTGCATCAAGCAGGCATCGTTAGAACGGCGTCATGAATTTCGGAACTCTCAATAATTCAAATATTTTGAATGATGCCATCAAACCCGATGCATTGCCGAAAGCCTCTGCTCACCTAAAGTTCTTTCCAGCGGACAAGGGCAGGATGACTGAGTGAAAGACCCGTCCCACAAAGGAGTTGGATTGATGTTGAAAATTCGAAAATCAAACGAGCGCGGTTACGCCGATCACGGCTGGCTCAAGTCGTTTCACAGTTTTTCCTTTGCCGGTTATTACGACCCACAGCACATGGGCTGGGGCAATCTGCGTGTCATCAACGAAGACCGCATCGCGCCGGGCACCGGCTTTGGCACGCATGGCCATCGCGACATGGAGATCATCAGCTATGTGCTGGAAGGCAATCTGGCGCACAAGGACAGCATGGGCAATGTCAAAGGCATTCCGCCCGGCGACGTTCAGCGCATGAGCGCGGGCACAGGGGTGCAGCACAGCGAGTTCAATCACGCGCCCGATGCCACCACCCATTTCCTGCAGATATGGATAGAACCCCATGTGACCGGCATCGCCCCGGACTATGAACAGAAGTCCTTTGACGATGGCGCGAAGCAGGGCAAGCTGTGCCTGCTGGCGAGCACCGCTGGCGACCAGGGTTCGGTCACGATTCATGCCGACGCGCGTCTGTATGCGGGGCTGTTCGACGCTGATCAAGCGGCCGAGCTGACGCTGGCTGCGAACCGGAAGTGCTACGTGCATCTGGTGCGGGGCGAGATTTCGGTCAACGGCGCTGCGCTTGCGAGCGGAGATGCGGCGCTGCTCGAAGGCGAGCGCCTGATTCATCTGAGCCGGGGCAAGAACGCCGAAGTGCTGCTGTTCGATCTGCGGGCCTGATCCCTTTCCATTTTTTCATCGAAGTCGGCCTGTCGCGGACTTTTTTTCAACGGCAACCAAGGAGTATTCAAATGGCAAAAGTAGCTGTGGTTTTTCATTCGGGTTATGGTCACACCCAGCGCATGGCGCAATCGGTGGCCCAGGGCGCAAACGCGGAGCTGCTGGCGATCGATGCCGACGGCACGCTGCCCGAAAGCGCATGGGAGACGCTGGCCGGCGCCGACGCGATCATCTTCGGCTCGCCCACCTACATGGGCAGCGTGAGCTGGCAGTTCAAGAAATTTGCCGACGCCTCCAGCAAGCCCTGGTACACGCAGGCCTGGAAGGACAAGATCTTCGGCGGATTCACCAACAGCGCCAACGTCAATGGCGACAAGCATTCGACGCTGCACTATTTCATGACGCTGGCGATGCAGCACGGTGGCCTCTGGGCCGGCACCGGTCTGAACTACAACAACACCAAGGCTTCGCAGCGCGGCGATGTCAACTACCTGGCCTCGTCGGCCGGCCCGATGGCGCAGACGCCGGGCGACGCCAGTGCCGAGGAGATGAACGCCGGCGATCTGGAGACCGCTCGCCTGTTCGGTGCGCGAATCGCACAGCTGGCGACCAATTCCAGAGCCTGATCGGCCGGCTTGCGCTGCAAGGTCAGTTGGACGCCGTTTTGCTGTAGCCGAGCTCGGTGGCGGCCAGAACCGCCTGAATGCGGCTTTGCACGCCAAACGCGCGCAGCACCGCCGACACATGGTTTTTCACGGTTTCATCCGAAAGGGCCAGCGTGTCGCTGATTTCCTTGTTCGAGCAGCCGTCGAGCAGGAAGCCCAGCACCTCGCGCTGGCGCGCGGTGAGGAAGGGGCCGGTCCCGGCATCGACTTCGTCCGACAGCGCGTTGGCGCGCAGCAACTCGGCTGGCAGGTAGACCTGGCCGGCCAGAATCTGGCTCAGGATCGACAGCAGTTCACTGCTGAGGCTCGCCTTGGGAATGAAGCCGACCGCGCCCAGCGCCATCACCTGGCGCACGATTCGGGGCTCGAACGAGCCGGAGATCATCACGATCGGCAGTTCCGGGTGGTTCTGACCGAACAATGACATGGCCTCCAGGCCGTTCATGCCCGGCAAGTGATGATCGAGCAGAACCAGATCGAGGTCCGGGTGCATTCGGGCCAATTCAAAGGCGCGAAAACAATGCGGCGCTTCCAGCACCACGACCTGCTCGGCCAGTCCTTTGAGAACCTGGCGCAGGCCCTCGCGCACCAGGGCATGGTCGTCGACGACGAGAATCTTCAATGCGTCCACGCTGCGCTTTCTAAACGGTGGCGGGACGGTCTGAGGACCGGTCCCACAATTACAATCGGCAGGCGACAGAGCGGGCCCATTTCATGTCGCTGCGGCCTGTCCCACGAGTTAAATATAAGCCATGTTTGTCCACCTGCGTTTACACACCGAGTTTTCAGTCGTTGACGGCACCAATCGCATCGATGATATCGTCCGTTGCGCAGCGGTCGATCGGCAACCCGCTTTGGCCATCACGGATCTGAGCAACCTGTTTGGAGCGATCAAATTCTACAAGGCGGCGCGCAAGCGCGGCGTCAAGCCGCTGATCGGCGCGGAGGTCTGCATTGAAGGCTCCGGCTCCGACCCGGGCCTGCTGTCGCGCCTATTGCTGCTGGTGCAAAACCGGCAGGGCTACCTGAATTTGTCGGAGCTGCTGGCGCGCGCCTGGACGCAGAACGTGCAGAAGGCGCAGGCCTGTGTCAAGCTTGAATGGCTGCAGGAGCTGGGGGAAGGCCTGATTGCGCTATCGGGTGCGCAGGCCGGGCCGGTCGGGCAGGCGCTGGTGCTGGGCGACGTGGCGCGCGCCGCCGATCTGGCGCTGAAGCTGGGCAGTCTGTTCCCGCATCGTTTCTACCTCGAACTGCAGCGTGCCGGTCGCGCCGATGACGAGTCCCATGTGGTCGCGGCAGTCCAGCTGGCGGCCCGCATTGGCCTGCCGGTGGTGGCCACGCATCCGGTCCAGTTCACGCAGCCTGATGATTTCGAGGCGCACGAGGCCCGCGTCTGCATCGCGCAGGGTGAAATACTGGGCGACCAGCGACGCGTTCGCAGATTCACCCGAGAGCAGTATTTCAAGACGCAGGCCCAGATGCAGGCGCTGTTTGCCGATCTGCCTTCGGCGCTGGCCAATAGCGCGCAGATTGCCGCGCGCTGCAATCTGACACTGGTGCTCGACAAACCGCAATTGCCCGACTTTCCGATCCCCGAGGTCGGCGGCCAGCGCATGACGCCGGAAGCCTATTTCCGCCATGCCTCGCAGCAGGGCCTGAATGAGCGCCTGCTGCGCCGCTACCCGCTCGAGGCCGAGCGTGACAGCGTGCGGCCGCGTTACCTGGAGCGGCTCGCATTTGAAATCGACACGATTCTGAAAATGGGGTTTCCGGGCTACTTTCTGATCGTCGGCGACTTCATCAACTGGGCCAAGCGCAATGGCTGCCCGGTCGGACCCGGACGCGGCTCCGGCGCCGGCTCGCTGGTCGCCTATTCGCTCAAGATCACCGATCTGGACCCGCTGCAATACAACCTGCTGTTCGAGCGCTTCCTGAACCCCGAGCGGGTCTCGATGCCCGACTTCGACATCGACTTCTGCCAGGCCAACCGCGACCGGGTGATCGACTACGTCAAGGACAAGTACGGTCGCGAGGCGGTCGGACAGATCGTCACCTTTGGCACCATGGCCGCCAAGGCCGCGCTGCGCGACGTTGGCCGCGTGCTCGGCATGGGCTATGGCCATGTCGACTCGATCGCCAAGCTGATCCCGGCGCCGCCGGGCAAGTCGGTGACGCTGGCCAGGGTGCCTGTTCTGCCGGACCTGCCAGACCCCGGCGTGATCTATGCCCGCAAAGAGGCGCCC
>JBMOJJ010000337.1:0-3940 GCA_049315845.1 Rhodoferax sp.
ATCTGCTGGCGCTATGTACTTGCCGTTGACCAGCACCAGGTGCACCAGCGCCGGCGGCAGCCGGTAGGGTTCTATGACCCCGGTGATGCTGGCACCGTCGGCCACCTCAAGCTCGACGATGTTGGTGTAGCGCGAAGACGACGGCAGGTAGTCGGTCAGGGTGGCAAACAGTTTGAGCGTGATCTTCATGCGCTGGAAATTCTAGCGCCGCCGCTCGTCCTGCGCGCCGGACCAGGCGCTCTGCGCCTGCGCGCTGTCCAGGTAGGCCTCCATCAGCCGGGTCGGGTCCTTCAGCAGCGCTTGCTTCCAGGCGCCGAGTTTCACCTGGCCTTCGACCAGGCCGCGCATCACACCGACATGATCGGTCCAGCCGACCGAGTTGCAGCCCACCAGCACGTCGTCCTTGAATTGCAGGCTCAGGTGCCGCCCCGCCTTCTTGTCGGTCAGTTCGACATGCTCACCGCCGGGACCACCCTGCCAGTCGCCAAAGCTGGCGGAAATCATTCCGAGAGTGTCCAGCACGTTGATCTGCGTGACGCCCTTGAGTTCGGCAGCCGGCGCCCTGCCCGCGGCATGGGCCACCATGTTCAGCGCCGCCACGCGGGCCTGCTCGGCCGCATTGGGCTGGATCGCGCTGACGATCATCTTGCCACTGATCTTGTCGAAGGCCTCGGCGCAATCGCCCGCCGCGTAGATGCCCGCCACGTTGGTCTGCAGATGCTGATCCGTCAGCACGCCCAGCAGACAGGTGATGCCGGACTGCTCTAGGAAGCCGATCGCCGGCCGCACGCCCGCGGCGCTGATCACCAGATCGGCCGGCACGGTCTGACCATTGCTCAGACGGACCTGCAGCGGCTTGCCGGCCGCTATGGCCTCGACCCGGGTGCCGGTGAAGACCGCGACACCCTTGGCCTCGCACCAGTCGCGGATCATTCCGCCGGCGGTCGGACCCATCATGCGTGGCACCATGCGGTCGCCCATCTCGACCACGCTCAGGTGCACGCCGCGCGCCGCCAGCGCCTCCATGATGATGCAGCCGATGAAGCCGGCGCCAAGCTGCAGCACGCGCGCGCCCTTGGTCGCCAGCGCCATGATCGCCCTGGCATCCTGCAATGTCCAGCAGGTGTGAACGCCCGCGCTGTCAATGCCGGGAATCGGCGGCTGCACCGGGTGCGAGCCGGTGGCGATCAGCAGGGTATCGAACTTGATCGACCCGCCGCCCTCGATCGCTACCGTTCTGCCGTGCGTGTCGACCCCCTTGACCACCGCTTGGCGCACATCGATCTTCAAATCGGCGAAGTGGGAAGCGCTCTTGCGCAGATAGGTGCCGCGCTCATCGACGTTGCCCATCAGCAGATAGGGTATCGCCATGCGCGAGTACGGCGGCTCGCGCTCGTCGCCGACCAGCGTGATGCTGTCGGACGGCGCATGCTTGCGGATGGTTTCGGCGGCGATGACGCCGGCCGGGCCGGCGCCGAGGATGAGGTGATGGGTCATGGGGCTCTCCAAAAAAGAAAGCGGTCCTTGAAGACCGCTGTTGCGTGTTGTCGGTCCGGCTTATTGGGGTCAGAGCACACTTCGTTCGCTTCGCTCTCTACGGTGATCCGACCCCAAAAAACCTGCGCTGCTGTCCCCTACAAGCCCAGTCGCGCCTTTGTGGCGGCAGTCGGGCGGCCTTCGCTGTCCCAGCCGCGAACCTCGTAGTACTTCGGCATCATCTTGGCCAGCTCGTTGACCTTGCCCTTGGCAGGACCGGACTTGCAGGCTTCGGTCAGCAGGCGCGGCGGCAGGCTGTCGTCTTTGGCGGTGAAACCGGCGCGGTTGTTGAACTCGCGCTCCATGTTCCAGATGCGCTCGCCTATCAGGCCGAGTTCCTCGATCGTGTACTGCTCGCCGCAGGCACCCTGCATCTGCGGCGACAGGTCCTGCAGGCCCCAGGCGAAGGTGGTGAAGATGCACAGGCCGGACGAGTCGAACGCGGCGGTCGCATCCTGGAAGGCCTTGACCAGATCGGGCTTGCCTTCGCTCTCCAGCGGGTCGGTCTTGACCGGGATGCCGAGCACTTCGGAGGCGATGGTGTAGCCGCGCAGATGGCAGCCGCCCCGGTTGGACGTGGCATAGGCCAGGCCGATGCCCTGGATCGCGCGGCCGTCGTAGGCCGGAAACTCCTGGCCCTTGGAACTCATGCTTAACTCGGGGTGTCCGTACTTGGCGGTCAGGCGTTTCGAGCCCTGGCCGATTTCCTTGCCAAAGCCGCGGCCATTGACGGTCTCTTCCGCCAGGAACGCGAGCGCCTGCGCCGAGCCGAACTTCGCCTCGATGCCGACCTGCTCCTTGGTCAGCACGCCCATGTCGTACAACTCCATGACAGCACCCACCGTGGTGCCAAAGCTGATCGGGTCAATGCCTTCCTCGTTGCACAGCAGGTTGGCGTACTGCAGCGCTTCCAGATCGTTGACGCCATTGGCCGCGCCCAGCGCCCAGGCCGCTTCGTACTCGAGGCCGCCATTGGCGCCGCGGTACTGTGGCTTGTTTTCGATGGTGAAGTGGCCCTCGTCCATCTTGCTGATGCGACCGCAGGCAATGGTGCAGCCGAAGCAGGCCTGGTTCGTGACCAGGTGCTTCTTGCCATCGGTCTTGCGCGGTGTGGCCATGGCTTCGGCACCGATGTCCTTGGCGCCCTCGAACTGGTTATCGCGGTGGTTGCGGGTGGGCAGTGCGCCAACCTCGTTGATCACGCTCATCAGCACCTGCGTGCCCATGGCGGGCAGACCGGTTCCGGTGACGCCGTTCTCGGCCAGCACCTTCTTGCCGGCCTTCACCGCCGCCATGAAGGCTTTCGGGTCGCGGATGTTGCCGACGCCCTTGGTACCGCGCACGGCGATCGCCTTCAGGTTCTTCGCTCCCATCACGGTGCCGACGCCCGAACGTCCGGCGGCGCGGTGCAGGTCGTTGACCACGCTCGCAAACAGCACGCCATTCTCGCCGGCCTTGCCGATGCTGGAGACGCGCGTCAGCGGATCCTGCAGGCTCTTCTTGAGCATTTCCTCGGTCTGCCAGACGCTCTTGCCCCAGAGGTGCGTGGCGTCGCGCAATTCGGCCACGTCGTCGTTGACGTAGAGGTAGACCGGCGTCGCGCTCTTTCCTTCAAAAATCACCATGTCCCAGCCGGCCATCTTGAACTCGGCGCCCCAGTAGCCGCCCGAGTTGGAGCAGGCAATGGTGCCGGTCAGCGGGCTCTTGGTGATCACCGTGTAGCGGCCGCCGGTGGAGGCCATGGTGCCGGTCAGCGGACCGGTGGCCCAGATGATCTTGTTGGCGGGTGACAGTGCGTCTACCTTGGCATCGACCTCTTCCACCAGGTATTTGGACCCCAGGCCGCGCGAGCCAATGTAGTCGCGCGCCCAGTCCATATTGAGCGGCTCGGACTTGACGGTGCCTGCGGTCAAATCAACGCGAAGAATTTTTCCAGCCCATGACATGATTTTTCTCCAATTTAATCAGTTGAGGACAGAGCTGGCTCGCTTCGCGTAGCTTCGGTCTGTCCCGCAATGTTTCAGGATGCCGACGGCTGGTTACCCAGCTTGTCTGCCCACTGCGCCATCTTGCCCAGGCCGGTCCAGTTGGCGTCGATGAAGGTGATGGCGCCGGTGGGGCAATGCTCCGCGCAGGCCGGCTCGCCGCCGCAAAGGTCGCACTTTTGCACCTTGCCGGTGGCTTCGACATAGTTGATGGTGCCGAACGGGCAGGCAATGGTGCAAACCTTGCAGCCGACGCAGGTGGCCTCATTGACGACCTTGGCGCCGGTGGCCTTGTCTACCGTGATCGCCTCGACCGGGCAGGCATGCAGGCACCAGGCTTCGTCGCACTGGGTGCAGGTGTAAGGCACTTTCTTGCCGGTATGGTGGAAATCAAAAACCTTGATGCGCGACTTGGCGGT
>JBMOJJ010000338.1:0-3934 GCA_049315845.1 Rhodoferax sp.
CGCATCGTTGGCATCGCAATCAACCGGAGGCAGCGATGACCCAAGAAACCAGCCCAAAATCCCAAACACAGACCGACGCGAAACCGAAGCCGACCCAAATAGGGCGAATGACAATTTCGGAAATTGACACGGCACTGGCAGACTGCGAAAAAAGCATCAAATCCTGCTCGGATGCCGTGAAGGCCAAGCTAAACACCAACGCGGCGATCCCGGTCCAGGTGTTGCAGGAACTTTCCAAAACCAACGCCCAACGGGCCAAGCTGATGATGCGGCGCATCACGCTTCTGATTGATGGCGGCGATGCCGCGGTCATGGAACTTTTGGACAAATTGATGAAGGTCAAGCCGGCAAAAGCTGCTTGAAGGGAATGCGTAACGGCAAAGAGGCTCAGACTGAGACGATTAGCGTTTTTGGCGGAAGATTGTGAGCGCGAAAAACTGACAAAGCCGCAAACTTTTGGGAACCTTCGGGTTCCCTTTTTTTGCAGTTAGTCTCGGTCCCGCCTGCGTCCGTGTTGGTGCTATTCCGTTACGGCGGTATTATCGAGGTTGACTCAACGAAAAATGATCAAAAAAGTTATACCAACGTATCGTCAAATTATAGGTTTGCATGACTGGTTCGCCACGCCGCCCGGGCGCTACCTGCTGGGGTGGGAGCAAGAGCAGCTCGATCTGGCGGTGGCCGATATTTTTGGCTATCACGCTCTGCAACTCGGTTTGAGCGAGCTCGATGCGCTCCATGCCAACCGCATTCCGCACCGCTGGCTGGCCACTACCGCGCCCGCGCCCGGGGCTGTCGTGGTGACTGATTTTTCGGCTCTGCCCTTTCCGGCCAGCAGTCTGGACCTGGTGGTGTTGCCCCATTCGCTGGAGCTGGCGCGCGATCCGCATGCCACGCTGCGCGAGGTCGAGCGCGTTCTGGTGCCGGAGGGACGGGTCGTGATCTGTGGTTTGAACCCGGTGTCGATCTGGGGTTTGCGCCAGCGGCGCGCCTATCTGTACCGAAGGCTTGGATTCGGAAAACTGTTCCTGCCGCAAGAGGAATTCATCGGCTATTGGCGGCTGCGGGACTGGCTTCGCCTGCTGGGTTTTGATGTCGAGATCGGGCGCTTTGGCTGCTACCGGCCGGCTCTGTCCAGCGAAAGATGGCTGCGCCGATTTGCCTGGATGGACTGTGCGGGCCAGCGCTGGTGGCCGATTTTCGGCGCGGTCTATTTCCTGGTGGCGGTCAAACGGGTGCGCGGCGTCACCCTTTTGAGTCCGGCCTGGCGCGCCTCCAGAGCGCTGGCGGCGGCGCCAGTCTCCGTGGCCGGCAGCGCGACGCTGAATCGCTCTGAGACAATCATCGACGCAACGATGGGAAAGCCTGATTGAACACGATTGAAATCTACACCGATGGCGCCTGCAAGGGCAATCCCGGGCCCGGCGGCTGGGGCGCGCTGCTCAAGTCAGCGGGGACGCAAAAGGAATTGTTTGGCGGTGAACTCGAGACCACCAACAACCGCATGGAGATGATGGCGGTGATCGAGGCGCTGTCGGCCTTGAAACGTCCCTGTCATGTGAAACTGCATGTGGACAGCCAGTACGTTCTCAAGGGCATGACCGAGTGGCTGGCCGGATGGAAGGCGCGCGGCTGGAAAACAGCCGCCAAGCAGCCGGTGAAGAACGTGGACCTCTGGCAGCGGCTTGATGCATTGGTCAACAGCGCGGGTCACAAGATCGACTGGCACTGGGTCCGCGGTCATGACGGCGACCCCGGCAACGAACATGCCGACGCGCTGGCAAACCGGGGCGTCGAGCACGCGCTCAGGCAGCGCTGAATCTCAGATCAGGTGACAGGCTGCTTGTGTGTCCGGGTTCAGGGCGCGCAACTCCGGCCTTTGCTCGGCGCAGCGCGGCGCTGCTTTCGGGCAGCGGGTTCGAAAGATGCAGCCCGAGGGCGGGCTGATCGGGGAAGGCAGATCGCCTTGCAGCAGCTGCAGCGTCTTGTGGCGCTCGCGCCTGGGGTCGGGAGTCGGAATGGCGCTCAGCAGAGCCTGGGTATAGGGATGACTGGGGTTGCGGTAAATCGCCTGCTTGTCGGCGAGTTCCATTGTGCTGCCCAGGTACATCACCATCACACGCTGGCTGATGTGTTTGACGACCGCCAGATCGTGGGCGATGAAGACCAGCGCGAGACCCATCTGGCGCTGCAGTTCCATCAGCAAATTGATGATCTGCGCCTGAATCGAGACATCGAGCGCCGACACCGGCTCGTCGCAAATCACCAGCCGCGGCTCCATCACCAGCGCCCTGGCAATGCCGATTCGCTGGCACTGTCCACCCGAGAATTCGTGCGGGTAGCGGTTGATCTGTTGCTCGGTCAGGCCGACCTTCTCCATCATCGCGCGGACTTTTCTCAACCCCTCCGAGGCTGGCATCGCGGGGTAATGGGTGCGCAGCGGCTCGGCGATGATCTGGCCTATCGTCATGCGCGGATCGAGCGAGGCCAGCGGATCCTGAAAAATCATCTGTATGCTTTTGCGCACGCCCTGCCAGACCGGCGGGCTCGCGCCGCGCAGTTCCTGGCCCTGCCACACGATGCTGCCGGCGGTGGCGGGAATCAGGTTGAGCATCGCACGCGCCAGCGTCGACTTGCCGCAGCCCGACTCGCCCACGATGCCCAGCGTCTCGCCCGAAGCGATGTCGAACGAGACCCCATCGACCGCCTGCAGCCAGCGCGACGCTGTCCACGGCCACGCTGAATCGCCCTTCATCTCGAAGTGGACTTTCAGGTCACGAACCGACAACAAGGGCGCAGGCTGGCTCATACGCCGAGTTCCTTGGCGTGCAGCAGCACGTCGGCCGTGCTGATGTGGCAGGCCCGCAGCACGCGGCCTTGGCCGCCGTCCGGCGCGGGGCCGGGCGCCAGCGTCGGGCGTGTCTGCACGCAGCGCGCCTCGGCCAGTGCACAGCGCTCGCTGAAAGGGCAGCCGGGCGGCAGCTGCGCCATGTTCGGCGGTGCGCCCGCAATAGCGACCAGCGACTGCGCGCCCTGATCGAGGCGGGGAATGGCGCCCAGCAGACCCACGGTATACGGGTGGCTGGGATGGTAGAAAATCGATTCCGCGCTGCCCTGCTCCATGACGCGGCCGCCGTACAACACCATCACCTCGTCGCACAGTCCGGCCACCACACCGAGGTCGTGCGTGATCATCACGATGGCGGTGCCATGGTCGCGCTGCAACTCGCGCATCAGGGCGATGATCTGCGCCTGCACCGTCACGTCCAGCGCGGTGGTCGGCTCGTCGGCAATCAGCACGCTGGGCTCGCACAGCAGCGCCATCGCGATCATCACGCGCTGGCGCATGCCGCCTGAGAACTCGTGCGGGTACATGCCGACGCGCCGCGCCGCCTCGGGGATCTTGACCGCGTCCAGCGCCTGTACAGCGCGGGCGCGCGCCGCCGCGCGAGTGAGCCCTTTGTGAAACTCCAGCACCTCGGTCATCTGGCGCTCGACCGTCAGATAAGGGTTGAGCGAAGTCATCGGATCCTGAAAGATCATCGCGACGCGGTTGCCGCGGATCCGGTTCAGTTCGGGCGCCGGCAAGGTCAGCAAATCATTCCCATCAAAGAGGGCCTGCCCGCTGGCCGAGCCATTGATGGCCAGCAAGCCCATCATGGCCAGCACGCTCTGGCTCTTGCCGGAGCCGCTCTCGCCGACGATGCCCAGGGTCTGACCGCGGTCGAGCGAAAAGCTGATGTCGTTGACCGCGGTGAGCAGGCCGTCGGGGGTCTGAAACCGGACGTTCAGGTTGTTGACTTCGATCAGCGCCATCTATCGATCTTTCCTGAAATTTCCACAGGTCAGAGGCTTGGAGAATGGTGGCAGGCTCAGGTTGGCGGGGCACTCAGCTCCGCGGCTGTCCCCCGGCCTGCGGCCTCCTCCTTGATGC
>JBMOJJ010000339.1:0-3930 GCA_049315845.1 Rhodoferax sp.
GGATGTGCACGTCCAACGCTCGCAATGAGTTTTCGACCCTTTTCGTGCAAATGCCAAAGAAGCCCATCCATCCGATCACGTAGGCGGTGATCTTGGCGATGCACGCTTGTGGAGAGTGTCCCCAGTTTCTAGGCGTGAGTTCCCGGATTATGCTGTCTATACGTTCTTTCGTTCGTTTGGACAACCCCACTTTCACGCTGTCATCCAGTGGCTCGCGCCACAGACTAAAGCCCAGAAAGTGGCGCTCCTGTGGCTGCGCCACAGCACTCTTGGCAGTGTTGACCTTCAGGCGCAGTCGCCTTTCGACGAGATCACTGACGCTGGCCATGACACGCTGCCCGCACATGCGTCTATGGCGTCTGGGAGAAATCCTGCGCGTGACGCTACATTCCCAATCCGGTCCGCCAACGCTCAACGAAAGCAGTTCCCGTTCAAAATAGGCAGTCGCGGGCCATGCGACAAATGGCCACTTCGGTGTTCCAGACCGTGGACGCGAGCAACAGGTTTTGACTCTACTCAACGGCTCCTTTGGCCACGTAGGCGACCGCCCCGAACGACGGCTTACCAGCCCAAGAAATCACCCAATTAGCCTACCCTGAGGCTGAGCGTGGCGAGCCACTCTTTACGCCACTTTGCGAGTGCAGCATTGGCTTCAAAGTGGTTTCAATTTCTGAGCTAGAGGTTGCAACCTTTCGACGGTTCAGAGAACTTGTTATCTGATTTTGTCGTCGACGAATCTGAGAATTGGTCCATAGATCTGGTTGATCACGCTCAGGCTGTACTCGGCACTGATTAGTTCGGCTGAGCAGTATCGGAACCAGCCGCTGAATATCGGATCCGCTACCAAACCTCAATGGCAGCCCCAATGCTGTGAACAGCCCTTGAGCATCTTTAATTCGTCTGCAGGGGCCCTCCTGCTTTTCGCTCATAGGCTTGCTTTATCGCTGCGCATCTCCACGCCAAACCCGACTGAACAACCAAAGTCGTAACTATCCCACAATACCTCTTCCCACAGATACCGTTTCGTTTCCACTAAAGTTGTAACCAACAAACTTGAAGGAAAGTTGTAACCATCGAGTCGATCTCAACCAAAGTTGAGCCGATATGTCTGTGCGAATGGGACACGGTGCCAAGTGTCTGTGGGAACACACCGTTGCCAAGAAGTTCCAAGAAGACGCAGAGGTCTTGACCCAAAACTTGCGCGTCACGCAAAGCGCGCTTCAGGCACAACGTCAGGCTTTGCTGATCTCGAACGAACGCTCCACTGAGCTTCGAAAGCTCCTGGATGAACAACACGTTGCCAACAGTGAAACGTTGGCAAAGATGAGCCAACTGCTGACCAAGGCAACCACACGTACCTGCAGTTGTGAAACCGAAAAATAGTGTTTGGCGCAAGTAGCGAGACACTACTTGCCCTTCTTGACATCTGCTGGTACCCAGCGCTTTGAAACCAATGGATCTACAAATTGCTCTGGAAATCGATTGGGCGTTGGAGCCTGAGGGCGATAGTTACAACTTTAGTTGTGTAAACGCCCTTCTTAGCCGTCAAACCCAGCCACCGAATAATTGCGCCCTGGCGCTGTGTTGCTTATTAATAAGCAGCACACCCATAGCAGCTCCTTTGGTCGGTGACGACACTCATTTCCTGTGGCTGCACGCGCTGAGCTGGGGGTTGCCGTAGAAAACGGGAATGTAAGCACGGTAGCGTGGTTGGCTCTCGAAAGCGAACATTCTTCAGAGGCCATCGTGCGAATTACGGTACCCCTCCACACAAAAGCTGGACGGTCGGTCATTCTTCAAACCCAATCTGGTATTGAGTCATCACTTTTGAGGGATTTTGAGCTCCAAGGGTCACCACCGCGCAAAGCTGAGCCAGTGCTCAATCCCACATCGCGACCGTGCTTTAAATTCCGCTTTCTACGGTGACCCCCCAATTGACTGGGCTTCGCAGGTCGAGGATACTTCGGGTCCAGCGGCTGAATTGCCTGACTTTCTGCGTGCCAGAAACGCTCGTTGCAGCACATTTTTCCCAGTACCAATCCACTCTCGAGGAAATCATGTCCAAATTGTTCATCGAAGATCTCGCCCTCGCCGGCAAACGGGCGCTAATACGCGTCGATTTCAACGTCCCTCAGGACAAAGCCACCGGAGCCATCACCAACAACAAGCGCATCGAGGCCGCGCTGCCGACGATCAAATATGCGCTGGACAAGGGTGCCGCGGTGATATTGATGTCGCATCTCGGTCGTCCCGACGGCAAGGCCAACCCCAAATTCAGTCTGAAGCCGGTTGCCACCGCTCTTGAGGGCCTGATCGGGCAGCCCGTCAAGTTTCTCGCCGATTGCGTCGGCGCGGAAGTGGAGGCCGCCTGCGCCGCCATCAAGCCCGGCGAAGTCATACTTTTGGAAAACTTGCGCTTCCACCTTGAAGAAGAAGGCAAGGCCAGCGTCAAGAACCCCGACGGCACGGTCACCAAGATCAAGGCTGCCCCCGACGACGTCAAGGCTTTCCGTGCCTCGCTCACCAAGCTCGCCGATGTTTACATCAACGATGCCTTCGGCACGGCGCACCGCGACCACTCGTCGATGACCGGCGTGCAGTTGCCCCAGCGCGCTGCGGGCTACCTGATGAACAAGGAACTTGCAGCCTTCTCCGCCGTGCTCGAATCGCCCCAGCGTCCGCTGCTGGCCATTCTCGGCGGTGCCAAGGTCGCCGACAAGATCCAGTTGATCAACAACCTGCTCGATAAGGCCGACCAGATCATCATCGGCGGCGGCATGGCCTTCACCTTCAAGAAGGTCATCTCCGGCATGCCGATCGGCAACTCGCTGTTCGACGAAGAGGGTGCCAAGCTGGTCACGGGCCTGATGGAAAAGGCCAAGCAAAAGGGCAAGCAAATCCTGCTGCCGGTTGACTTCATCATCGGTGACAAGTTTGACGCCGATGCCAACACCGGCACCGCCAACGATGTCCAGGGTGTGCCCGATGGATGGATGGGGCTCGATTGCGGTCCCGAATCGACCAAGATATTCACCGACGCGATCCTCAAGGCCAAGACCATCATCTGGAACGGCCCGGCCGGCGTGTTCGAATTCGAGAAGTTCGAGGCCGGCACCAAAGCCATGGCGGATGCCGTGGTCAAGGCCACCGCTGCGGGCGCCATCACCGTGATCGGCGGCGGCGACACGGCCACTGCGGCGAAGAAGTACGGCGCAGACAAGAAAGTCACCCACAGTTCCACCGGTGGCGGCGCGTCGCTCGAGTATCTCGAAGGCAAGGTACTGCCGGGCGTCGCGGCCCTGTCCGAAAAGTAATTCCAGCGGCCCCCGGCGCCGCCGGGACCGGCCCGCTCGCCAGGTGGCAGAAATCACAACACGAGGATTCTCATGCGCAAAATCGTTATCGTCGGCAACTGGAAGATGAACAAAACCGTTGCCGAATCAGTCAAGCTCGCCGCCGACGTAGTGGCGGCCGCCAAGGGCGTCAAGAACGTGGTCGTAGCGATCGCGCCGACCTTTCTGGCGCTGGCCAAGGTGGCCGAAGTGGTCAAGGATACCAACGTCAAGCTCGCGGCGCAGGATGTGCACTGGGAGAATCAGGGCGCATTCACCGGCAAGGTCAGCGCCGACATGCTCAAGGACATCGGCGTCGACTACGTCATCCTCGGCCACTCCGAGCAGCGCAGCTACTTCGGCGAGACCGACGAGAAGGTCAACAAGAAGGCGGTGAAGGTGCTCCTGCTCGGCATGGTACCGATCATCTGCATCGGCGAGACGCTCGCCGAACGCAAGGGCGGGCAACTTGAGACGGTGCTCACCACCCAGGTCAACGGTGCCTACCAGGGGCTCTCGGCCGCGGATGCCCAGCGCACCGTGGTCGCCTACGAACCGGTGTGGGCCATCGGCACCGGCGTCACGGCCAATGACGACG
>JBMOJJ010000043.1:0-17480 GCA_049315845.1 Rhodoferax sp.
ACGCGTGCGCCGACTGGCGCCTCCGCCACACCACCTGCACACGGTCGAGTCCGTCAAGGATGCCATTGTTGCTGTGGATGAGCGGTCGCAGATCCTCCTGTTCAATCCAGCTGCGGAAAAAATGTTTGGCTTGCGCGCAGTTGACGCTATTGGTCAACCACTGGCGATCTTGCTGCCCTCTGGCCTGAGTGCTGGCCACGAACTCAAGATGCAACAGTTTGCCAGAGCTGCAGACGGCCCGCGCGCAATGGCCGGCAATCTGGAAATCCATGGCCGACGCAGCGACGGGACGCTGTTCCCCATTGAATCTTCTATCTCCAAGACTGACATCCAAGGCAAGACCCAACTCACGGCGGTACTGCGCGACGTGACAGAGCAAACGCGGGTCGAGCATGAGATGCGCGATCTGAGCAGGCGCCTGATCCGGGCTCACGAGGACGAGCGCGCGCTGCTGGCTCGCGAGTTGCACGACGATGTCACGCAGCGCCTGGCCGTGCTGGCGATCGAAGTCGGCCGCGCCGAGATCCAGGCGAAGAACGCGGCACAGGCAGCCGCCATGCTGGCCGTCCGCGAGGGCCTCACGCGCCTGAGCGAGGACATCCACTCCCTGGCCTACCAGTTGCACCCGTCCATCCTGCGGGAACTTGGCCTGGCTGAGGGGCTGCGGGCCGAGTGCGAGCGGCGCTCCCGCCAGGGTCAGTTCGAGATTTCTTTTGACCTCAATCCATTGTCCCCGGCCGCAGGAAAGGACGCCGAGCTCTGCCTGTTCCGCGTGGCGCAGGAAGCGCTGAACAACGTGGCCCGCCACGCCCGTGCGAGCGCGACGAGTGTCACGCTGCGACCGATGGAGGGGGGTTTGCTGCTGGCGGTCCATGACGACGGCGTCGGCTTTGTGCCCGAGGATCTGGACGGGCGGATGCACCTCGGCCTGGTGGGCATGCGCGAACGTGTGAAACTCGTGCACGGCACACTCGACGTCGAGAGCGCGCCGGGTCAGGGCACGACGATCGTCGCCTGGGTTCCCGGGCAGGGGGAGGCGCCATGAACCTGCCGCGACGTCCGCGCGTCCTCATTGCCGACGATCATCTGCTGGTGGCCGAGGCGCTGAAAAGCCTGCTTGCGCCCGAGTTCGACCTGGTGGGCGTGGTGCAGGACGGGCGCGCGCTGGTCGAGGCGGCGAGGAGACTCAAACCGGATCTGATCGTCAGCGACGTCACCATGCCGCACCTCAACGGCATCGACGCCTTGCTCCAGCTGAGACAGGGTGGAGAGCAGGTGCCGGTCGTTTTTTTGACCATGCACCGTGATGCAATTTTTGCCCGGCGCGCGCTCGACGCCGGGGCGTCTGGCTTCGTGCTCAAGCATTCGGCGCCGATGGAGCTGATTGTTGCGCTGCGCGCCGCGCTTGAGGGCAAGACCTACCTCACGCCGCAGCTCGCTGGTGAGGTCCTGGAAGCGATGAAGCGGCCATCGGACAGGGCCTCCGACCCGCTTGCCTCTCTCACGCCGCGCCAGCGGGAAACGCTGCAGTTGCTGGCGGAAGGATGTTCAGCCAAGGAGATCGCGTCCAAGCTATCGATCTCCACCCGCACCGCAGAGTTCCACAAATACCAGATCATGGAGACGCTGGGCCTTCACACCAACTCGGATCTGATCCACTTCGCGATCAAGAACGGTCTGGTCGAGCTCTGAGGCCGCGATGCCGCCAGCAACTGAAGGCTGGCCAGCGGGCTCGATAGTTATCTCCAAGACCGGCTTAACAGCCCGTCCAGCGCATCAGCGATGTTTTGCCCGTGACTTGCGAGCGATCCAACGTGAGCGCCTAGCTGCTCCGTGGACACAGAGACCATGTCCAAAGGGTGAAGCACCACATCAATTCCCTCAATCTTGAACGTTGGGTTCATGCGCGAGCCGACGGTGGGCGTTTTGCTCGGAAGAAGGTTGCGGCGCACAAGCGGCACCACGACCCGCCTGCGGTATCGATCAAACTGCGCCGACTGCACCAACACCACAAACGGGATCGACTCGCGCAAGGCTCCCATGTTGCGGTGTACGTCGAACTGAGCCATTACAGGGTGGAATGTTCATCTGCAAACGAGCCCAACGATGCGTGTGCCGCGTTCCAGTCCTCGGCGCAAGCATCAGCCACTTGCTGCCGGCTAAGCTGTGCCTGCTGTTGCTGCGACACAAACTCGGCCAACAAAGACTCCACCGTGGCGGAGAGGTTGCTGGTATAGGCTTTGGCCTGTGCAACCAGACGCTCGTTGAGCGTGAGGTTGACGGGCCGTTTGGGGGTCGGCGCGACGGTGACAGTCATCTGAGATTCCTGGATACGGAGTTGTGTCGACATTGTGCGCATGGCCTGCGCATCGCATCAACAATCTTCGGACCTTGGGTATTCACAGCAGCGCCGAGCTGATCCACTTCGCGATCAAGCACGGCCCGGTCGAGCTCTGAGTCGAGCGGGCGTCGCCAGTAAAGCCGGTGATCTATTCGGGAATTGAGCCCAGAATATAGACGGCTTCCAGCATGGCACCGGGTCGGCCAATGATGGCGAGCCAGCGCTTGAAGAGTTCACCAATTTCGCCACTGGTGTAGATTTGCGACAGTCCCGTATTGACGGCCAGACGCAGCGACGCATCGCCGCGTGGCAGCACGATGCCATAGGGCTCAACCGACAGGTCGTCGTCGAGCAAAGCCAGCGCCTTGGGATTCTTGGCTTTCATGGCGGCCCCCAACAAAAGCAGTTTGTCGCTGGCAAACGCATCAAACTTTCCTTCATCAAACGCTGCAAACGCCTCTTCACGCGACTTCATAGCAACCACCGTCGCATTGACCTGGCGGCGTTTCATTTGGTCGTTCACGGCACGCTCGTTGGTGGTCCCGGCAATCACCACAATCGATTTGCCCGACATATCGGAGAAGGAACGTATGCCTGCCGCGCTCTTGACCACAAGCCCCGTCGTTTCCAAAAATATGGGATTCGAAAAATCAACTTGCTTCATGCGTGACAAGGTCATGGTGCTGGAGCCGCATTCCATGTCCGCCTGCCCCTTCATGATGGCCTCAAAACGCGTTTGCGTCGTGACTGGAACCCATTTGATCTGCAAATTCGGCACGTTAATCTGACGCTCGATCGAATTGACGACTCGCTTGCACAAGTCAATTGAAAAACCAATCACCTGCTTGGTTTCATCGGTGAAGGAAAAGGGGATTGCATCGGCACGGTAGGCGATGGCGATGGTCTTGCTGTCGGCAATCTTCTTCAGGCGGCCGTCCAGGGCCTGAGCGTGAACGAGGCTTGCGGCGAGTAGCGTCGATAGGGCAAGAAGGACAGTGCGAAACATGAGATTTCCTTGAAATTGATCAAAGTGGCGGAGTGTACCTGCAAGCGCAGGCCGTTCCAGTCGTCGGTGCAAGCATCAGCCATTTGTTGCCGACTGCGCTGCGCCTGCTGCGACACAAACTCGGCCAACAAAGACTCCATCGTGGTCTAGAGCTTGCTGGTATAGTTTCTTCTCACTGAAGGCGACCTGCCTTCAAGTGCCTTTTGAGGGATTGGTATGGGAGCTTTCATCCGGCGCCTATTTGGGGATGTACCCGAGATTTCGGCGCAAGAGTTGCACTCGCTGTTGAGGGGACGTGGATCCGATCCGCAAGTTCTTGACGTGCGAACAGTTTTTGAGTGGATCGAGTGCCGGATCGCCGGATCGATCAATGTTCCAATGACCCAGGTGAAGTGCCAGCTGACGAGCCTGAAGCTGGACAAGAGCCGTCCCATCGTGGCTGTCTGTGGTCACGCGGTTCGGAGCATCCCTATCGTACGACTTCTGCAGGCGGATGGATTCGACGATGTATGTCAGTTGCAGGGAGGCATGCTTGCCTGGACCGAGGCGCAGTTGCCGGTCGCAGAAGGACCAAGCGCTCCTCTGGAGAAAGCAAATTACGCGGCGCCCGATATGGAGGTCGCGCTATCAGACGGCACACACACGCAGCTTGCCTCCTTGTGGCAAAGCGGGACACTGGCGCTCGTCTTCACCCGCCACTTCGGTTGTCCCTTCGCGCGCAGGCAGGTGACGCTATTGCGCCGCGAACAGAACCGGTTGAGTGCGGCGGGCATCAATGTAGTTCTGGTTAGCTCCGGTTCTCTCGCGCAAGCCGAATTCTTCCGCCGCGACTTGGTGGTACCTTTCCCAATCATCTGTGACCCTGATCGTGTTCTCTTCAAGAAGTACCGCGTGAAGGAAATGTCGACGAGTGACATGGTTTCTCCTCTCGTTCTCGCAAAGACTGCGAAGGTGATTTTGACCGAGGGCTACGGACACAAATTCGGGCAAGGGTCCGAGAAACAACTCGGGGGGATGTCCATCATAGAAACTGGCGGCAAGGTCCGGTTTCTACACCGGGCCGCCGACGCCACTGATCACCCCTCGTCAGAGGACATGTTGCAGGCGGCCAAGATGCTCAATGGACAAGACAGTCCCAAGCCAAGGCGCAGGGTCCGGACCGCCTCAGTTCGTAAAAAGTGAGTGGAAGCGCTGACGGCGGCACGCCTTCACACTCCGCGTCGGAGCTGGATTATCGGGTGTCATGCGATTCGAACTGATCAGGCGAAGGAGCGCCTTCCTGTTTGCAACGTTATCCATCCATCCAGCCGCACTTCATGCCGGGCGGCCAACCGGCCGCCTCCTAAATTCACAGCAACGAACCTCGTAGTTTTGCGAGGTCACAAGTCGCGCTGTCCCGCATAAGCTCGGTCCCAAGCCGGCGCCTACAGGCATCACGGCCTGCTCGACTCAAGGTTGGCCTTGAAGTACTCCATCGCAGCCTTGGTCTTTGTCTCTTGTGCTGCGCTGACTTCGATTCCGGCGCCTGCAAGGTAGGCCTTGAACTCGACGGCGGCCTGGAACGCTTCGGACGGCAAGCACTTGGTGGAGATCTCGAGGATGCGCGAGCCATCCGGATAGAGCCACATCTCGACCGTGATGCCGCGTTTGAAGTCCTTCGGCTGGTGCTTTGCCCTGAGCAGGAAGGTCGGGCCCAGGACCAGCAGCGAGTTCATGTTGATGCCCGCCGGAGCGTGGGCATCGAAGAAGGCGCGTTGCCCCTTGGAGAACAGTGAACGGACAGAAGCCGCGCCGCTGGTGACGTCGAGCACCTCCTGACCGGCGCAGTCGCCCTTGTACGAGGCCGAGCAGACGAATCCACCGGGCATCACGTCGAGCTCGATCTTGAAGCTCGCCGAGCGGCGCAGATCCGCGTCGATCAGGGCCGGATCGACCGGGCGCAGCTTGACAACGGTATCGGCGCCGCCACCCTGGATTCTGCGGGCTCGCACGATCAGGCCGGCCCGGTTCAGCGCCAGGTCGGGCGTGTCGAAGAAATAGACCTGTCGCGGCTGCGCCTCGACCGGGTCAAGCCCGATGCTCGCGATCGTGGCACGGTGCCCGGTGGCGGGCACCGACAATTTGAGCTCGATGCTTTTCGAGCCCTTGGCGAGCTGAAGGATCTGCTTCATGTCCTCCTGCGACAGGCGTGGTGCCACGGCTGCGGGGGCGACGATTTTTGCTTTTGCGGCTGTCATGGCGTTCGTTCTCCTTCTGGTTTTCGACCTGTCAATTGCTCAAGCACCGAAGCGCTCGGCCAGCACCCCGTGGCGCAGGCCGCGATCGCTCACGGTCAGGGCCTCCGTGCCCAGTTTCTCCATCACCGTCTTCACAATACAGGCACCGGCGAGGATCACTTCTTCGCGCTTGGGCTGCAGTCCGGTGATCGCGCGCCGCGCAGCGGCATCCTTTGACCGGTAGAGCTCGATCTGCCGATCGATTTCGGCGCGGTCGAGGACAGTGCCCTGCACGACCTTCGGATCGTAGGTGACCAGGCCGTGCTTGACCGCAGTCATGTTGGTCACCACGCCGCCCATCGCCAGCAGCATGTCGGGCGCGGGTCGCCCTTCGATGCGCGACAGATCAGCAGAAATCGCCGCCATGGCCTCACGCAATGCGTCCGGCGGCACGGCGCCGTCAAGCTTGTAGCGCTCGGTGTAGCGCACGGCACCGACCTCGACGCTGAAGCGCTCGTCAACACTTGAATCGCGTCCAAAAGTGAACTGCGAGCTGCCGCCGCCGGTGTCGAACACCGCAAGCGAGCCGGCGAACAGGCCCAGCCCGGAGCGGGCACCGAGATAGGCCAGCCGGCCCTCGTCGTCGCCGGAAATCACCTCGACCTGCAAGCCGGTGCGCGCTGCGATCGCGTCCAGCACGTCGGGCCCGTTGCTGGCAATCCGCAAACCGGCCGTGCCCACCGCAGCGATTCCCGATACATCGTGCCGCTTCGCCTCTGCGACCATGCTGGCGATCGCAGCGACGGTGCGCTCCTGCGCGGCGGCTGTGATCACGCGTTGCTGGCCGAAGCCTTCGCCCAGTCGGGTCAACTCCGCGCGGTCCACGACCGTGCGCCAGCGCCCGTCAGGCTCGCGTTCGCCGATGTGGAACTTGACCGAATTGGTGCCGACGTCGATCACTGCAAAGCGCGCCGGCTCGTCGTCGATCAGGGCCGTCAGCCCGCGGGGATAACTGGTGTTGGTGTAGCCGCCCAGGCCGAGCTCGCGCACGGCGCGGATGACGCCTTGCGCATCCTCCGACTCGACCGCGATGGTGCGCGTCGGCTTGCCGTTCGCCACCACATCGGAGAGCTCGGCCATGCAGCCGCCGACGGCGTAACGCGTGCGCCGCTTGTGGACCTTGACCGCGCGAATCGCGCTGCCCGGCATGGCGAACGCTTCGATGAATTCGCCGAAGGTGTAGCTCGCGCGGGACAACGCGGGTTGCGGGAGCCGCAGCGATTCAAACACGCGTGTTACCTCGGCTGCGCCAAGCGGAAATTCCGCTTTCATGACGGGCGTCCACTGCTCAAGCGCGTCTGCATTGACCTGCTTGAGAATCTTGATGTCCATCAGGGCGGAGCGGACCTTCACATTGCCGCCGCCGGTGGACAGCAGATAGACCTCATCACTCTCCTGCACGCCCTTCGGTTCAAGAGCCGCAAGCCGCGCCTCTGCCCCCCCAAAACGCTGACCAAATGAACGCCATTCCCAGCGTGGTTTGATTTCATCCATGCGTAGCATCCCTTGCTTCAAACAACTCGAAACATACCGCCTGATGCGGAAAGCTGTTTGACATTCGTCAACGCAAGCCGATGTAATGCCACGCCATTGCGCTCTTCATCTGCAGCGCAGCAGACCCGTAGTTTTACCAGGTCTTAACCGGTAGTTTTGCGAGGTCACAAGTCTTCGAATCCCGATTAATCTTCGCGTCGAGCCGGGTGCCATCGGGCATCACGGCATGCAAGCTTGTCAAAAAGGGGAGTGTCCAGGTGCCGGAGAAGCGTCTCAGCTGTGTTCTGCTGGCGGATCGCCACCACGGTCTGACGGAAGGCGTGCGCGGCTTGCTCGAAACAGCCTTTGGCAGCGTCGTCATGGTCGCCGACCAGGCATCGCTGCTGGATGGAGCGGCTCGGCTCAAACCCGATGTGGCGGTGGTCGATCTGTCGCTGGCTCGGGACAGCAACCTGGGCTGGCTGCAGGCGCTGCGCCAGAGTTGCCCCGAGCTCAAGGTGATCGCGCTGAGCGTGCACGATGAGCCGAGCGTGCGCGAGGCGGCATTGCAGGCCGGCGCCGACGCCTTCGTGCTCAAGCGCTCGATCGCGGCCGATCTGTTGAGAACCGTCAACACGCTTCGCGGTCAGATCGAAGAGGCTTCATCGGACGACAGGGCGCGGACAACACCTTGCGTGAAAAGGGATGCCTCGTGAAAGTAATCCTGATTAGTGGAGTGGCCGGCGGAGCTTCGTGCGCTGCGGTCGGAGCCTGGCTGGAAATTGAATCAATGAATCAAATCATCAACTGGAGAAATCAAAATGCTAAAAGGTAAAAACGCCATCGTCACCGGCTCGACCAGCGGCATCGGCTTGGGCATTGCCCGCTCGCTCGTCGGCGCTGGCGCCAACCTGATGCTCAACGGCTTTGGCGACGCGGCGCAGATCGAAGACTTGCGCGCCGGCCTGGCCAAGGAGTTTGGCGTCAAGGTCGGCTACAGCGGAGCCGACATGTCCAAACCGGATCAGATTCACGCGATGGTGGCGGCCGCGGTCAAGGAGTTGGGCTCGGCCGACATCCTGGTCAACAACGCCGGCATCCAGCACACCGCACCGGTCGAGAGCTTCCCGCCGGAGCGCTGGGACGCGGTCATCGCGATCAACCTCTCATCGGCCTTCCACGGCATCCAGGCGGTGTTGCCGGGCATGAAGACGCGCAACTGGGGGCGCATCGTCAACATCGCCTCCGTGCATGGCCTGGTCGCCTCGACGGAGAAGGTCGCCTACGTCGCGGCCAAGCACGGCATGATTGGAATGACCAAGGTGGTGGCGCTGGAGACCGCCAAGACCGGTATCACCTGCAACGCGATCTGCCCCGGCTGGGTGCTGACACCGCTGGTGCAAAAGCAGATCGATGACCGCTCCCAGCGCGAAGGCATCACGGTGGCGCAGGCCAAGGCAGAACTGTTGGGCGAAAAGCAACCTTCCGGCGAATTCGCCACACCCGAGCAGATGGGCGCGCTGTGCGTCTTTCTGTGTTCGGATGCTGCAGCCCAGATGCGTGGCGCGGCCTTGCCGGTGGACGGCGCCTGGGTCGCCCAGTAGCCGCTATTCACAAGGAGATGCAATGACGACCAATATGGCCCCGAACGTGCGCGGTGTGGGTGCCCCGGGCCGGCGCAAGGTCTACAGCATGTGCGGCATGTGCGCGGTCCGCTGCCCGATGGAGGTGACGGTCGAGGACGGCAAAGCAGTCCGGTTGCAGGGCAACACGAACGACGTCGCGATCGGCGCCAGCCTGTGCGCCAAAGGCGCGGCCGGCCTGTCCTTCGAGGCCGACAACGAGCGCCCGCAGACGCCGCTGATCCGCACCGGAGCGCGCGGCAGCGGCCAGTGGCGGCGGGCCTCCTGGGACGAGGCGCTGGACTTTGTGGCCGACAAGCTCAAGGAAAGCGTGGCAAGCTTCGGTGCACGCGGCACAGTGCTGTCGGATCGCGGCGGCTGTTTCACCGACCTGACCCGCACCTTCGTGCAGGCGCTGGGCTCGCCGAACTATTTCAACCACGACGCCACCTGCAACGGCAACGCGCACAACGCCGGGCGCTCGATCTACGGCTTCGGCTCCGCCGCCCTGGTCTTCGACCTGAAGAACACCAAGCACATCGTGCTGTACGGCCGCAACATCGCCGAATCGCTGATGGTCAAGGAGGCCAAGGCCTTCACGGCGGCAGTCGCGAGCGGCATGCGGGTCACCACCATCGACCCGCGCGCCAGTCTCACCGCCTGCAAGTCCAACCGCTACTGGCGGGTGCGCCCGAACAGCGACTACGCGCTGAACCTGGCCATCATCCATGAAGTGCTCAAGCGCGAGGCCTACGACAAGGACTTCGTCGCGCGGCATGTCTCGGGCATGGACGCGCTGCGCGAAGCGGTCAAGGACACCACAGCAGAATGGCAGGAAGCCCATACCGGCGTCAGCGCCGAGCAACTCAGGGACTTCGTGACTGAAATCGCGACCCAGGCGCCGCAGGTGATCTTCCATCCGGGCTGGATGACGGCGCGCCACAAGCAGTCCTTCTACGTCAGCCGCAGCGCGCTGATCCTGAATGCGCTGATGGGCAACATCGAGGTTCCTGGCGGCTGCATGATTGCCAAGCCGCCTGAGTATTACGGCCGCAAGAGCCTCAAACCATTGAGCGGACGCGTGCCCAAGGTCGGCGAGACGCGCGTGGATGGCGCCGGCAGCACCCGTCCGTCGTGGGACCCGGCCATCGGCATGCTGCACCAAGCTTTCGCCGCGATGGAGAGCGTGCAGCCCTACGGCATCGGCGCCTACATCGCCTACCGACACGATCCGCTGACCGCCATGCCCGATGCCGAGGCGATCAAGCGCGCTCTGGACAAGCTCAAGCTGCTGGTCTCGATTGACGTGCGCTACTCGGAGACCGGCTGGTACTCCGACGTCATCCTGCCCGAGTCCACCTACCTGGAGCGTGCCAACATCCTGGCCGGCCTGCCCGGACCGGTACCGGTGTTCATGATGCGCGACCAGGCGATAGCGCCGCGCTTCGACAGCCGTCCGGCCTGGTGGATCTTCCGCGAGATTCTTCGCCGCATGGACAAAAAAGAGGCGCTCGACTTCCAGAGCATCGAGGAGATCTGGAACTACCAGCTCGAGGGCACTGGAGTCACCATCGCCGAGATGCGCGAACAGGGCATCGTCAAACTCGCCGACGCGCCCAGGCTGACCCCGTCTGACAAGCTCAGCTTCCCGACGCCCTCGGGCAAGATCGAGTTCGAAAGCATGCTGCTCAAGGAGGCCGGGCTGCCGAGCCTGCCAGCCTTTGAACCGCAGAGCGCGCCCACCGGCGAGCACTTCCGCCTGCTGTTCGGTCGCCCCGCCATGCTGGCGCATGGCCAGTCGCTCAACAACCCTATCCTGAACGAGATCGCGCCCAAACAGATGCTGTGGATTCATCCCGAGCGGGCGAAACCGCTTGGCATCGCCGACGGCGACGAGGTCGAGATCAATGGCGGCGGCGCTTACACCGGCAGGATCACGGCCCAGGTCACCGAGTGGATCCACCCCGAGGCGGTCTTCATGCTGCACGGCTTTGGCGCCACGGTGCCGCTGGCCACGCGCGCGCTGGGCGTTGGTGTTGCCGATCAGCGTCTGCAGCACGGCAAGCTTTATGACTTCGACCCAGCCGGCGGTGGCAATGCGCTGACCGAGACCATCGTGAGAATCAAGCGTGCCGCGACCGAAGGGGTTCCATCATGAGCAAATACATGCTGAGCCACGACGAGGCCAACTGCATTGGCTGCCAGGCCTGCGAAGTGCATTGCAAAAGCAACAAGAATCTCGGCCCGGGTCCGGCACCGTGCAAGATCGTCAGCATCGGACCCGTAGCCGT
Organism: Rhodoferax sp.; assembly: GCA_049315845.1. GTDB lineage: Bacteria > Pseudomonadota > Gammaproteobacteria > Burkholderiales > Burkholderiaceae_C > Rhodoferax. The sequence goes on from JBMOJJ010000043.1 coordinate 11,010, forward strand.
CAACGGACAGCCGCGCATGCGTCACAGCTTCATGCCCTGCTTCCACTGCGAGGAAGCCTGGTGCGCCAAGGCCTGTCCGACCGGCGCGATGACGAAGCGCGAGAAGGACGGCATCGTGTTTGTGCAGACCAGCCTGTGCGTTGGCTGCAAGTCCTGCATCACGGCCTGCCCCTGGGGCACGCCGCAGTGGGACCCTGCCACGCACAAGGTGGTCAAGTGCGACTACTGCATGGACCGGCTCGATGTCGGCTTGCAGCCGGCCTGCGTCACCAAGTGCGTGACCGGTTGCCTGTCCTTCGGTGTTGCGAGTGAAGTGCCCGATCCGCGCCGCGAACGTTATGCGCGCCAACTGTTCGCCGAGCCGCCGCGCGGCGCATAAGAGGCGACCATGAGCGAACTTCAGATGCTCCCCCCATGGCTGGATACGCAGGCCGGCACGCTGGCAGGCAACGCTGCGCCGACTCTGGCCGCTGCGCTGCCGGGGCTGGCCAGCGCACAGACATTGAGCCCGCTGCTGCGACTGCACCGTCTGCAACTGTCGGGCCTGACCGAGTGCGGCGGCGCCGGTGAACCGATCCATCTGGCCTGGCGTCAATTTCTGCGCGGGCGCGGCTCGTCGGTTCTGGTCATCGACGCCACAGGCTGGGACGTGCGCGCACGCGGCAGTGCTGCCGTTCTCGACGGCAGCCCCTGGCTGCTGGCCGAGGGTGTGCTGATCGCCGCCGGCCTGCGCGAGAGCCGCAAACTGGAGCTGCGTTTGCCGGCCGAGCTGACGGGTCGTGAAGCGGCCTTCCTGAATACGGTCGACGCCATCCGTTCGCTGGCCCGGGTGACCTCGCCACGCATGCAGATCGAGGTGTTGCGCGACTGCCGTCCCAGCTGCTGGGCTGAAGGACATGCCAGCGACGCATCACGTCTGAGCCACACGCCCGAGACCTGGTGCCGCATTGCGCTGCTGTTCGCCGGCGCCTTTTGCCTCGATGCGTCCTTGCTGACGCTGCGTCGGGGTATGAAGCAGCGCGGCCTGGTCGAGCTCGCGCAATCCGACAACTTGCGCAGCCAGATCGACGCCTGGGGCGGCGGCGTCGAAGTCCAGGGCAAAGGTGCCCTACTGGTCTTCGATGACGGTCTGGGTGGCTTCCTGCCGCTCTCAGAGGCCGATCTGTCGTGCGAGCCGCTCGCTCTTGCCGCGGCAGGCATTGTCCCGGCGCCGACCAGCCTGATGGTGATGGCCGAGGGCGTCTGCGTCATCAAGCAGACCCGGCGTGCGCTGTACCGCCATTGGCAGCTCGCCGATGGTGAAGAACCAGAGGTGCGCGGTTTGCTGGCGCGCGCCGCGCGTCTGACCACCGAGATCACACTCGGGCGCGGTGAGGCCAAACATCTGGCCGCGCTCGACGAAGTGGCGCTCGACCTGGCCGCACAGGGCCTGGCAGCGGCCTGGCCGCTGGGCAGTTCGCTGCGCCATTTCCGCACGCAGTGGGAACAGCATGCGCGCCGCGAATCCTGCCTGGAAGGACTTTGCCTGGAGCCTGCGGCGCCGCCCTGCCAGCGCACCTGCCCGGCCAACATCGACATCCCGAGCTTTATCGCCCACATCGGCCACGGCGACTACCGCTCCGCCGTCGAGGTCATCCGGCGCGACAACCCCTTGCCGCTGACCTGCGGCCTGGTCTGCCCGGCGGCCTGCGAGTCGGCCTGCGTTCGCGCCGGCAATGACGGCGCCGTTTTCATCCGGCCGCTCAAGGCCACCGCCGCCGAGCACTGTCTGGCCGACGGCGGCTACCCCAGGCCAGAGATCGCGCCCGACAGCGGCAAACGCGTCGGCATCGTCGGCTCAGGCCCGGCCAGCCTCACGGCGGCCTATTACCTGCGCACCTTCGGGCACCAGGTCGAGGTGGTGGAAGCGCAGGAAAAGGCTGGCGGCATGCTGCGCTACGGCATTCCCGCCTACCGCCTGCCGCCCGAGCTGCTGGACCAGGAGATTGAGCAGATCCGCTCGCTGGGTGTCGAGATCCGCACCAAAACCCGGGTCGACAGTCTGGAGGTCTTTCGCAAGGACTACGACGCAGTCTTTCTTGGGCTGGGCACGCAGAAGGCGCGCCTGTTGCCAATCGAAGGTGCGCATCACCCCTTCGTACTCGGCGGCATCGACTTCCTGCGCGCCGTGCGCAGCGGCGAGCCGGTGCGGGTCGGGCCGCGCGTGGTGGTGATCGGCGGTGGCAACGTGGCCATCGACGTTGCCCTGACCGCCTTGCGCCAGGGCGCCAAGCATGTTGACCTGGTCTCTCTGGAGAAGCGCCGCGAGATGCCGGCCAGCCCGCACGAGATCGAAGCGGCGGTCGCCGAGGGCGTGCAACTGCAGGGCGGCTGGGGCCCGCTGCGCGTCGAGGAAGAGGGCCAGGCCATCTTCCAGTTCTGCGAGCAGGTCAAGGACGCAGCTGGCCGTTTCGATCCGAAATTCGACACCTCCCGCTTGCTCACGCTGGAAGCCGATCAGGTGATCCTGGCCACGGGTCAGGGCACCGATCTGGCGCTTCTTGAGGGAAGCGGCGTCCAGAGCACGCGCGGCTTCGTCGCCGCCGATCCGAAAACCCTGATGACCAGTGTGGCTGGCGTGTTCGCCGGTGGCGACGGGCAACAAGGCCCGCGCACGGCGGTGGAGGCGATCCGCGCAGGCAAGGTCGCCGCCGCCGGCATCGATGCCTGGTTGCGTGGCACCGCCATGGCCGCCAGCACCGGCAAGCCAGTACGCCGCGCCGAGGTGATTCCATTGACCGTCGTGGCCGATGACCGCAGTCACCTGCGCCGCGCCGCCATGCCCGAGAAGAGCGTCGAAGAGGTACTGGGCCTGGGCAACTACGTGCGCATCGAGCAGGGTCTGACCGACGCGATGGCGCATGACGAAGCGCGGCGCTGCCTGCGCTGTGATGAGTGCATAGGCTGCGGTCTGTGCATGGCCACCTGCAGCGAAATGGGAATCGATGCGTTGCGCATGGCCGACACCCCGGCCGGGCGGCTGGCCTATTTCGACTTTACGCGGCCCTCGCAGATGTGCATCGGCTGTGGCGCCTGCACGCAGGTTTGCCCGACCGGTGCCATCCGCATCGAGGACTTTAGCGGCATACGCCGCACCATCATCACCGGCACCGTGGTGCGCGAGCAGCCGCTGCTCAAGTGCAGCGCTTGCGGCACGCCGACCCGAACACCGGCGCACCGCGCCTTCGTTGTTGATCGCCTGCCCGATCACATGGCAGCGCATCTTGACCGTGAGCTCTGCCCCAACTGTGCGCGCCAGCGTGCCAATCACCCGGCAGTGTTTGGCAGCGAACCTGCTGCAGCGACGACATGACCCATTAACCGGAGCAAGACAATGGCAATACGCAAATTCGATCACGAAATCCTGGTGCTGCAAGGGGGCGGCGCACTCGGCGCCTTTCAATCTGGCGTCTACGAGGGTCTGGCAGAAACCGGCCGCGACCCGACCTGGGTGGTCGGCGTCTCGATCGGCGCCATCACCACGGCGCTCATTGCCGGCAACCCGCGCGAGAAGCGGGTTGAGCGCCTGCACGCCTTCTGGGACCGCGTCTCTTCCTATGCACCCTTCATCCTGCCGACCGGCTTCGAGGCCATGCGCCCGATCATGAACAAGATGAGTGCGGCAAGCGTTGCATCCTTTGGTAGCCCCGGCTTTTTCACACTGCGCATGCCGCCGCCCTCCATGTGCCCGGACGGCACGCTGGCGGCGACCAGCTACTGCGACACCAGTCCGCTCAAGAGCACGCTCGAAGAACTGGTCGATTTCGACCTCATCAACAGCAAAAAGGTCCGCGTTTCGCTGGGCGCAGTCAACGTGCGCACCGGCGCTTCGGTCTATTTCGACAATCACAAGATCCGCATCAAGCCCGAGCACGTGATGGCCAGCGGCGCCCTGCCACCGGGCTTCCCGGCGGTGGAGATCGACGGCGAGCACTACTGGGACGGCGGCATTGTGAGCAATTCGCCGCTGAACTACGTCTGGGACGAGAAACCGCTGACCACCGCGCTGATCGTCATGGTGGACCTGTTCAATGCGAAAGGCGACCTGCCGCTCAACCTCGACCAGGTCGGCGAGCGGCAGAAGGACATCACCTATGCCAGCAAGCAGCGCTTCAGCGTCCAGCGCACGAAGGAGCTTGGCGATTTGAGGAAGTCCTTGACGGACCTGTTGGCCAAGCTGCCGGCCAATCTAAAAAATGGACCCGAAGCGCGCAAGCTCGCCACCCTGTGCGACGACCGGCAATGGCTGATCGCGCGTCTCACCAACCCGCGCCTGCAGTATGGCTCGCAGACCAAAGACTTCGAGTTCTCCCGCGCCACCGTGCACGACCACTGGGCCGCCGGCCTGGAGGGCGTTCGCAAGGCGATCGCCAATCGCGACGGGATGGAGCCGAGCATGCTGGTCCCGGGCGTGAGTTTCTACGACCTCGGAAACTGAATCAATCCAACAACACTGGAGTCACGAAACCATGAATGAAAAAGAAGTCAGAGAACGCGCTTTTGCGATGCCGCTCACCAGCCCGGCCTATCCACCGGGTCCGTATCGTTTTGTCAACCGCGAGTTCTTCATCGTCGCTTACCGCACCGACCCGGATGCGCCGCAACAAGTGGCGCCGCGCCTTGGCCCAACCTGGTCGTAGCCGTATCGGTGAGCGCGCTTGACGCAACCCGATCCTGCGGTGGCGGCAGGCTGGCGCAGCCCGTCGTCAGCACGACGAGGGCGGCCAGGCCGAACGAAAGTACGCGGCTCATTTGAAGGGCTCCAATGGGCAGGTCAGGCCGGGTCTGTGTGACAGTCGCTATCTATCGGCGGCCACGCTCGTTACAAGTAACCACGACATCCAGGTAGCAAAAACGCATCCGCACTGGCCAGTGCCTCTACTTCCCTACCACTGCCAGGTCGCCGCGACAGCTGGACCGTTCAGGGTGAGGCTTTGCACCGTGGCGTCGGATTTGAACTGATAGTCCAGGTAGCGCCAGCTGGCTGTCACGCTGCCCCAGCCAAACTGGTAACCCAGACCCGCCGAGGTTTGCCAGGTGCTTTTTGAGTTGCCAGCGCCAATGTCGAGGTAGTAAGGTAGAAACCATTTGCGCTCGGCACCAAAATTGGCGCGTCCCTTGACACCGATGACAGCGTCCCAGTTGGTCTTGTCGATCGCTTCGGTTCCCGTTCTTCCGGGCAGTGCCACGCCCGCAACGCTGCCATTGAAGGCCCAGCCCAGGGTCGGCCTGATATTGAGCATGCGCGCGCCGGCCATCAGGTCAAGCGTGTACTCGGGCTTGGCAACCAGGGCATAAGTGCCGGCCGTGGTCCAGGCCGTGGCCTTCACATCGAGACTGAGATCGGCACTCAGGCCGACCGGCAAGGGTCGCTGGCCCAGGGTGAAATCGCGGCTATAGGTTTTTGTGTTTCCGAGGTCAATGTAGGCCACATCGCTAAAGAAGCCATATCGCCCCTTCTTGCCCTCGATCGTTCCCATGAAAACCATCTTCAGGGAGTCGATGATCTTGCTGCTGTCAACGTCGATGCTGGGTCCGCTGCTGCCACTGCCACCTCCAGGGCGTGCGAACTGCGTGGTGCCACCCAGAGTTGGCAGCCCGCCATAGAGCGAGGCACTCATCTTCCACGGGTCATTGGCGGTCTGCGCCTGGGCGGCCAGCGGCAACGCAGCGGCCAATGCGATGGACGCGATGCTTGTTGCCAGCGCAAGTTTGTGGCACTTCATGGAGGGAGTGCTTGTGAGTGGTTGGATTTGCGTTGAAGGGCCGACGATACCGGCTCAAAAGGGTCGGCCCAGATAGAAATACCAGCTGCTTTTGCCGCTGCGGGCGTGGCCGTAGCCCAGGTAAGCCGGTCCGATCGGGGTGTCCGCCCCCATGAAGGCAGCGCCCGACACCAGCAGACCGTCCGGGTTGCCGGGCACCAGTTGGTTCCCCACCTTACCGGCCTCCAGCGACAGTCCGCCGTAGGCGCCGTCCAGCAAACTGCCGCGCAAGATACGGCGGTAGTACATGGCGCGTCCAAATTTCAGGTTCTCGCCATACAACTGACCTGTGGCGTAGCCTGACTGCCGAAGGAAGCCGCCCCACTGAAACTGATCATAGTTCGGCAGTGGATTGGAGCCGCCGCGCCCGCCAAATTTTGCATAGAAGTTGAAAGTATGCTCACCGATGGAGTATGCGGTAGTTCCTTCGGCGTACCACTTGACGTAATCATCCTGGGCGCCGAGCCGTTTTTCAGAGTCATACAGATTGATCTGCGCAAAAGAGCCGGAGCGCGGGAAATGCACGTTGTCCAGTCGATCGTACAGCAGTCTCGCCCGCAAGGCCCCTTGCTGAACACTGGACGCCGGCGGTGTCAGACTGGAGGGGCCGATTTGAAGTTCCGGCGTCATGACGCCAACCAACAGCCCCAGTCGCAACTCGGCAGAC
>JBMOJJ010000340.1:0-3913 GCA_049315845.1 Rhodoferax sp.
GTGGTTTCGAAATCGAAGCCAATACCAACAACTCGATCCTGAATGATGACAGCGATAAGCGACTGCAACACTTCGAATGGACGCAGCGAATTCTGCAAACTCATCCCGGTGCCGTCGTGATCTTCGAAGGATTTGGATACGAAGCCGATCAGTGCGAACTGCTCCTGAAAGAGAGGCTGGACACCTGCACGGTTCCGACCTTGTGGACCACTGACGACTCGAAAGCGCTGGATGATTCAATCCTGCGGCGCTTTGTCTTTCACCTTAAACTTCATCAAAGACCACTTAGCGCCCGCCGCCAACTTGTCGCCCAAGTCATCCCGGATTTCGTCGTTGCCCCGGGCAAGCTGGACGCTATTGCGGCACAGCACAGCCTGTCGCCGGCTCAACTCACCATGGCGGCTCGCTTTGCCAGACTTGCGACGAAGGGCGAATCTGCCGCGAAAACCAAGGCTCTGCTCTGTGCAGTCGATGCAAGCCAGCGAATCACTGATCGCACTGCGACGGGGCTGCTGCAAACAGCCGATGGTTCGCACTGGGACCTTGAAACCCTGAACCTGGAGTCCAGTGCGCCTCTTCCCCGCATTCTTGACGGATTGCGTCGCACCGGTTGCGCAAGCATGGTATTTCACGGCATTCCCGGGACGGGTAAGAGTTCTCTTGCCGCCTACATTGCCAACACGCTGGACCGTCCCCTGCTGACCAAGCGAGTCTCCGATCTGTCAAGCAAATGGCTGGGCGAGACCGAAAAGGCCATCGCCAGCATGTTTCGCGAGGCAGCATCAGACGGTTCCGTTCTCTTGCTGGATGAAGCCGACAGCTTCCTGCGGGACCGCAGGCTAGCGCGCAGCCCCTGGGAAGTCTCGCAGGTCAATGAACTGTTGCAACAGATGGAAACCTTCACGGGCATCTTCATCTGCGCCACCAACCTGATCAAAACCCTTGATGTGGCGGCACTCAGGCGCTTTACGTTCAAGATCAAGTTTCTGCCTCTGGACGATGTGCGTCGGCGCCGGATGCTGGCGATCTATGCGCTGTCAGACGCTAACGCGGAGTTGCCTATGCCCATCGGTGAGCGTCTGGCCGCGCTGTCCCAGCTTGCGCCAGGCGACTTTGCCACGGTGCGGCGTCAGGAAGTACTGATCGATCAGCGCTTCAGTCTCGACTCCTGGATCGCCGAGTTGGAGCGCGAACACGCTGCGCGCGTGCCCGTCGCCAAGCGCCGTGCTGCATTTGTTTGAACGCACGACAGATTCTGTCGCCGCGGTTCGCGAGAATGAATTTCAGGGTGGATTTCCACCGTAACCATCGTCAATAGGAGCCCATCAGATGACAAGCGCTGCTGAATACGACACATCTTTCCTGGCAATGCCCGACCAGGCAAGCCTGCCAATGCTTCGGTTCATGCTCCGTTCAATTATTGCGAACAATACCTATAAAGAGGTCCTGCTTGACATCCCGCACACGTGCTTCCACGCTGTAGGTCCTGCACTCGTTTGGGACAAGCCCATGCTGCTTGCGCTTTGCAACAGATTGTCAAAGGTTGTCGAAGGCCGCCATCCGGCGCACGCTGATGATGCCATTGCGCTGTGCAAGCTTCTGTTCTCACACAAACATGAGGTCGGCAAGCTCTATCAGAGTGTGGTTCTGAACAAATGGCGGCGCCAACCAGAGGTCATCAAGCGCGCGTTCAGTGAAACCCTGACAGCTCTGGAATCCGAACTCGTGCGCCAGATGGTGCAGCACCCCAATCTTGCGCATTTGAGCGCCCTTTATGGCCTGGACACGCTTGAAACCGAGATTCTGGAATTCGCGCTCACCCTAACCGAACGGGCTCTCTTTCGGCGCTACCTTTGGGAAATGCGGTTCGAATCCAAGGCGTCGGCCTGGCGCTTTGCCGCCACAATGATGTCGTGCTCCGTGCAGGATCTGAGGACGGCACTGAAACCTACGAGCACTTTGCGCGCCTGCGGCCTCATCCACCTTGACGTCAATCCCAATGACCTGGACGGATTCATACGGGTTGGCCCGATGTCGCTGCGCCTGTCCGTGTTCAAGGCGGAATCCCGCGAAGCCTTGCAGAACGAAGTTCTTCAACCTGTGGCGCCACCCTCGCTCACGCTCGCCGACTTTCCACATCTCGAAAATGAATTCAACTGGATCGTTCAGTGCCTGCAAACTGCGGTGCGGACTCGTGAAACCGGCGTCAATATCCTGATACAGGGCCCCTCAGGAACCGGCAAGACTCAGTTTGCCTGTCTGCTGGTGCAGGCCGCAGGTTTATGCGGCTTCGAGGTTGGCGTCATCAGTCCCTATGTGGAGCCGTCTGACGGGATCGGCGGCCTTCTTGAGCACTACTGTTCGATCCAGGGCATTCTGCGGACCCACCCGGGAGCCGTCTTGATTTTCAGGGAGACCGGTACGGCTGCCTATTACTGTGATCGACTCCTGAAGGATCGACTCGAAACCTGCACGATCCCAACCATCTGGATCAGTGACGAACCCACCTCTATGGATGACTCGATCCTGCGCCGCTTTGTCTTTCATCTGGAGCTTCATAACCCACCCATTGGTCCACGTCGACACTTGGTCTCGCAAGTCACATCCGGGATCGCCATCGAACCGGACAAGTTGGAGTCCATTGCAGCAGACACCAGCATTACGCCCGCGCAACTGAAGATGGCGGCGCGCTTTGCCCGTCTATTGACCGAAGGCGGACCCGAATCAAGAGCCCAGGCGTTCCTGTCTGCAGTCGATGCCAGTCAGCGCGTCAATGCCCGAGCGCTGGAGGAATCGTGACATGGACGCAGGCAGAGCGCCTTGGCAAGAAAAGAGCCGCCCACGTTCAAGCGGATGATCGATTTTGTCGTGGCTACAGGCAACAATAATTTTTTGTAGCAATCAACTGCTCGAACACCAGTCTCACACCTATCAACCATCAAACTTGAGGAACACAAATGGCAAACGCAAGAAACTACTACGTCGAGTTGCGCAACGAGTGCGGCACAACCATCGGCACACACGTCTACGCCCACAGTGATTACGCAGCTATGCAGTTGGCAGCCGAACGCAACCCTGGTTTCAGAGCCTTGTTTGCTCGTCTGACCTGAAGCGAACCGAGTTGGACAAAGGTCGCGCTGTCACCCGTTCTTTACCAATGAAAGGAAAACAAGATGGACGTTATTGTTGGACTGCTGGGCGCCGGCGCCTTTTTCGCCATTTGCTATGCCCTGATCTGTGTCGCCATGGAAATTGATGGATGGGTGGCCAACCTCGGCAACGAAATCTTCGATGGCAGGGGCTATCGGCCCGAACGGTTCTGGCCGTTCGTCGGCTACCTTCTTCTTTGTGCCCTGGCGCTGATCTTCTTCGTCATCAAAGGGCTGATTGCCATCTGGGTTGTCTACGAAGGTGCCACCGCCGCTCGTGACTGGTGGCATGACGGCAACAGGCGTTAACCATCGTGAAATGTGAGACATCGCCATGACCGCGCAGATTGCAGACTGTCTGACCTTCCAGGGGCAAGACTACCGTCTATTCGCCGAACCATTGAGCCTCTGGTTGAACAAGCGCCGAAACCGGAACATTCGGTTCCAGCGAATTAGTACCGCATGCTGGCGCGGCTACGTCGCAAGATGGGAAGTCGTCGACGATCGCTTGTTTCTGACGAACATCAGCGGTCACTTTCAGGACGGTCGAGAGCTTTCAGTTGCAGACCTGTTTCCCGACGACCCGGAACTGGTGCTTGCCGACTGGGTCACTGGAACGGTGCGATGCCCGTTCGGCGCCCGCCTCAAGTATTCCCACGCCGGTTACTCCAGCATCTATGAACACGACCTGATCCTGCGATTTCAGGACGGCGTACTCATGGAATATCGAACCGTCAGGAATGAGCCACCACCGCCGGATGAAC
>JBMOJJ010000341.1:0-3909 GCA_049315845.1 Rhodoferax sp.
TCCTCAAGCAGTTTCATCAAGCCGGGGGAATCCAGGCCATTGACGGCAAGCAGGCGCCACTTGACGGTGCGGTGCGACCGCAAGAAACCGACCAGGCGACCGCACAATGCCGCATCCTGGCACGCGGCACCGACCCCGGCCGCCGCTGAATCGCCAGCAATCAATAGCCGAAGCAGTGGCCCCTGACCGGTCGTGCCTTCCCTTGCACCAGGAGGCTCTGGCAACCGCGGCGTCACACGACGCACGTGCTGGCCCTGCAGCCACAGCAGGGGGCCCAGAAGGGCCAGCCCAAGGTGGCGTTCCCAGTCACGCATCTTGGTCATGGCGATGAACCGCATGCAAGATGGTTGCTAAAGATGGGTTCTGTCGTTGCGCAAGAGGTCAGCGAAAGATCGCCGTCTGGGGTTGCTTCACCCAAACGGGCATACCGCGGTACATGCCTTCGGTATTGAACGCAAGACTCAGGTTGCCCCGGGGCGTCGATGGCGATCAGGCCGCCGCGCCCACCGATGGTGGGAAGGACCTTCATGACCAGTTCCTGCGCCGCTGCGTCCAGCGACTGGCCCGCATGGCCATGCGCGCGCAGATGTCGTAGGCCGTCACGGCGCGGATGAACATCTCACCGGTGCCGGCGCCGATCAGCGGCGAGTCGCCAACGTGGCCGACGCGCTTGTTGGTCATGCCGCCGATGAAGGAAAGGGCGGGTGCGTCATGGTCAAGCAGCGCTGTTCCAGCGGACAAGGCGCTTTGCAGCTGCTCGCGACGCAGCTTGGTCGAGAAATAGTCGGGGGACACCAACTCCAGTCCGCAGGCCTGTGCGAACGCCTCGGCGCCCGCACCCACCAGCAAGACATGCTCGCTGCGTTCCATCACGGCCCGCGCCGCGCGAAGCGGGTGACGCACCCGGCTGACACAGGCCACCGCACCGGCACGCAAAGTGGCGCCATCCATCACGGCCGCGTCGAGCTCGTGCGTGCCCGCATGGGTGAACACTGCGCCATGTCCCGCACTGCGCCGTGATAGGCCGCGTACTGCTCGGCGCTGATGGTGGCCCGGCTCATGGTGCCGGCGCCACCATGGATCGCAATCAGGGGGAGGGCGTGGGGTAGTGTCACCGGCGGGCCTTTGAAGATTCGAAAACAATTCTAGGTCAACGTGAACCACCCATGCCGGCCCGGGCCCTGGCCACCCAGGGGGCCGCCAGGACTTCCACGCAACCAAGATGGCTCTGCCTCGGCGAGATGGCTTGCCGCTGCATCGCGTTCCAAGCGCAGTCAAGGCCTAGAATCCCGCCACAAATGCAAAACATGAGTCCGCCAAAAGCCTTGCAGATTTTCAAGGCCGTTTCATGCTGATTGGAGTTGTCATCATTGCCGGGTTTTGGGCCGGCTTGCAGAATTCTCTGGCCGGAGGGGGTTCGTTCATCACCTTGCCGGTATTGATCTTGTCGGGCATGACGCCGCTGGCAGCCAACATCACATCCACAGTAGCGCTGTTTCCGGGGCAGGTGACTTCGGGCCTTGCAGGTCGACGGTTGGTGACCGGTGCCGGCCGGTTGCCATTCTGGGCCTTGTTTCTGGTCAGCGTTGTTGGCGGAGCGCTTGGAGGGCTGTTGCTGCTCAACACGCCTTCCAGGGTGTTCGCGCTGCTTGTGCCATGGCTGGTGCTGTTTGCCACTGCGGTATTCGCGTGGGGCAGTTTCCTGCGCCGACCTGGCGAGTCCACTGTGCATCTGGGGCCGCTTGGCGCTGCGACCGTTCAGTTTTTTATCGCGATCTATGGTGGCTATTTTGGAGGCGGCATAGGATTTCTGATGATGGCCGCTTTGACCATGGCTGGATTGTCGACCCGCAACGCCGGCGCGACGAAAAATGCATTGGCCGGAGTCATGAATGCGTCCGCCGTTGTGCTTTTTGTCACCTCGCCACAAGTGCACTGGCAAGAGGCTCTTGCACTGGGAGGCGGCGCCGTCGTCGGAGGCTTGTGTGGCGCCTGGGCATTGCAACGGGTCAACGAGCGGACATTGCGCATGGCGATCGTGTGCATCGGAGTCTGTCTGTCCATTGGCTTGTTCATGAAACCGATCTAGCGCCGACCCTGACCCACTCGCAGGTTCAGTCGCGCCAAATGGTGCTTTGACCCGATGCTATTTCTTGAGCTCGCGGCTGGCGTTCAGACCGCGACGATTGAAGGCGATGACCGTTGATGTCGGTGCGCCCATTGCGCTGACTGCACCGCTTGAAAGCAGCGCTGCGATGACCACGTCGCACTTGTTCCGGATATGCTCCTCCAGCAGAACCCGTAGCCGCTTTGCGTTCCTGGATTCCAGTGCGTCAATAATCTGGTCGTGCTCCTGCATCGCGCGATCCCATCGCGACTGCCCGATATTGGCGAAATAGCGGGCCCGGCGCAGGCGCAGGTTGAGCTTGTTGCGGGTTGTCAACAGCACCGGGTTGTCAGCCAACTGGAATATCCGGGCGTGAATTTCCTGATTCACCTCAAAGTACTTTTCGCGATTTCCATTGTTGTAGTGCTCGCGCATCTGCTGATGCAATTGGCGCAAATCCGCAAGGTCGGCATCGTCCGCCCTGCCACAGGCGAGTTCGCCCGCCAGACCCTCCAACACGCTGAGTACCTTGAACGTATCGGTGGTGTCTGTCAGGGTCATCGGTGTCACCATGGCGCCGCAGTTTTGCAGCAGCTCGACCAGGCCTTCGCTGGCGAGCGTCTTGAGCGCTTCCCGCAAAGGAGTGCGGGACACTTTCAGCTCTTCGCACAGCACGCGTTCTGTCAGGCGCATACCGGGTTCGAGTTCTCCATAGGTGATCTTGTCGCGCAGAATCTTGGCGACCTTCAGATGAAGCAGGGTCTTGTCCTCCACGCCTTCATGTGAACCTATGTGTGCTTTTTGCATACAATCAGAATAGCAGATCCGGATCGGAATTTGAAGCATCAAGTTGCAAAAATTGTTATGGATCTTGTGTCCTGACTGAACATGGCAATGGTATCTCCAGTCAGCAATGGTTGTCGATCAATTGCTGACGAGTTGCATTGCATTCCTCGATATTTTCGACTAGGATGCACGATTGAATACAATTTCAAGGAGAGTATCCAGTGTTGAAACTCACACACCGGGCCAGCGGCCGACATTTTCTGCAAATCCCCGGACCCACCAACGTTCCTGATCGTGTCATGCGGGCGATGGACAATGCCACCATTGACCATCGCGGCCCCGAATTCCAGGTGATCGGCAAGAAGGTCTTGTCTGATCTCAAACGAGTGTTTCAGACCGACGGCCCGGTGGTCATCTACGGCGCAAGCGGTACGGGCGCATGGGAAGCGGCGCTGGTCAACACCTTGTCGGCCGGCGACAAGGTGTTGATGTATGAAACCGGTCACTTTGCGACGCTATGGAAGAAGATGTCCGAGCGCCTGGGCCTCGATCCTGAGTTCATTGCGGGAGATTGGCGCCAGGGTGTCGAGGTGTCACGAATTGCAGAACGCCTGGCGGCAGACAAGCAGCATGAGGTCAAGGCGGTTTGCATCGTGCATAACGAGACCTCAACCGGCGTGACCGCCGACATTGCGGCAATACGCCGCGCCATTGACGATGCAAAGCATCCGGCTCTCCTGATGGTGGACACGATCTCGTCGCTTGCCTCGATTGACTATCGACACGGTGAATGGGGTGTTGATGTGACGGTGGCTGGATCCCAGAAGGGGCTGATGCTGCCGCCCGGTCTGTCATTCAATGCGCTGAGCGACAAGGCCATTGCGGCATCGAAATCATCCAATCTGCCCAAATCGTATTGGGCCTGGAACGACATCCTGGAAGCCAACAAGAACGGCTTCTGGCCCTACACCCCTTCAACCACCTTGCTTTACGGCCTCTCAGAAGCCTGCGATATG
>JBMOJJ010000342.1:0-3875 GCA_049315845.1 Rhodoferax sp.
CCATGCGCCAGTTCTTCAGGATGTATTCGTGAATCTCGGCCTTGATCCAGTGCATCGCGTAGCTGACCAGCCGCACACCCTGGTCCGGGTCGAAGCGTTTCACGGCTTTCATCAGGCCGATGTTGCCTTCCTGAATCAGGTCGCCGTGCGGCAGGCCGTAGCCCAGGTACTGGCGCGAAATCGACACCACCAGACGCAGGTGCGACAGCACCAGTTTCCCGGCCGCATCCAGATCATTCTCGAGCCGGTACTTGCGCGAAAACTCCTGCTCCTGCTCCGGCGTCAGCATGGGCAGGCGATTGGCCGCCGAGATATAAGCGTCCAGATTGCCCAGCGACGGCACCACAGCCCATGGGTTGGCAAGCGTCAGCGCGGATGCGGAGCCTCGAACGTGTTCAGCCATAGCAGTCCTCCTATTTGTCATGTTTTGTATGTTAGCACTCTCTTGGAGCGAGTGCCAATTCAATAGTTCAATCCCTCCGATAGTCTTTGTGCTTTGTCAAAGCTGGACCATTTGAGTGGAAAATGACCGGCTTATGAACGTTTCAAACCCAAACTCCCTATCTGGCGGGCCGGCGCAGCCGCGTCTGACCAGCCTCTCCCATGGCGGCGGCTGCGGCTGCAAGATTGCGCCCGGTGTGCTGTCTGACATCCTGAAGAATGTTGGCGCGATGCCGCTGCCCAAAGAACTGCTGGTGGGTATCGAGACCTCGGACGATGCGGCGGTCTACAGGCTCAACGACGACCAGGCCCTGATCGCCACGACAGATTTCTTTATGCCGATCGTCGACGATCCGTTTGATTTCGGGCGGATTGCCGCCACCAATGCGATCTCGGACGTCTACGCGATGGGCGGCACGCCGATTTTTGCGCTGGCGATCGTTGGCATGCCGATTAATGTGCTTTCCACCGTGACCATCGGCAGAATCCTGGAGGGCGGCGCCAGTGTCTGCCGGGCCGCCGGCATCCCGATTGCCGGCGGCCACACAATTGACTCGGTGGAGCCGATTTACGGTCTGGTCGCGCTCGGACTGGTGCATCCGGGCCGCGTCAAGCGCAACGCCGATGCCAGGCCGGGCGACCGGCTGATTCTGGGCAAGCCACTGGGTGTGGGCATCCTGTCTGCAGCGCTGAAGAAAGAAACACTCGATGCCGCCGGCTATGCGCAGATGATCAGTGTCACGACCCAATTGAACACTCCGGGCCCGGAACTGGCGGCGCTCGAAGGCGTGCATGCGCTGACCGACGTGACCGGCTTTGGCCTGGCCGGCCACGCGCTGGAACTGGCACGTGGCGCCAAATGCACGGTGCAGATCGACTGGCAGCGCGTGCCGCTGTTGCCCACTGTGCGGGAACTGGCTGCCCAGGGCATGGTGACCGGCGCGTCGGGCCGCAACTGGGCCGCCTATGGGCATGAAATCGATGTGCCTGCGGACCTTGACAAAGTGGACCAGGCCTTGCTGAGCGACCCGCAGACCAGTGGCGGCTTGCTGGTGTCCTGCGCGCCCGAGTCGGTCGGCGCGGTGCTGGAGATCTTCAGGCGGCACGGATTCGTTGCCGCGACCGAGATCGGCGGGATACTGGAAGGCGCCAGCCGGCTGTGCGTTCAGTTCCATCGGTAGCGCTGGATATGGCGCCGCTCGAGCCAGTTCATCAGCACCCAGACCCAGCGACCCTCGGCTGACAGGTCGCCCCAACAGACGAGCGCGCGGCGATTTCCGTAATTCAGGAAATTGAGCCTGTCGACTGCGCCGCCGCGGGGACGTGCCGGTGAACCGGCCAATACGCCGCGCAGGCTTTCTGCCAGCGCAGTTCTCGACCGCGTGGCGTTAGCCGCGACGGCAAACACACGAGGGTGGCTGACGGAACGCTGCAATGCGTCCACTGCCACAAAACCCTGCTGATCGAGCGTCAGCCCGCTTACGGTGAGCCAGCCCGGGGCTTGCGCGCCGTTGGCGATCACCGGTACATCGCACGCAAGACGCGCGCCACTGCCGAGCAGTATCTGATCGGCCTCAATGCCCACGGCCAGATCCGACAGCACGGTGATGTTGCGCCGCTTCATGGCCTTGGCGAGCCTGGCCTGAGCCGCTGCGGGGTAATTGGGAGCAATCTCGGCGCCGGGGCTGACCAGGGTCAGGGAAGATCCGGGCAGGCGTTGCCGGATCGCCATGGCGAGCTCGGCGCCGGCAGCGGTTGCGCCCAGCACTGCGACACGCAGCGGTCGCGTGGAACCCATCGCGGCGACCCGCGGCCACAGCGCGCCAAAGGCCTCCAGCGGATGCAGAAACAAACCGTGCACCCGGGCGCCGGGTATCAGCGCTTCAATCTGCTGGCGGTCCTGCACCGCTCCGGTGTCAATCGAGAGCCAATCGAAGCCAAATGTGCTGCCATCGGTCAGCCTCAGGCTGCCGCCCTTGACATCCAGTGCCGCGGGGCTTCCGTTGAGCCAGCGCCCGCAGGCCTTCTTCAGCAAGGGTTCCAGTGCGATCAGGCCGTCGTCCAGCGCATGCTGCCCGGCCACAAAACCCGCCACCATGCCCGCGCGCAGGTGCATGGGACAGGGTGCGATCAAGGTGGTCTGAAGACCCGGCAGCGGCCTTGCCGCCAGGCTTGCCAGCAGATCGACATGGAACCGGCCGGCGCCCACCAACACCAGATTTCTCATGGCGCAAGAGGGTCCGGTGGGCCTGGCAGGCGATCGCTACGCATGGAGGTTGATTATCCAGTGTTGTCGTCTGGCTGGTTGATAATGGCGCAGGTTCGGGCCTGCGCTGTTTTGGCCACCCGATTTGTGTTTCACCAGGAAAGTTTGCAATGAAAAAATGGATGATTTTGGCGCTGCTGGCATTGGCAGCGGGCGCGCAGGCGCAGACGACGCCGGCCAAGAAGGAACTGGTCGCGAAGGTGCTGCTGTTGCAGCAGCCGGCCATCGAGCAGGCTGCGCAGGCGCTTGCGGAGCGGCCGGCCGCGCAGTTGATGCAGCAGGCGGGCATGGCGCTGCAGTCGCAGGTGGCGGCCGAAAAACGAGAGGCGGTTGCAAAGGAAATTCAGGCCGACGTGAAGAAATATGCCGACGAAACCGTGCCGCTGGTGCGGGAGCGCGCCGTCAAGCTGGCACCGTCCACAGTGGGTGCGTTGCTGGATGAGAAGTTCAGCGAGGACGAGCTCAAGCAGCTGATTGCGATCATCGAGTCGCCGGTCAACCGCAAGTTCCTGCAGCTCGGAGGCGAGATGCAAAAAGTGCTGCTCGACAAGCTGATCGCCGAAACCCAGGGCGCGGTCGAGCCCAAGGTGAAGGCGCTGGAGCAATCGATCGGCAAGCGACTCGGCCTGTCCCCCGGCACTGCGCCAGTGGCAACGACATCCGCTCCCAAGGCGGCCAAGCCAGCGGCCAAGGCGGCCAGCAAATAGGCCAGGGAAGACCTCAGGACAGCAGCGCCTGCGCAAATTCGCGGGCGTTGAATGTTTCCAGGTCTTCCAGTTTTTCGCCGACGCCGACGAAGTAGACCGGTACCGGCCGTTCCCGAGCGATCGCGGCGAGCACGCCGCCCTTGGCGGTGCCGTCGAGCTTGGTGATGATCAGGCCGCTGAGCTGCAGTGCATCGTCGAAGGCCTTGACCTGGCTCAGGGCGTTCTGCCCGGTGTTGCCGTCGATCACCAGCAGCACTTCGTGCGGCGCTGTCGCATCTGCCTTTTGCACCACGCGCTTGATCTTGCGCAGTTCTTCCATCAGATGCAGCTGCGTCGGCAGGCGACCGGCCGTGTCCACCAGCACCACATCCTTGCCGCGCGCCTTGCCCGCGCTGACCGCGTCAAAACTCACCGCTGCCGGGTCGCCGCCCTGCTGGCTGATGATCTCCACCGCGCTGCCC
>JBMOJJ010000044.1:0-17233 GCA_049315845.1 Rhodoferax sp.
ACTCAGCATTCGCCCTCGCGTTGATGCCATCTTTTTCTGTAACGATGACCTGGCTCAGGGTGGCTTGCTGGCCGCCTTGCGCATGGGGATCAAGGTGCCGCGCCAGGTTTGCGTCGCCGGCTTCAACGACTTGCCGGGCAGCGCTGAATTCGTTCCCAGCCTTACCACGATCAAAACACCACGTTGGGAGATCGGTGTTCGAGCTGCGAAGATACTATTGCAACTGATGCGCGGCGAGCCTGTCACCGAGCCCAATGTGGATTTGGGTTTTGAGTTGCTTGTGCGGCAAAGCACCGCCGCCTAATCGATCGGAAATAGCTGATATGCCCTCTCAGATAGGACTCATAGGTGTGGGATTGATGGGTGAAAACCTTGCCCTCAACATGGCAGGCAAAGGGTTCAGTGTTTCAGTCTTTGATGCATCGAAGGAAAAGGTTGATAAGTTTGTCTCTGGCAGAGGGCATGGGAGACAAATTCACGGATGTTCTTCAATTCCGGAACTGATAGTGTCTCTTGAGTTGCCGAGAAAGATCATGTTGATGGTCCCTGCCGGAAAGACGGTTGATGAAATCATTCAAGCGCTGATTGCGCTTCTTGATGAAGGAGACATCATCATTGACGGGGGAAACTCCCATTTTTCAGACACCACGCGAAGAGCCAGAATGCTTGAAGGCAAGGGTCTCTTGTATGTGGGAGCCGGCGTGTCTGGTGGTGAAGAAGGCGCATTGTTGGGCCCTTCGATCATGCCTGGAGGTTCGGTTGCCGCGTGGCCAAGTGTCAGGCCCATCTTGCAAGCCATCGCCGCCAAGGTCGACGACGGGGTTCCGTGTTGCGACTGGATCGGGGAGGAGGGATCTGGCCACTTCGTCAAGATGGTTCACAACGGAATCGAATATGGCGACATGCAGCTCATTTGCGAAGTCTACGACGTCATGAGAACTCTGTTGGGCATGACGGCGGACGAAATGCACGCGGTGTTCAAGGAGTGGAGCGAAGGCGAGTTGAAGAGCTATTTGATCGAGATAACCAGGGACATTCTGGCCGTTAGAGATGATGACGGCACGGTGGTGGTCGACAAGATCCTGGACAAGGCGGGTCAGAAAGGAACCGGAAAATGGGCGGTCGTTACAGCACTTGACGTCGCGGCTCCGCTCACCCTGATCACCGAGGCGGTGTTTGCCCGCGTACTCTCCTCGATGAAAGATGAAAGAGTGCTCGCCTCAAGAGTCCTGAAGGGCCCCGAAGTCCACTATTGCGGCAACAGGAAGGCCTTTATCGATCAACTCGGGAAAGCCTTGTATGTGGCAAAGATCATTTCCTACGCGCAAGGTTATCAATTGATGCGTGCCGCTGCAACGGATTTCGGCTGGAAATTGAACTACGGCGCAATTGCATTGATGTGGCGCGGAGGGTGCATTATTCGTTCGGTGTTGCTGGCGAAGATAAAGAACGCCTTTGACTTGAATCCCGAACTCGCGAATCTGCTGATGGATCCGTTCTTTACAGAAACAGTCGCACAGTCACAGCTCTCATTGAGAACGGTGCTTGGCGAAGCCATAAGAAATGGAATCCCAACACCTGCGATGTCCTCTGCGCTGGCCTACTACGATGGATACCGAAGCGCGAACCTGCCGGCAAATCTCCTGCAGGCGCAGAGGGATTTTTTTGGCGCGCATCAGTACGAGCGCGTTGACATGCCGCGCGGCGTGTACTTCCATTCCAACTGGAGTGGCCGAGGCGGTGATACGGCGTCTTCGGTTTATTCTGGATGAAAGGTCGCGCAAAGAAAGCTGGTTTCGCCGTCTATGGATAAGGTCGACATATTTGCACTGGGTGAGGCCATGGTTGAGTTCAACCAGACTGATCCAGCTCGGCGTCTTTATCAACAAGGGTTTGGTGGCGACACATCAAACGCCATCATCGCTGCCGCGCGCCACGGTGCGCGCACGGGCTATCTGAGCAGCGTTGGCAAGGATATGTTCGGCGACATGTTGTTGTCGTTGTGGCGGCGTGAAGGTGTCGATGCCCGCCACGTCACCAAAAGCGACTGTCCAACGGGTGCCTATTTTGTAACGCACGGCCACGCGGGGCATGAATTTCATTTTCTGCGGCGTCATTCAGCGGCATCGGCGATGCAGCCCGAAAGTTTCGATTTCTCGTGTCTTGCCGGTGCCCGTTTTCTTCACGTGTCCGGCATTAGCCAGGCTATCTCCGTGAGTGCGTGCAACACCGTGCAGGCCGCAATACAGGCTGCTCGCCAGCACGGTGTTCGCGTTTCTTACGACCCAAATCTGCGTCTCAAACTCTGGTCGACAGACCGTGCGCTGCTGGAGATGAATGCCACCTTGCCGACGGTAGACCTGTTTCTACCAAGCCTGGACGACATGAAGAGCTTGATCGGCACGGATGATCCGGCTGCCATCATCGATTGGAGTTTGGCCAGGGGCTGTACCGACGTGGTTCTCAAGCTCGGAAACCGCGGTGCCCTGGTCGCAACCCAGGGTGAGCGCAAACTCATCACAGGTCACCCGGTGCAAGCGGTCGACACAACCGGCGCCGGTGATTGTTTTGCCGGCAGCTTGCTGGCACGGCTGGTGGCTGGCGACTCCCTGATGCAGGCA
Organism: Rhodoferax sp.; assembly: GCA_049315845.1. GTDB lineage: Bacteria > Pseudomonadota > Gammaproteobacteria > Burkholderiales > Burkholderiaceae_C > Rhodoferax. The sequence goes on from JBMOJJ010000044.1 coordinate 2,622, forward strand.
GCCAACTATGCCAACGCCTCCGCAGCACTGTCAACATTGGGCTACGGTGCAGTGGAACCTATTCCTCGGGAGTCAGAAGTAGCTGCATTCCTCTCCACATCCAATTGAGCGTTTGGTAGGACGCGAGTGAAGGACTTCGGAATCGAAGCGGCGCCTTCGCGGTGCGGACCTGGGTTCAAACTCGTTCTTGCAACAGGTGGTGCTTCAACAGTTCGACACGCGCTCGCTCCAGCATGTCTTTGGCAACACCACTGCGAGCGGGTTCTGGCGGAGTATCGGGTGCAACTGGAACGCTTGGCTTGGGCATGCTATTGGGTCACCTGGCAATCTGCAATTGTCCCCCCGCAAGTCCGCCTGAGGCCGCTGGCAATTTGAAGACCGAAACGGTACGCACCAGATCCTGCGCCTGCGAATTCAGGCCCTCGGCTGCAGCTGCCATTTCCTCTACCAGGGCGGCGTTTTGCTGCGTCACGTCATCCATTTGTCTGATCGCATCGACCACCTCCGCGACGCCGGTGCTCTGTTGATCGCTGGCTCTGCTGATCTCTCCCATGATGTCCGTCACGCGTTGAATGCTGTTGACAACTTCCTGCATGGTCGCACCCGCCTTGTCCACCAGCAGTGTGCCCTGCTCCACGCGATCCACACTGGCGCTGATCACTGCCTTGATTTCCCTGGCGGCCTGTGCCGAGCGACCCGCCAATGATCGCACCTCGGTGGCTACCACTGCAAAACCGCGCCCTTGCTCGCCAGCGCGGGCCGCCTCGACCGCCGCGTTGAGCGCCAGAATATTGGTCTGGAAGGCAATCCCGTCGATGACGCTGATGATCTCGGAGATGCGGTGCGAGGATTCATTGATGCCCTTCATGGTTTGCACCACCTGCGACACAGCTTCCCCCCCCTGGGTCGCTACCGTCGAGGCGCTGAGTGCCAGCTGATTGGCCCGACGTGCATTCTCCGCGTTCTGCTTGACGGTTGCATCCAGCTCTTCCATTGACGATGCAGTCTGGTCAAGCGCGCTGGCCTGCTGTTCGGTGCGGGCCGACAGATCGCTGTTGCCCTGCGCAATTTCAGCCGTGACGGCGGCGACCCCCTGCGATCCCTGGCGCACCTTGTCCACAACGCCGGCCAAACTCTCCTGCATGAGTTTGAGTTGTGCCATCATGCTTTGGCTGTCGCCCGGCTTGAGCGCAATGGCCTTGCTCAAATCACCTTTGGCCACATGCTGGGCCAGCCGCGTCACATCGGCAGGTTCGCCGCCCAGCTGACGCAGCGAACGTCGCACGATGTAGCCAATCACGAAATAGAGCAGCACCTGCAAAAGGCCCAGACCTGCCCACAGCATGGCCTTGACTCTCCTGATATCGGCCCAGTGTTCCGTTACATCCACCTTGACGCTGATCGCGCCCAGCACGACGCCTTCGTTGACGCCGTGGCAACTCAGGCATTTGGAGGCACGGTATTCCTTGTAGGCCACGGACGGGATAACGGCCCTCAGTGAGACATCGCCATTGGACTCCTGAATCAGCTTGAATTCGGGCTTCCCACTGGCCAAGACGCTGCGGTCCATATCGTCAACGGCTCGTTCCATCGGCAGGCCGGGACCAAACTCGTCATTGGTCCCTTTGCCGCGGATAACGCGCACCTCCTTGAGGTTGTCGGAAACCCCAAGTCGGGTGATGAACAGGGCGCGCCCTGCTTCGTCGCTGATGACATCCTTGTCGCCAATCTTGACGTCCATCAGCGTGTTCAGCCCATTATTGACGCCATCCGCGACGGCAATCGTGCGTTCATGTGCGGCGTCAAGCTCCATGCGTTCCAGTCGGTCAGTCAACCAGAACTGCGCGATCAGCAGGATCACCAGCAGAAACCCCTGGATCAGGATCTTCAGCTTGAACTGCAACCCTTTGGCACGCCACCAGGTCTGGATAGCACTCATGATTCATCCTTGTTTAGTTGCGAAGCCAGCGGTTATGACAGGCACTCCATTGCGGCGTGCGGCAACGGCGGTCGCAAGGAATGCGCCCGGCGCCTTTCCACCTGACAACTTGAAGTCTCCGCTGCGCACTCCTTGCCGTCCAAACCGTGGACGATGGCAAAGCCGCTGACTACTTGTTGCATTGTTGCCATCTCTGAGCAGGACATTGTCCCAAACAGAGGGCGGTTTTGGACTCAAATCGGATTTGCCATCGGTATGGCGACCCGAGTAGACTGCGGCGTATTGACTGGCCGTCCGAGCGAGCAGTGAGGAGAATTTCTTCGCCATAGTCAAATGGCCGACCGGGCAGGCGTGCCCGAGCATCAGCAAAGAAGATCGCTTGCGGACAGGCGCAAACAAGGAAAGTTTCAATGACAAGCAATTGGAATGGACTGGGTTGGTATGCTCTGGCCAGGCGCCTTGGCGTGCTCGCGCTGCTTTATTCCATGTTGGCCGGCACGGTCCACGGGCAAGCCGTACCGGTGGCGCCCGCAGCGGCAGATGCAAAGAACATCCTGTTTCTCTATTCGTACGGGTATGGCGGCAAAGGTGTTGAAGTCTTCAATGACAGCTTTCGCAACACGATGACCGACGCCGGCTTCAGCATCAGCAATGTGTTCGCCGAATATCTGGACCTGGAGCGCAACAAGGCTGATCCGCAATACCGTCAACGTCTGCTGGAACTGCTGCAACGGAAGTATTCGGAGCGGCAAATTGACCTGATCATCACGGGCCAGCAACCTGCTCTGGAATTCCTTCTGAATGAAGGCGCGCAAATCGCACCTGAAGCGCCCGCAATCACTGCATTGGCGCCCGCACCCACCTCTGCGCAGGCGGGCGCGCGGCGCATTGTCAGCCATTCGGCGGGCTTTGACATCAAGGGCACGCTGCAGTATGCGATGGAGCTGTTCCCCGCTACGAAAAGGATGGTGTTCGCCTCAGGAAGCAGCGACCCTGACAAGGCACTGGCGCTGGCCGCCGCGGCAAGCGCCTCTGCCTGGCAAGGCAAGTTGGAGCTTGAGTTCACCTACGATCTGTCACTCGATGACATGCTCAGGCGACTCGCCTCCCTGCCGGGCGCAAGCATCATCGTCTTTACGCAATACAACCGCGATATTCAAGGCCGCATCGGCGTCGCCTACGAGGTTGAACGGCTGATCGTCAAATCCGCCAATGCGCCGGTTTTTGGCTTCTATGACTTCAATGTGTACAACGGTGGCATTGGCGGCTCCGTGTTGGGCGTCAAGAAACTCGGAGAGAGCACCGCCCAGCTGGCGCTGGACCTGTTGCGCGGAAAACTTCAGTTGACGCAGCAGGTAACAAGCATCAAGAGCGATCCATTTCCGATCTTCGACTGGGGCCAAATCAAACGCTGGGGTGGCGATCCAAGCCGGCTGCCATCCAACACAGTCTTCGTCAACCGTGTACCCACCTTCTGGGAGCAGTACCGGACTTATGTGATCGGTCTGGCGGTCTTTGTGCTCGGGCAATTGTTCTTGATCATCGCCCTGTTGGTGAACAAGAAGCAAAGGGCACGGGCTGAAAGACTGCTGCTCGAAAGCGAAGAAAATCTGGCGATCACGCTGCATTCAATTGGTGACGCGGTCATTGCCACTGACGTAAGGGGGCGTGTGACCCGAATGAATCCGGTAGCCGAGCGATTGACTGGATGGACGTTCAAAGACGCCAGCAAGCATCCGCTTTCTGAAGTATTCCGGATTGTTGGCGCCAGCAGTCGGGAACCGGTTCCTGATCCTGCCGGCTTGGTGATGAGTACCGGCAAAGTAGTCGGTTTGGTCAACCACACGATGCTGCTTGCCAGGGGCGGTCAGGAGTATCAGATTGCCGACAGCGCCGCCCCGATACGCAATGCCTCGGGCGAGATCGTCGGCGTTGTGCTGGTGTTCAGCGATGTGTCCGGTAAATACCAGAACGAGGAAGCGCTGCGCCAAAGGGAGGAACAGTACCGAACGCTGATCGAAAACACGGGCGAGGGCATCGGCTTTGTAGACCCCGCAGAACGATTCACCTTTGCAAACCCTGCCGCCGAAGCGATTTTTGGCGTTCCGACCGGAGGGCTGCTGGGTCGTTCCTTGCGTGACTTCACTTCCGCGCAGCAATTCAAAGTGTTCAGTGAGCAGTCCAGCCGGTACCGCCCTGGAGAAAAAAGCAACTACGAAATTCAGATTTCCCTGCCGGACGGAGCCAAGCGCGACCTGCTGTTGACTGCTGTCCCGCGATTTGGTCGCGAGGGTGAGTACGCAGGTGCGTTCGGCGTTTTCCGTGACATCACAGATCGAATACAACACGAATTGAGCCTTCGCAGGACGCAGGAACTCCTGGCCCTTGCGCAACGTGCGTCCCGTTCGGGAGCATGGGACTGGGACATGGTGTCCGGTCAGCTTGTCTGGTCCGACGAACTGTTCCATTTGTTCGGACTGTCCTGCGCAACGACCGCCGCAAGTTTTGACGCGTGGCGCAACGCGATCCATCCCGAAGACCTGCAGATGGCCGAGACGAACATCGGAAATGCCATTCGAGACCACCGGCCGTTGTTCAATCAGTATCGAATCGTCCTGCCGGACGGCATGCTGCGCTGGATTGCGGCCTACGGAGACATCGTCTACGACGCCCAGGACCAGCCAGTCCGGATGACCGGGCTGTGCCTGGATGTCACCGACACCAAGAAGAGTGAAGAATTGATACTGCAGAGCGAGGAACGCTTTCGCGCGCTGGCCAACCTGTCGTCGGACTGGTATTGGGAACAGGATGAATCTCTGCGCTTCACCAGCATGTCCAAGCCGAACACGGGGCACGCTGACATTGAGCTGAACACCTTTCTGGGACACACCCGCCGCGAGGCGCCGGATGTCGCCTGGGATGAACCCGAGCTGACGCAACTCGAAGCAATCACCCAGGCGCGGCAGCCGTTTCGCGATTTTGCCATCGGGCGCGTCTACCGCAACGGTGACAAGCGCTATGTGAGCATGAGCGGCGAGCCGATGTTCGACGCCACGGGTGCGTTCAAGGGCTATCGCGGTGTCGGCTCAGACATCACCGAGCGCAAGGTGGCCGAGTACTCGTTGAGGCAAAGCGAGGAACGCTGGCAGTTCGCCATTGAGGGCGCCGGTGACGGTCTTTGGGACTGGAACGTTCAGACCGGGGAAGCGTTCTTCTCGCGTCGCTACAAGGAGATGCTTGGGTTTGGCGAGGATGAAGTCGGCAATACGTCCGATGAATGGAGCAAACGGATTCACCCCGAGGATGCGCCCCGGGTCATGGCGGCCTTGCAGCCCTACATGGACGGCAAGCCCGGTTCGGCACCGGTTGAATTTCGCATGTTGTGCAAAGACGGCCGCTGGCAATGGACGCTGGGCCGGGGGGTCATAGTCAGCCGTGATGCGGATGGCAGGCCATCGCGCATGATTGGCACCAACTCCGACATCACCGAGCGCAAGCAAGCCGAGGCCATCGACAGCTTTCTCGCGCAGGCTGGCAGCGCTCCAGACGCCGAACCCTTCTTTGCAGCGTTGGCGCGCTTCCTGGCGCAAAGCCTGCAGATGGACTACATCTGCATTGACCGGCTCGAAGGCGACAAACTGAACGCCACCACGCTTGCGGTCTGGCACGACGGCCATTTCGAGGACAACCTGACCTATGCGTTGAGTGATACCCCCTGTGGCGATGTGGTGGGGCAGAAGGTCTGCTGTTTTCCAGCCAGTGTCTGCCAGTTTTTCCCCAACGATGCGGCGCTGCAGGAACTGCGCGCCGAGAGCTACATCGGGGTCACGCTGTGGAGCCATACGGGTCAGCCGATCGGCTTGATTGCCGCGATTGGCAGGCGCCAGCTGAGCAACCGCAGGCTGGCCGAGGCCACGCTGGCGCGGGTTGTCGTGCGTGCCTCCGGTGAATTGGAGCGCTTGAATGCCGAGGCGGCCGTGCGTGAGAGTGAAGCTCGGTTCCGCACCGTCGTCGAGGTCATACCGGACGCGATCGTTCTGCATCGCGGCGGGAAACTGGCTTTTGCCAACCCGGCGGCAATCCAGATGTTTGGTGCCGGGGCGGAACGCGATCTGATCGGCAAACCCATCCTGGAGCTGGTTCATCCTGACTTTCAAGAAATAGCACGGCAACGCATCGAGCTTGGCGCTGAACAGGCCATGCCTGTGCCAAGGATCGAGGAGCGATATGTCAAGCTTGACGGAACCGGCTTTGACGTGGAAGTGCAGGGCCGACGAATCGAGGTGGCGGGCGTGCCTGCCGTGCTTGCCGTGATGCACGACATCACCGCACGCAAACAGGCCGATGCCAAACTCCAACTCGCCGCAAACGTGTTTGGCCATGCCCGGGAGGGCATCGTGATCACCAACGCCGGTGGCACCATCATCGATGTCAATGAAGCCTTTACGCGCATCACTGGCTACCAGCCTGACGAAGCGTTGGGGCAGAACCCGAGCATGCTCAAGTCCGACCGGCAAGACAAGGCGTTCTATGAAGTCATGTGGCGCGAATTGGCCGAGCAGGGCCACTGGAGCGGGGAGCTCTGGAACCGGCGCAAGGATGGCGAGCTGTTCGCCGAATTGCTCACCATCAGCTTGGTGCGCGATGCCGAGGGCGCCGTGCAGCAATATGTCGGCTTGTTCTCCGACATCACCTCGATCAAGGAGCATCAAAGCAAGCTGGAGCACATCGCCCACTTTGACGCGCTGACCAACCTGCCCAACCGGGTGCTGCTGTCGGACCGCCTGCAGCAAGCGATGGCGCAAGCGCAGCGCCGCAACCAGCAAGTCGCCGTGGTCTATCTTGACCTCGATGGCTTCAAGGCCATCAATGACCAGCACGGCCATGAGGCGGGCGATCAGGTCCTCATCACGCTGGCCCAGCGCCTGAAACAGGCCTTGCGCGAGGGTGACAGCCTGGCGCGGCTCGGTGGCGACGAGTTTGTAGCCGTGCTGATCGACCTGGAGGATATGGCAGCCAGTGTTCCCATGCTGACCCGATTGCTGCTTGCCTGCTCCCAGCCAGTGCGGCTGGGAGACCTCAGCCTTCAGGTCTCGGCCAGTCTGGGCGTCACCGCCTATCCGCAGGCCCAGGACATCGACGCCGATCAGTTGTTGCGCCAGGCCGATCAGGCCATGTACCAGGCCAAAGTGGCAGGCAAGAACCGCTATCACATCTTCGACGCCACCCAGGACAGCAGCATCCGCGGTCACCACGAAAGCCTGCTACGGATACGCCTGGCGCTGGAAATGAGCGAGTTCGTCCTGCATTACCAGCCCAAGGTCAACATGCGAACGGGCCAGATCGTCGGCGCCGAAGCGCTGATCCGCTGGCAGCATCCCGACAAAGGACTGCTCGCGCCCGCGGTATTCCTGCCGGTCGTCGAGGACCACGCATTGGCCGTCTCCATTGGCGAGTGGGTTATCGACACCGCCTTGGCCCAAATGGAGCTGTGGCAGTCGGCGGGACTGGACTTCGGAGTCAGTGTCAACATCGGAGCGCGCCAGTTGCAGCAGAGCGACTTTGTGGATCGGCTGAAATTGATACTGGCCAGGCATCCTCACGTCAATCCTGCCAGCCTTGAACTCGAAGTGCTGGAGACCAGCGCGCTGGAAGACATTGCGCAAGTGTCCGAGGTGATCGAAGCCTGTGCCGCGATCGGGGTCATGTTTGCGCTGGATGACTTTGGAACCGGTTATTCGTCGTTGACCTACCTCAAGCGCCTTCGCGTGGAAACGCTCAAGATCGACCAGAGCTTTGTGCGAGACATGCTGGAAGACCAGGATGATCTGTCTATTCTTGAAGGCATCATCGGGCTGGCAGCCTCTTTCAAGCGGCAGGTCATTGCAGAGGGGGTGGAGACCGTGGCCCATGGCAGCTTGCTGCTGCTATTGGGCTGTGAGCTGGCTCAAGGCTTCGTCATTGCCCGGCCAATGCCAGCCGAGCAGCTGCCCCAGTGGGCGGCAGAGTGGCGGGCCGATCCCGACCCGGGCCAAGGGCTGAGCCACGAGCAGACGAGCCGGTTCTTCGGTCCCTGGGCGCGTTGTTGAAAACCACCGCCGTGGCTGACGGCTGGATTGTCGGTCCCGGACAGGTGCGGGCGGCGACGATCAAGGTGACAGTATCAGCGTGAACTTTGCATGCGCCTTGGCCTGGTCCGGATTGAACCACCAGGCGCGCCGCTCACCTGCAGCCCAGAGCTTGGCCTGGTCGTTCTGGTGCGGCTGGAAATGGCGTTCGCTCGCACCGCCGGCAAGAATGGCTTCAATCTTGTCCGGGTCACCCAAGTCGGCCACCATCTGCATCGACTGGGAGAAAATCACGTCGTAGGGTTTCTGAAAATCGTAGACGCCGCGGCGCAGTGTCTCGCCGCTGCCCGACCGCTCTACGGTAAAGCCTCCCAGCAGTTGCTGTCCCGGCCCGCTGCGGCGCAGCGGACTGACAAAGCGCAAGGTGTGCGCCCGGCCCCATTTCCACGCCGCCGGGTCCCGGCCTTGCAGCGCTTCGATTTGCGCGCGGGCACGCGGGGCTGCGCTGCGAATCACATCTGCCAATGTTTCCTTGCGGTCCTTGGTCCGGACATCGTCGAACCAGCTGGAATCGGGCGTGGCAACCAGAGCGTCAAGCCGCTGCTGCCAGAAGTACCAGGTCGACAGCATGTCATTGGTCACCCCTTCGCCCAGTTTGTCGATGAAGGTGCCGCGCGCGATTTCGCGGTACAGCGCCTGGTAGATCAGGGGCGCGGACGAGTTGGCGTCGTCAACGCCATTCCATTTGTCGAGAATCTCGGCAAGGTCGCGCTGCTCGGGAACGCTCTTCAGTGCGTCGACTATCGGCTGTCGCAACACGTCGCTTTGCAGGTTCCGGTCGTCCTGCATCAGTTTCCAGTCATCGTCTGCGGTCATCTTCTGTGCCTTGCCGAGCACCTGCGAGATGCGTTTGTAGCGGTAGTCTGGCGCCACATTGTTGGTGTAGTACCAGGGGTAGGCCTCCGGTCGGGTGTCGTTGTTGGCCGTCGCCACCCATGCGCGCTCGGGATTGAACATGCCCGGCATGCGGTCCTTTGGAATGAAGCCGATCCAGTCATCGCTGCCGTCTTTGGGTGGCAAGCGGGGGAAACTGCCGTCGGCACCGCTTCGTATCGGCACCGCGCCGGTCGCCCGGTGGGCGATCGAGCCCTTGTCGTCGGCAAAGACAAAGTTGAACAGCAGCAGATCGATCTTCTGCACTTCACGATCAAAGGCCGCGGCATCGGGCGCGCTCAGCATGCCTTCAATGCCGAGTTTGGGCCCCAGCACTTCGGCGTCAGTGGAACGAAACGCCAGCAGCTTGTCACCCTTGGGGCCCAGTTCGGCGTGGTCGCTGATGATGGGCCCATGCTTGGTGAACCGCACCTTGAGCTCATGCTCGCGAAAGCCGCCGGGCGCCGCCTTGTCCTTGACCCGGATGGTTTCGGTGACAAGCTGGAACGGAACGCCTTTGCCGCCATCCATGTAACGGGTCGGGTCGGTCGGATCAATCGTCTCCACATACAAGTCCTGGACATCGCCATACGCGTTGGTGACGCCGAACGCGACGTGCCTGGTGCGCCCCACCACAATGCCGGGCATTGCCGGATACGCCGCCCCAATGGCCTGGATGTCTGGCGAGAAAAGGCCGATCGGGTGCCAGGTGCCGGGAAGAATGCGGTTGTCCAGATGCGGATCGTTGGACAGCATCGCCTTGCCGGAGGCGGTCCGCGAGGGGCCGACGGCCCAGTTGTTGGATCCCAGACCCTGGTGATTCAGCGTGTCAGGGGCTATCGAGAGATCGCGCCAGTGAAGCTTGAGTTGCGCCACTTCGCCGGGCGCCGCTGCCGACGCGGTCCCCGCCGTTGCTGCGGTCTTCCAGTCCGGGTTGATGCTCAGTGGAAAGATCTCGCGCGCCTGCTCCAGCCCGAGCTTGTCGATCAATTCCTGGGCGATAACTTCCGCCTTGAAATTGGTCGCATGCGTGTAAAGCCCATAGTGAACCAGGGTCACAAGGTCGGCGACATTCCACAGTCGGGGTGTCAGGCCTGCGAGACTGAGCTCGATCGGATGATCGGCCGGATAAGTGTTGATGTAGGCATTGACACCATCCACATAATTCTGCAGGTAAGCGCGTGATTCGGCGTCGAGCAGAGCGGCATGCTTGTCCCCGTTGCGGCGCAAGCCGAGTACGCGCATCCGAATATCACTGGGCAAGGCCTCGGCGCCAAAGGTCGCCGCCAATTCACCGCGCCAGACAGCGCGCAGTAGTTCCATCTGCATCAGCCTGTTCTGCGCCGTCACAAAACCTTGCGCGCGAAACAGGTCCGGGTTGTTGGAGGCAAAGATATACGGCGTGCCCAACTCGTCGCGCGTGACCGTCACCGGGGCGGTGAGGCCGGCCAGGCGCATGGTCCCTTCAATTTGTGCTTGGCCTGACGCCCGCAGCTTGTAGTAGCCGCCCATCAATGCAAGAACAACCAGCACCAGCAGAAGCATGCCAACTCTTGCAGCTATCTTCATCATTTGCCTTTCCTTGTGACCAGGAATATCGAGCCCGCCTCAGGCAGGCTCCGTGAGGGAGAACTTGTAGGCCTCGCCCTGCTCAAGGCAAGTGCGCACGTAGTGGATATTGGTCCTGAGCATGTAGTACTCGCTGTACAGCGTATCCGGCACTTCCAGATTCAGCGTGTCGTGCTCGAGCGCATCGATGCATCCCAAATATTCAGGAAGTCTCTTGACGTCGTAGGACACGCCAAGCTCGCGCTCGAAGATCTTCAATGCGCCGTAGGTGGCGTGGAGTTTTTCACGCAAGCGCTGCTGGACCCGTTTGTCCCAGCGCTCCGGGATGCCTCGAATGAGGGGAATCGCAAAGAATGCAACCGGAAGCAGGTAGAAAAACATCCGGTGGATGAACTCTGCAATGCCGAACGGCAGGTAGTTCATCAGAAATGGCGGCCCTTTCTGATAAAACAAAGCAGCCTGCTGGCTCTCATGGATGGTGGTGTTGCGAAATGAAGGAAAGGCCCCGCGCTTGGCAAGTGGCGATTCCTTGCCGTTGATCTCTTTCGCCGCCTGCATCAGGAGCATCTGAACGCCTTCGTGGAGATCTTCCTTGATCACCAGATCGGTGGTTGTGGCCAGGAGTTGCGTATCCTGGGGTGGAGAGTTGTGCAGCAGATCAAGCCCTCCCATTGGAATGATGACTTTTTCAAGATAGTCCACCTGCTGGACATAGGCATCGGCACGGACAAAGTTCGCCAGCCGCAGCTTTTCGTTGCTCACCAACTTCTTGATGTTTTCCGACCTGAGACCGTCGATCACAAAAATGGCATCGATTTCATCGCGGCCGATGGCATCGATCCCATCACGGGCTCGCATCGTGATCAGTTTGGCCGTCTTGTCCAGATTGTTCAGACCGAAAAGGTGCATCGCTTCGGCGTGCGTGCCACCCCCGACAGGACCGATTGCGATCCGGCGACCCGCGAAGTCCATGAACCGCTGCAACTGATCGCCTTCATCTCTATGCCGATAAAAAAGCCATATCGGTTCATAGCCGATGCTTCCCATGGTTTGGATCTTTCTTGCATCCGCAGGCTTGATCAATCCGCCTTGAAAAAAAGCGATCTGCACAGGGTCCTTAGGGTCCAGCAGGCGCTCCATGTTCTCGACTGCACCCCCGGTCGCAAGCAGATCCAGAGTGATTCCATGCGCTGCAAAAAACTTCTTGTATCGCTCACCATAGTCGGCATAGATGCTGCCGGGAGAACCGGTGGCCATCGCAATACGTTTCGGGGGAGGTGGATTGATGAAAACCACAAGCGCGACAAAAAAGAGCGCCAAGAGCAGCAGGGCCGGCCATGTCTGGCGAACAAACTTCTGCGTGCTTTTGAATTCATCATTCAGCGCTTCAAGAAGCACTTTGGCCGTATCTTTGATCTCTTTTGCACGCTGACGCATTTGCGCCAGATTTTATCCTCACCGACAGACTTTCTTGAGCATAAGGTGCTGAAGCTGGCCCCCGACTCCTCGCACGACTGCAGGCGTCATGCGCCAGCGTTCTGAGCATCTTCAGGATGCGAATCGTCTGCATTGATAATGACCGCTTCATGGTGAAATCTCTACTTGTCACGTCGACCCGGTTGCTACCCCTGATGCTGGCAGCGTGCGCATCGCTCAGCAGTGCTGCCGTTGTTCAGCCCGTGATGGCGTGTGTCAATCTGCTGGGCGCAAATTTCAAGAATACGGTCTTGACTGCTGCCAGAGCAGTGCCCGCTACCGATCAGTTGCCAGGCTACTGCGAAGTCCTGGCCACCGAGATCGGGACTAGCCATGACATGAAGGTGCTGCTGCCCGAAACCTGGGCGCGCCGCTATTACCAGCAGGGTGGAGGTGGCATGGATGGCGTGATTCCGGAATTGATCCCGAAACAAATCACAGCGGCGCAGGGTGGCACTGCCGCGCTGAAAGCGGGCTCCATCGTCCTTGGCAACAACGGTGGTCACAGAGATCCCGGTGGTGCGGCCCTGCTTGACAACCAGAACGCGACCGAAAGGTATGCTCACACCGCCATTGGTATCGCCCGGGATTTTGGCGAAGCCCTGGCACAGGCGTATTACGGCAAGCCAACCCGGTTTTCCTATTACCAGGGATGCTCCAACGGAGGGCGTGGCGCGCTCAATGCTGCTGCCAAATACGGCATGAAGTTTGATGCGGTCATCGCCGGTTCACCCACGCGCAGCGATGCAGGGGTCACCGCACAATGGTTGCGCCTTTCTCAGTTGCCCCTGCCGCAATACGAGAAACTGAAGGCGGTTGCGGCGGCCGCCGTTTTCAAGTGCGACATGCTCGATGGCGTGCAGGACGGGATCATTTCAAATTGGCTCGCATGCAAGTTTGATCCAGCCAAGGATGCGCCGCTTGAGATCGGCCTGTCGACAGCGCAAGCGGCAGCCATCAGGAGCCTGATGGGCGATATTGTGCTTGCCAGCGGAGCGACCGTTTACTCGGGCTACGGCTATGGCTTTGGCGACACGAGCATGAAGTTTTCGTCCAAACTCTATGAATTCCTCGGACTTGGATACATGCGCTACATCGTGCTCAATGAGCCCAAATGGGAGGCCGCCAATTTCACGGTGAATGCCTATTTTGAGCGGATCAGATCGGTCCTGCAAGACAAGTATCACTTCGATGCCGAAACGGCGGGACTCAAACAGTTCATGGATTCAGGAAAGAAAATTCTGGTTTGGCACGGTTCCGACGACACCATCGACTCGCATCGGGACACCATCCGCAAATGGGAGGAGTTGGAAAACGCTGCGGGTGCGATTGCAAGACAAAACGCACGGCTCTTCATCCCCGCAGGCGTTTCGCATTGCGGCGGTGGCGCGGGTCCGGATAGCTTCGATCCCTTTACGGCCATGATGAATTGGGTTGAAAAGGGCATCGCGCCCGATCACATGGTTGCAATCAAACTGGATCGCACACCGGTCCTGTCTCGCCCACTATGCCGGCATCCGGGTTATCCACAATACCGGGGCGCAGGCGATATCAATCTGGCAGAGAACTACAGCTGCGCCCAATAGTGAGAGAGGTCGCCCCAATGGCGGCAAGCGCTGTGATCGGCAACCAGTCGCTGCGCGGCAAGGCCAGCTCTTTCGCAGGCCTCGCGCCAGGAAGGCGTCCACCAGGACCCGCCTGCTGCCGGTTGCTGCCGTTCCGCGCGGTGAAGGCGAGATCCTAGGGAAACTCCCCCTCTTCAATGCACGCAGGCACAAAGAGTTGTGCACCTGCGAACAAATGGCAATCTTCGCAACCCCGAGAATGCCAGTGCACAGAGTTTCTGTTCGGTTGACGGACGATACCGTTGAATGGGCAGGGTGTTGGCTCTTGACTTGCCAAGGCGAACTTGAAGACAATCTCGACACGGGTTGAGCTGACTGCGGGCTCGATCGGTACGTGATGGCCATCGCCTTGGCCTGGATCTCAAGCTTTGTAGGTTCTAAAAGTTTCCTGATTTGACATTGGAGTGATATGCACCGCGAACCCGATCTGAAAAATTCGGCCCTGATGGCCAGACGCCAGGCTGCCATTCCCCGAGGCGTGGGCCAAAGCCACGAAGTCTTCATCGCGCGCGGCGAAAACGCCGAGGTCTGGGACGTCGAAGGCAAGCGCTACATCGATTTCGCCGGCGGCATCGCCGTCCTTAACACCGGACACCGCCATCCGGCCATCATCAAAGCCGTCAAGGCGCAACTCGACCTCTACACCCACACCTGCTTCCAGGTGCTGGCCTACGAGCCCTATGTGGAGCTCGCCGAGCGCATCAACGCCCTGGCCCCAGGCAAGTTCGCCAAGAAAACCATGTTCCTCAGCACTGGCGCTGAAGCGGTCGAGAACGCGGTCAAGATTGCGCGCTCCTACACCAAGCGCAGCGCCGTCATCGCCTTCACCAGCGGCTACCACGGGCGCACCCTGCTGACGCTCGGCCTGACCGGCAAGGTCGCGCCCTACAAGACCGGCTTTGGCCCTTTCCCAGGCGAGATCTTCCATGCCCGCTTTCCCGATGCGCTGCACGGCGTCAGCGTCGATGAATCGATCGCCTCGGTCGAGTCGCTGTTCAAGAA
>JBMOJJ010000343.1:0-3857 GCA_049315845.1 Rhodoferax sp.
CGCCAACACCAAGCTGCACATGAAGGTGCCGCTGCACTTCAGTGGCGACGAGAATTCGCCCGCCGTCAAGACCGAAGGCTGCATCGCCAACCACGTCGTCAACGAGATTGAGGTGATGTGCCTGCCGGCCGATTTGCCCGAGTTCATTGCGGTCGACCTGAGCGGCTTGAAGAAGGGCGCATCGCTGCACCTGGCGGACATTGCGCTGCCCAAGGGCGTGACTGCAGTGACACACGGCAAGAACAATCCGGTGATCGTATCCGTGGTTGTCATTGGCGCCGCCGAAGCTCCGGTTGCCGAAGGCGAAGCGGTAGCAGCAGCACCCGCTGCTGCTGCGGCACCCGCCGCCGGCAAGGCGGCTCCCGCTGCCAAGGCACCTGCCGCGGCAAAAGCTCCCGCCGCCAAGAAGAAGTGATCTGAAATGGCCCACTCCGGTGGGCCATTGAAGTGGTCATGATCAGGCTGTTTGTTGGGCTTGGCAATCCGGGTCCGGAGTACGAGTCGACCCGCCACAACGCTGGGTTCTGGTGGCTCGACGAAGTCGCCCACGGCCTGAAGACCCATCTTGCGATGGACAAGGCCTACCACGGTCTGGTGACGCGAACTGTCGTCGAGGGGCACACGGTGTGGCTGCTCAAGCCTCAAACCTTCATGAACCTGTGCGGCAAGTCAGTCGCCGCGCTGGCGCGTTTCTTCAAGATTGAACCTCAGGAAATACTGGTCGCGCACGACGAGTTGGACATCGTTGCCGGGGAAGTCAAGCTCAAGCTCGGCGGCAGCCATGCGGGGCACAACGGACTGCGCGACATTCACGCCCAACTCGGCACCGACAACTACTGGCGCCTGCGCCTGGGTGTGGGCCATCCCGGCGTCAAGTCGGAGGTCATCAATTGGGTGCTGAAAAAGCCCTCGCCCGATGACCGGATCGCGATCCATCAAGGCATTGATCGCTCCATCAAGGCCCTGCCCCATCTGCTGGCAGGCGAGATGGACAAGGCGACTCTGCTGATCCATACCAGCAAGCCGCCCCGGCCCAAACCGCCCCGACCCGAGAATCTTCCGCAGTAAACTCCGGCCTGAATCACAAGATTCAGCGGAGGCCATCGATGTCAGCTCTTACCTTGAGCGCGCTGCTGCTCATCGCCGTCAGCGCCGTATCAACGACTGCCGCGGCACAAGACACCTTCAGGTGCGGCAACAGCTACAGCCAGACGCCCTGTCCGGGCGCCGTCATGGTCGATACCGAGGACCCACGCACTGGCGCGCAAAAACGTCAAGCCGACCAGGCGACCCAGCGCGACGCCAGGGTCGCCAGCGAGATGGAGAAGGCGCGCCTGCAACAGGAGGCCAGGGACCTGGCGGCCAGCAAGCCCGCGCCCAAGGCCAGCAACCCGGCCTCAGCGCCCAGAAACAAGAGCGGCCAGATCAACAAGACCAAAAGGAAAGCACCAAAGGCCGAAATCATCAAGACGCCGGAGCCGAAGAAGATTGGAAAGGCGCCTGGTCCGGCTTCAGAGAAGAAGGACACATCCAAGCCCTGACCGCGTGGTGCGCGATACCGGTTTGCGCGCTGCCCGACCATCAGAGCGGCCCGCTCTGCAAACGCCGGAACTTTTGCCAAAGGGTTTCCCGGCTCTCGACAAACCGCGGATTCACCGGTATGCAGGCCACCGGACAGACTTGAACGCATTGGGGTTCGTCAAAATGACCGACGCATTCGGTGCACTTTTGGGGGTCTATCTGGTAGATCTCCGGCCCGGGAAAAATGGCCAGGTTCGGGCACTCCGGCTCGCAGACATCGCAGTTGATGCACTCGTCCGTGATGATCAGCGCCATCGCTTAACATCCACCACATCGTCAGTATTCATCCAGCGAAACAACATGCAGCAAATTATCGGTGACGGCGCGGTCTAGGCAACCCTGTGGGTCTATTTCTGTTCAAACGTTTCAGCACGCTGCTGGCCACCCTGGTCGGAGCCTCGGTCGTCATCTTTCTGGTGCTTGAAATACTGCCGGGCAATGCGGCGCAGATCCTGATGGGTCCCGACGCGGCACCGGAAGCGGTGCAGGCGCTGGCGCTCAAACTCGGGCTTGACGCCCCGCCGATGACGCGCTACTGGCAATGGGTCAGCGGTCTGGTCGTCGGCGATCTCGGCATCAGCTACAGCTACAGCACGCCAGTGCTTGAACTGGTTCTGGAGCGGCTGGCCCTGACAGTGCCGCTGGCACTGATGGCGATGCTGCTGACGACCGCATTGGCGCTCGTGACAGGCATTTACGCCGCCTCCCACCACAATCGCCTGGGCGATGTCGGAGCGATGGGCCTGGCGCAGATCAGCATCGCAGTCCCCAATTTCTGGTTCGCCATCCTTCTCATCCTGACGTTCTCGGTGCAGCTCCAGTGGTTTTCCGCCGGTGGCTTTGCCGGCTGGAGCGAGGGTGTGGCGCAAGGCATCAAGTCCCTTTTGCTGCCGGCCATCTCGCTGGCCGTGGTGCAGGCGGCCATCCTGGCGAGGATCACGCGCTCGGCCCTGCTGGAGGTGCTGCGCGAGGATTTTGTGCGCACCGCGCGCGCCAAGGGTCTGTCGCAGCGGGCAACGCTCTGGGGCCATGTGCTGCGCAACGCGATGATTCCGGTCGTGACCGTGATGGGACTGCAGTTCGCAAACTTGCTGGCCGGCACGATCGTGGTGGAAAACGTGTTCTACCTGCCGGGCCTCGGACGTCTTATCTTCCAGGCGATCTCGAACCGGGATCTGATCGTGGTTCGAAATTGCGTGATGCTTCTGGCAGCGATGGTGATTGTGGTCAACTTTGTGGTCGACGTGCTGTACGCGGCAATCGATCCGCGCGTGAAGGCCAGCGACATATGAGCAGCCCCCCTGGCTTCGCGGCGCGCGCGCTGGGGCATCGCAGTTTCGTCATCGGCGCGGCGCTGACTGTTCTGCTGCTGGCAGCGGCGGCGGTGTCGATGGTCTGGACCCCGTGGTCGCCCTATGAGATTGACATGGCGGCCAAGCTGCAGTTGCCCAACGCCCAGCACTGGCTCGGCACCGATCCGTTCGGCCGCGATGTCACGTCGCTGCTATTGGTGGGCGCGCGCAACTCCATCCTGGTCGGCGTGATCGCCGTCGGCATTGGCCTGACCCTGGGCACCACGCTGGGCCTGGTCGCGGCGGCGCGGCGCGGCTGGGTCGAAGAACTGATCATGCGGCTGGCGGATTTCACCTTCGCCTTTCCCGCCATTCTGTCGGCCATCATGATGACCGCTGTCTTTGGCGCCGGCATTGTCAACTCGATCACGGCGATCGGCATTTTCAACATCCCGACCTTCGCCCGCATCACCCGGGCCAGCGCAAACGCGGTCTGGTCGCGCGAGTTCGTGCTGGCATCGCGCGCCTGCGGCAAGGGCCCCTGGCGCATCACACTGGACCACATCCTGCCCAATATCCTGTCGGTCCTGATTGTCCAGGCCACGATCCAGTTTGCGCTTGCAATCCTGGCCGAAGCGGCCCTGTCCTACCTCGGACTCGGGACCCAGCCACCCCAGCCGTCCTGGGGTCGCATGCTGGCCGAAGCGCAAACGCTGCTGTTTCAGGCGCCGATGCTGGCGGTATTTCCGGGTGTTGCGATTGCGCTGGCCGTGCTGGGCCTGAATCTGGCCGGCGACGGCCTGCGCGACCTGCTCGATCCTCGTCTGGCACGAAAGCGCTAGCATGGCGCTGCTCGAAGTCAGCAACCTAGGCGTGCAACTGCAGACCCAGCGCGGCGCGGCGTTGGCCGTTCGCGGGCTCAGTTTCAGCCTGGAGCGCGGCGAGACGCTGGGCCTGATCGGCGAGTCGGGCTGCGGCAAATCG
>JBMOJJ010000344.1:0-3852 GCA_049315845.1 Rhodoferax sp.
GTTCGTGCGGCACCTGCGCTAAGACGCCCGGCAAGGGCTTGGGCGGATTCTGGAAGTTCATCGAGTGGGGATATTACCGCAGTGCAGCAAATTTCTCAGGCCAGCCACAGCAATGGCATCAAGCCCAGCACTGACAATCCGATCAGCAGGCAGGCGCTCTGAAGTCCTGCTGCGCCAGAAGACAGGAAGTAGGCATACGCCCCTTTGGCCACGTTATTGCTGGCAGCGGCAACAAGTATCGCTATCGCTGCCACAGAGGGTGGCGTTACGGTCCCGGAGGCTTGCGTCATTCCCATGATGAAGGGATCCACATCCGCCACCCCCATCATCGCCGACAGCGTATAGACACCCGCGTGGCCGAGGTAAACCGTGGCCAGTTGGGTTGCCACCAACATGACAAGAAACAGCAAGGCGAAGGCAAGCGCCGCGCGCAACTCCAGCGGATTGCGGGGCTCGGCCGGGGCCACGACATCATGACTGCCGGCATCGCGCCGGTGCGCCCAGACCCAGCCTATGCCCATCGCCAGAACACCCAAGACGAGGAATGAGGGCGCGAGCGCGCGCATCAGTTCCCAATTGAACAGCGCCAGCAGCACGGCCAGGCGCAGGTACATTACGCCCGATGCCATCAGGATGGCGCCGGAGAACAAATGGGGCAGGCTCTCCTTGGCAGAGCGCTTGGCCAGAACCACGGAGGTCAGGGTTGACGAATAGGCGCCGCCCAGGATGGCGGCCAGTAGCACGCCACCCTGCCCTTTGGACAGTTTCTGAATGACATAGCTGCCGTAGGAAACCGCGCTGACCGCGACCACCACCAGCCAGCTCTTGAACGGATTGATCTGGAACTGGCTGAACGCCTCGTTGGGCAGGATGGGCAGGATCACCGCTGTCAGCAGCAAAAATTTGGTGAACGTCACCACGTCTTCTGGTGCTATCCGCCGGGCCAGTCCTTCCAGCCCCCCTTTGAGTTCGAGCAGCAGCATGCTGACCACACCCAGCGTGGTGGCCATCCACAAATGCTGCTGGAACACCAGAGCGCCGATCAGGTAGGTGATGAGGCCGGCAAACTCGGAGGTCAGCCCGACCAATCCGCCGGTCACGAGTTTGTGCCAGTACGAGAGCATCAGGAATCCGGCGACCGCGATGAATCCAAGGGCCAACGGCACGATCTGGCTGCCCGACAGAGAAGCCATGGCGTAGCCGACCAGGCCGATCAGCGGGAAGGTGCGCACTCCGCCAAACACGAATTTTTCAGCGGTCGCCTTCTTTTCCTCTCGCTCCAACCCGATCAAGAACGAGAGGAACAGGACCAGAAAAATGTCTTGTGCCTGAGGCGGAAGCCATTCACTAAGTGTCATGGACATGGTGGATTACCTCTCTCGTTTGGTTGCCGGGCTTGCCTGCTTCGCCTAAACACCAGTGGCCTGTGCCATCAGCGCGCGCCAGCGCCGGTAGCGCGCTTGCAACGCGGAATCGCTCTGAGGTGCGAACACATCCTCATGCGCGCCCTGATTCCAGTCGGTGGGCCGTCCGCAGGCCAGGTAGGCGATGCCGCGCGCGCTGGCTTCCGGGTCGTCGCGCCGGTGTACCGGCAGGCCGCTGATGCAGGCCAGGCGTTGGCACAGACCGTCGAGCAAGGAGACACCACCGCTGACGCGGATGCGCTGCGCCGCAGGCACATACTTGTTCATGTGATCGATGTTGGCCTGCAGCAGGAAAGCGATGCTCTCCACCACCGCCACAACTTTCAGCCAGGGCTCGGCCTCACCGACGAAGCGTGACGCAAATTCAGGCTGCCAGAACGGTCCACCCAGACCCGCGATGCCATTGAGAAACAGCGGTGGTTCCTCGGGCCGTGCCAGCCATTGCGGCAGCTGCTTGGTGAGCTGCCCCATGCCAAACTCCTTGCTGACCCACTCCAGCGCGCTACCGGCACCGTTCACGTTGCCCTCGACCATATAGACCTTGGTAGCACCATCGTCCAGGATGATGCCGGTCAACTGGCGCGGCACGTGACCGGGAAAGTGATTGAGCGCGCGCTGCACAAAGGCACTGGTACCGATGTTGATGTAGGCCGAATCCGCTTCAGGCCAGCCAAAGGCAAACACCGCCGCCGACTGATCGCCATTGACCGCGGTCAGGGGAATGGCCGTGCCCGGCAGGTCCAGTGTTCCCCACGCATGACAGGTCGGCACGCTCTTTGGCAGAAAACCTGCTGGCAGACCGAACAGCTCCAGCAGTTCAGGGTCCCAGTCATGCGCATGCAGGTTCCACAGCTGGGTGCGTGCGGCGCACTGCGGGTCCGCCAGAAAGAGCTGCTCGGCGCACAAGCGAAACACCACAAAACTCGCCATCGGGCCCCAGCACAAGGTCTGGTTTTCCAGCGCTGCACGCACGGCGGGCAGATGATCCAGCGCCCAGCGCAATTTGCTGGCGCCGTAGTGCGGTGACAGAAAGAGGCCTGTCTTGCGATGCACGGTATCTGCGTGCGGCTTCAATTGGTCTATCCAGGCATGGGCGCGCCTGTCCTGCCAGCTGAAGATGGGCGACAGGGGCGCTCCCGTGATTCGGTCCCAGCAGATCACGCTGGAGCGCTGGCTCGACAGTCCGGCGGCTACCACGTCGCGCCGGCGCGTCCCCAAGGCCTGCAATGCCATTGCCGCAGCCACACGCACGGAGTCCACGATTTCGTTTCCATCCTGCTCAGCCCAGTCCGCCTGCGGGTAGGTGATTGCGATGTTTGCCACGCCGCTGGACAGCGTGCGCCCCTGTCGATCGAACACCAGCGCCCGGCTCGCGTGCGTTCCCTGGTCAATGGCCAGGACCAGCAGATTGCTTACAGCACCGATCCGTTCGTCTCTCGATGTGGCCATCTTGACTCTCCTTTGGTGGATACAAGGCCAAGACATGGTACCCGAGCTATCGGCGGGAGCATTGAAAGTCACCAGTCTCTGCTTCGATCACAAGCTTTGAGCGACTCTGGAGCCCCATGGTGACTGACTCCAGACACATTGCTGCCGGTCGAGTTCCTAAACTGCGTTCCCTATAGCAGCCGTTGACAATGACAGGGTCGTAGCCACGAACCCTCCATTGCGGCCACTGGAGGTCGCTTGGTGCATTAGTAATGCATTAACTCGGCACTACCGCCACATTGTTCCAAATCGGATCAGGCTTCCATTGCTTGACCCATCCTGACAATTTATCAGCCGACATCGGGCGTGCAATGCCGTAGCCCTGCGCCAGCTCGCAGCCGAGTTCAAGCAAGATGGAACCATGCTGTGCGGTCTCTACCCCCTCGGCAATCACCTTCAGGTCAAAGGCGCTGGCCAGCCTGAGAACACCGATCAGAATCAAAAGGCTATCGCTGCTGTCAAGCATGTCGCGGACAAAGTTCTGGTCGATCTTGAGGTACTTGACCGGCAGCCTCTTCAGGCAGGTCAGAGAGGATTGACCACTGCCGAAGTCGTCAAGTGTGCATTCAACGCCAATGCTCCGACACGCTTGAATGACCTGCGATACATGGGCTAGATCCTTCAAGGCGCTGGTTTCGAGTAGTTCAAGTTCCAGGCAGTCTGGCTTGAGCCTGGGGTGTGCGTCCAAGGCTTCGCGCAGGCGCTGCACAAAGTCAGCCTGCATCACATGGCGCAATCCGATATTGACGCTGACCCCGATGTTCAGTCCGTCCTGCTGCCAGCGCTCGACTTGCAGCAAAGCCTTTTCTATCACCCACTGGCCCAACTCGATGGCAAGCGGATGATCCTGGATCATCGGCAGAAAGTCCGCTGGTGGCAGTAGTCCTCTTTGTGGATGCATCCAACGGATCAGGGCTTCGACGCCGATCACAGCCCCTGT
>JBMOJJ010000345.1:0-3847 GCA_049315845.1 Rhodoferax sp.
GGCAGAACATCGGCGCGATTGCTGCAACAGCGATTGGTGACCCGGAGACTGACTTTGTGTCGGTCTTTGAGGCTGCATTGGCCGCCTGATTCCCATGGTGCTCATGAGTCTGTCCCAGAGGATCGCGGATCTGGCAGGGGCCATAGGCCGCCAGGTCAAGACCCGCATCAGCGCTGACCATCCTGGGGTGGCCCGTGCCTGGGTGTCCTTTGGCTATGTGGGCAGCGCCACCGTGATTCTCGCAAGCTTCAATGTGCAAAGCGTCACCCGCAGTGCTGCGGGCAAATACCGGGTGACGTTTGCCACACCGATGAAGGACGCCAACTATTGCTGGAGTGCGTTTGCCCGCAACGCTGGTAGCCAGACGACCCTCAAAGTGGCCAGCGCCCGCGTCACGGCCGAAGTCAAGACCACCGACTATGTCGAGGTCATTTGCGCCAGCCAGGCCGGCACGCTCTCCGACACGTCTGAGCTCAACCTGATGGTGTATCGCTGATGGCCTACACAGAAGCCCAAGTGCAAGCCCTGGAAGCAGCGCTGGCCAAAGGAGAGCGACGCGTCAGCTTTGGCGACTAGACAGTCGAGTACCGCTCCATCGATGAACTGCGCGTGGCACTTCGTGAAGTCAAACGTGGCCTCTTTGAGCAGGCGGTTGCGACCCATCTGTGGCCGGGCGCTCCAAGGCAGATTCGGGTCACAACGGGAAAGGGTACCTGATGGGCTGGATCCAAACTATGCGGAGCAACCTGGCGGATGGGCGCATTGGCATGTCTCTCTTTGGTGGCCGGAACTCTGGACATGGCCGGGCGAGCCCCAGCAGCCCTACCTACGACGGTATCGGCGGTGGGCGTCGCGCACTGGCGTGGCAGGTCGGCAATCCCGGCGCCGTGGCAGCACTTGCCTACACGCAAATGGAGCTGCGCGCCAAGAGCCGGGATCTGGTTCGGCGCAATGCCTGGGCGGCTGTCGGGGTCGAAGCCTTTGTGGCCAATGCCATCGGCACCGGCATAAAGCCGCAGTCGATGCTGGTGGACAACGCGGTGCGCGAATCGATTCATGCCTTGTGGCGCGACTGGTGTGAGGATGCCGACGGTGCAGGACTGACCGACTTCTACGGCCTTCAGGCATTGGCTTGTCGCGCCATGATGGAGGGCGGTGAGGCCCTGATCCGGATTCGGTACCGCCGGCCTGAAGATGGTCTGGCTGTGGCAATGCAGCTTCAGGTGCTGGAGCCCGAGCACTTGCCGACATCATTGAACATCGAGTTGGCGCCAGCATCAAGCAGTTCAGGTCCAGGCAACACGGTTCGCGCCGGGATTGAGTTTGATCGTCTGGGTCGGCGTGTCGCGTACCACCTGTACCGATCGCATCCGGGGGATGGAATGCTGGCGCCGATGTCGGGTGCCGGAGGCATGGACACGGTCCGAGTTCCTGCGGCAGAAATCATTCACTTGTTTCGGCCCCTGCGTCCGGGACAGATCCGCGGTGAACCCTGGCTGGCACGTGCTCTGGTCAAGCTCAATGAACTCGATCAGTACGACGACGCCGAACTGGTACGCAAAAAGACGGCGGCGATGTTTGCCGGATTCATCACGCGCATGGCGCCTGAAGACAACCTGATGGGAGAAGGGCCAGCAGATGGCAATGGTGTTTCACTTGCGGGTCTGGAGCCGGGAACCTTGCAGTTTCTGGAGCCTGGTGAAGATGTGAAATTCAGCCAGCCGGCGGATGTCGGCGCGAGTTATTCCGAATTCCTGCGCATGCAGTTTCGGGCGGTGGCTGCTGCCATGGGCATCACTTACGAGATGCTCACTGGTGACCTCACCCAGGTCAACTACTCCTCCATCCGGGCCGGTCTGCTCGAATTCAGGCGGCGCTGCGAAGCGATTCAGCACGGCGTCATCGTGCACCAGTTGTGCCGCCCGATCTGGAAGGCCTGGCTTGAGCAGGCGGTGCTCGAGGGCGCGATCACCCTGTCCGGCTTCGCCACACGCCGTCGTGAGTACCTGGCGGCCAAGTGGATCCCGCAGGGCTGGCAGTGGGTCGATCCCAAGAAGGAGTTTGATGCCATGCTGACTGCCATTCGGGCCGGACTGATGTCCAGGTCGGAGGCGATCTCGGGCTTTGGTTACGACGCTGAAGATATTGATCGCGAAATCGCTGCCGACAACCAACGCGCCGATGAGCTCGGATTGGTTTTTGATTCCGATCCCAGGTACGACCAACCGTCTGTCACCCGGCCAATACCGGGACAGACAACGACTGCTCTGGACGCAGCCGCGTCCAACCCTGACAGCACTTCAATCTAGGAGTCACCTTGTTGCCACACCTTGCGTGCCGCGTGTTCGGCACACCGCTTCTGATTGCCCGTGCCAAGCTCGACGTCATTCTGTCGGTGCTGCTGCCGCGCATGGCTTTGAACCCAAATCTGCATGCGATTGGTCGCGATTCGCCGCTTGATATCGCCGGCACTGTGCAGCCGGGCGGAATTGCCATAGCTGCTTCCACCATTGATCTGACAGCGCTGGATGCCATGCGCACCGGCATTGCCGTAATTCCGATTCTGGGCAGTCTGGTCAAACGCACCGTCGGTCTGCAGGTTGAATCGGGACTCACGAGTTACGCCTCGATTGCTGATCAGATCGACGGTGCTGTTGCCGATTCCAGTGTGTCGGGCATCGTGCTTGATATCGATTCCCCTGGTGGTGAGGCGTCAGGCGTGTTTGAACTCTCGCGCCGAATCCGCGCCGCCGTTCAGCAAAAGCCGATCTGGGCGGTGGCCAACGACGCTGCGTTCTCGGCTGCTTATGCCATTGCATCCAGCGCCGAGAGGCTCTTTATTACCGAAACGGCGGGTGTGGGTTCGATCGGAGTGATCGCCCTGCATGTGGACCAGTCGGCCAGGGATGCGACCGACGGACTGCGTTACACGGCCATCACTGCCGGAGAGCACAAGAACGACTTCTCGCCGCACGAGCCGCTCTCCATTCAGGCCCATGCCAGTCTGCAGGCCGAGGTCGATCGGCTCTACGCCATCTTCACCGACCAAGTAGCGCAGATGCGAGGCATTAAGCCGCAGGCAGTCCGCGGTACCCAGGCGGCACTGTTCTTTGGCGAGGACGCTGTCAAGGCCGGTCTGGCCGATGGTGTGCTGAGTCTGGACGCCGCCGTGGCTGACATGAAAAACCATCTTCTGACGAACCGACTACGCAGCCCGTTGTTGTCGGCCCGGGCCGGTACAGCACTGGCGCGTGCAAGCCCTCAAAGCGCTTGCGATGCCACACCGATCCAACTTTTATCAACCATGGAGACTTCAATGCCTCAAGAAAACACTGACCCCATCACTCATCCTGCACCCGAAGCCAGCGCAGCAGTTGGCGCCGCCGCACCGGCGCCACCCAGCCCATTGGCCGCTGCGCAAGCCGCACCTGTTGCCGCTGCGACGCCGGAATCCCTGGCAAATCTGATTAGCGAAGCGCGCAAGGAAGCGACCAACGCAGCCGTGCAGTCCTTGCAGCAAAGCGTGCAAGCCATCGCAGAAATGTGCCTGATCGCAGGCTGTCCGGATCGTGCCGCGCAGTTCATCGCTGCGGGCAAGAGCGAAGCAGAGGTGCGGCGCACTCTGATCGAAGCACGAGCCTCGGCCAGTGACGCGTTGGAAATTCAGTCCACGTTGCCCGCGGCCACCGGCACTGGGACCGGCAGCACTTCTCCCGCAGCCTCGCCACAGTCCTCACCGATCGTGGCCGCCGTCAAACGACTCAACTCCAAGGAATAGCCATGCCTTTCATCAATTCACTACCCACGCTGGGCGATCTGCTCAAGTTTGAAGCACCCCAGTTCTACT
>JBMOJJ010000346.1:0-3835 GCA_049315845.1 Rhodoferax sp.
CCGACATGAAGACGCAGAAGATGGTGGCGGCCTCCGACTGGATCGCGCTCTAGTTCTCTCCCGCACGGCACAACAGAATGACCGAGACCCGCAAAGACCACATCCTCGAAGTCAACAACATCGAGGTGGTTTACAACAAGGTGGTGCAGGCCCTGCGCGGCCTCTCCTTGGTCGTGCCGCGCGGAGAAATTGTGGCTTTGCTGGGCAGCAACGGGGCCGGCAAGTCCAGCACCCTCAAGGCCATCTCGGGCCTGTTGACGCTGGAAGACGGTGAACTCGAAAGCGGCAGCATTCTGTTTAACGGGCACAACACTGCGCAGCTGGCGCCACAGCAACTGGTGCGCCAGGGCTTGAGCCACGTGATGGAAGGCCGGCGCATTTTTGAAGACCTCACGGTGGAGGAAAACCTGGTTGCTGCCAGCTACGCCCTGAGCGGGCGTGACAAAGTCAAACCCGACTTCGATCTGGTTTACAACTACTTCCCGCGCCTGCACGAGCGCTGCAAGGGGCTGGCCGGCTATCTGTCGGGCGGCGAGCAGCAGATGCTGGCGATTGGCCGGGCGCTGATTGCCCAGCCCCAGTTGATCCTGCTCGACGAGCCCTCGCTGGGCCTCTCACCCAAGCTGGTGGAAGACATCTTCAGCATCATCGCCCGCATCAATGCCGAGCGCGGTGTCTCCATGCTGTTGGTGGAGCAGAACGCCACCCTCGCGCTGGCGGTTGCGCACAGCGGCTACATCATGGAGAACGGCAAGATCGTGATCGACGGCCAGGCCGAGCGTCTGGCCAGCGACCCCGACGTGCGCGAGTTTTATCTGGGGGTTGGTGGCGCCGGCGAAGCCCGCAGCTTTCGCGAGATCAAGCATTACAAGCGTCGCAAGCGCTGGCTGTCATGACCCTGCACGCACCTCAGGCCCTGCCCGAACTGACGCTGCCGCAGATGCTGCGTGAGCGCTCACGCCTGACACCGGAGCGCATCGCGATCCGGCAAAAGGACTTTGGCATCTGGAAGCCGCTGCGCTGGGACGGCTACTACCAGCGCGCCTGCTATTTTGGACTGGGCTTGCGTGCGCTCGGTCTGCCCGCT
Organism: Rhodoferax sp.; assembly: GCA_049315845.1. GTDB lineage: Bacteria > Pseudomonadota > Gammaproteobacteria > Burkholderiales > Burkholderiaceae_C > Rhodoferax. The sequence goes on from JBMOJJ010000346.1 coordinate 1,088, forward strand.
GGCGGCCACGTCGGCGTCATTTCGGAAAACCGCATCGAATGGGTGCTCACGCAGATGGGCGCCGGTCTGGTCGGTGCCGTCACGGTGGGCGTCTACCCGACCAGCCCGAGCTCCGAGGTGGCCTATGTAGTGGGCCACGCTGACATCGAGATCATGGTCTGCGAGGACCAGGAGCAGACCGACAAGCTGCTCGAAGCGCTGGACCAGCTGCCGCGCCTGCGCAAGATCGTGGTGATGGAGACCAAGGGTCTGCGCAGTTTTTCGCCGGAGCAGCGCAAGTTTATAGCCACCTTCGACGAGGTCGAAAGAGCCGGTGCTGCCAGCGGCCAGTCAGCGCTGATAGACGACGTGCTGGCACAACAGACGCTGGACGATGTGGGTCTGATGATCTACACCTCGGGTTCTACCGGCAAGCCCAAGGGTGCGGTGATTTCCTACCGCAATATTCGCGGCGTGGTGCCCGGCATCGTCGAGCGGCTCGGGCTCTCCATCCAGACCAGTCATCTGTCTTACCTGCCGCTGTGCCATGTGGCCGAGCAGATGCTGACCACCTTTGTTCCGGTCTACCTCGGATCGACGGTCAATTTCGGTGAGTCGATCCGCACGGTGCAGGAAGACTTGCGCGAAGTGGCGCCCACCATGTTCCTGGGCGTACCGCGCATCTGGGAGAAGATGCACGCCGCCATCAACATCAAGCTGCAGGAAACCGGCGCGCTGCGTCGTGCGCTGTTTCACCGCGCCTGGTCTGCCTGCCTGGGACTGGCGGAAAAGTCCCGCGCCAACTGGAGTCTGGCCGAGAGACTGCTGTACTTCGCCTGTTACTGGAGCGTGTTTCGCGCGCTGCAGAATTTCATCGGCCTGCGCAAGGCGCAAGTGGCGCTCACCGGTGCCGCGCCCATCCCGCCCGATGTGGTGCGCTTCTTTCGCGTGCTGGGCGTGCCCCTGGTCGAGGTCTACGGCCTGACCGAGTCCACCGGCATGGTGACCGGCCATCGGCGCGACAACGTACTGGTGGGCACGGTCGGGGTTCCGATTCTGGGCGTGGAGCACCGCATCGGTGCCGACGGCGAGTTGCTGTTACGCGGAGACATGATTTTTGTTGGCTACTACAAGAATCCCGAGGCCACTGCCGGCAGCATCCGCGATGGCTGGCTGCACACCGGCGACGTGGTGCGTGAGGAAAAGGGCCAGCTGCGCATCGTGGATCGCCTGAAGGACATCATGATCACGGCGGGCGGCAAGAACCTGACGCCTTCCGAGATTGAGAACACGATGAAGGGCAGCCCCAACATCAAGGAATGCATCATCGTCGCCGAGGCACGCAAGTTTGTCGGTGCCCTGATCCAGATCGACTACGAAGTCGTGGGCAAATGGGCCGAAGCGCGGCGCATCCCATTCACCCATTTTCGATCGTTGGTCGAGCACCCGCAGGTGCGCAAGTTGATCGCGGCCGACATCGCCCGGGGCAACGAGCGGCTGGCGCAGGTGTCACAGATTCGCAAGTTCCACCTGCTGACCAAGGAACTCGACCACGACGACGGTGAGGTGACCGCCACCATGAAGGTCAGGCGCTCCAGTATCTACAAGAGCTACGCCGAGGAAATTGAAGCGCTGTACCGCTAGGAGCCTACATGAGCGACACCACCACCGTGCAGAGCCCCGAAGCACCGCTGCTGATCGAGCGCGACGGGGCGGTGGTCGTACTGCGCTTTAACCGTCCGAAAGCGCTCAACGCCGTCGATGTGCCGATGGCGCAGGCCTTCCTGCAGGCCGCACGCGACCTGGCCAGCGACCGCTCTGTGCGCGCCGTCGTGTTGTGCGGTGCCGGCAAGGGTTTCATGGCCGGCGGCGACCTGGCCACCTTGAGCGCCAATCCGAGTCAGGCCGCAGTCGAACTGATAGGCCCGCTGCATGAAGCACTCACGGTCTTGGCGGGCATCGATGCGCCACTCGTTGCCCAGGTGCACGGCGTGGCCGCCGGCGCTGGTCTGAGTCTGATGCTGCAGGCAGATTTCGCCATCGCTGCCGAGGGAACGCGCTTCAATATGGCTTACGTCAACATCGGCGCCAGTTGCGATGTTGGCGCGTCTTGGGCACTGCCACGTCTGATCGGGCTGCGCCGCTCACTTGAGGTGGCGATGCTGGGTGAAACCCTGGACAGTATGCAAGCGCTGCAACTCGGACTGCTGAACCGCGTCGTGCCGGCAGCGGAACTTGAAGCCCAAGCCATGGCCTTCGCACAGCGACTGGCCAAGGGGCCCACAGTGGCGCTGGGTCGGCTGCGCCGGCTGATGCGTTCCTCTTTTGACCGCGACCTGCCGGCTCAGCTTGAAGCCGAGGCCAGCGCCTTTTTGCAATGCGCGCAGACCGAGGATTTCAGGATCGGCGTCGACGCCTTTTTTGCCAAGCAACCGGCGCAGTTTGTCGGGCGCTGACGCAATAGCGCTCAATCCGGCGCGAGCGCGAGAAAACTGCGCAGTCGCGCCAGTTCCTCTTCCAGTGCCTGGCCAAAAGCGGCTTCACGCGGCGCGGTGCCCGACACATAACCCAAATCGACCTGAAGCTTGTCACCGCGCAGTGCCACATTGCCCCAGCCAATGACCTGATCCCGCCACAACAGCGGCAGCGCGTAATAACCGCGCACCCGCTTGGCAGCCGGCGTGTAGGCCTCGAAACGGTAGGCCCAGTCCCACAACATTTCAAAACGCCGCCGGTCCCAAACGACAGGGTCAAACGGCGCCAGCAGAC
>JBMOJJ010000347.1:0-3834 GCA_049315845.1 Rhodoferax sp.
CACGCCTGCGCATGTGGTGCTATTTGATGCCTGCGACTTTGATGATGTGGCGATCCACGGCTGGGGAGAATATGAAACCGCAGACGATGAATGAAACGGCAGCCGGTAGGGGGTGAAAATGTCTGGGACTTCGAAGCACAGGGACCGACCGTTCCACACATTTTTACGTGCGCAAGTTATGGTAGGGGGGGGTACCCCGGCGACTTTGATGATGGTGCGATCAAATGGGGGGGGGCACTGTTGGCCGAACGTTGACCGGATCACGTGCCGGGGCCGCTGTAACCGACACCACCAGGCACGCGAGCCGGACAGCTTAAAGCGGCGGCGCGGTCATGCCGGGCACGCTAGGCACCGCCCGGCGCTGCCTGCTGTAGGGCAGGCGGTGCGCTGCAAACCGACCTAGCGGCGGGTGCCTGACAGGCCGCCCCAGCAAGCTGCGAAACGGCGGCTCGGACATGGAGGTAAGCCTTCGCAATTTGGGGGCGGGGGCTATTTGGCAAATGCCCCCGGTTTTCGAAAACCGTGCCCCCAATTGATACCCAATTTAGGGTCGGAACGTGTCATACTCTGCCGGACGCTATCGCACGACAGAAAGCATGTTTTCAGAGGGAAAAAGAAAAAGGCCGCACGTTATTGGAACGTTACGACCTTATCAATGGTGCCCGGAGTCGGAATCGAACCGACACTCCTCTCGGAACCAGATTTTGAGTCTGGCGCGTCTACCAATTTCGCCACCCGGGCAAGGAGCAGAGGCGCGAATTATGGCACAGTGCGGGTTATGAAATATCCAACCATTGAAGATTCCATCGGCAAAACCCCGCTGGTGCGTTTGCTGCGCATCGGCGCCGAAGAAAATGATAGGCGTGGCAACGTGATCCTGGGCAAGCTTGAGGGCAATAACCCGGCTGGATCGGTCAAGGACCGGCCCGCCTTGTCGATGATTCGCCGCGCCCAGGAACGCGGCGAGATCAAGCCCGGCGACACGCTGATCGAAGCGACCTCGGGCAACACCGGCATTGCGCTGGCCATGGCCGCCGCCATCAAGGGCTATCGGATGATTTTGATCATGCCCGAAGACCTGTCGGTCGAGCGCGCGCAGACCATGAAGGCGTTTGGCGCCGAACTGATCCTGACGCCCAAGAGCGGCGGCATCGAGTACGCGCGCGATCTGGCCGAGCAGATGCGCCGCGATGGCAAGGGCTTTGTGCTGGACCAGTTTGCCAATGCCGACAATCCGCGCATCCATTTCGAGACCACCGGCCCCGAGATCTGGGCTGACACCAAGGGGCACGTCACGCACTTTGTCAGCGCGATGGGCACCACCGGCACCATCACCGGCGTCTCGCAGTTCCTGAAGCAAAAGAACCGTGCCGTGCGGGTGATTGGTGTGCAGCCGATGGAGGGCTCGCGTATTCCCGGCATTCGCAAGTGGCCGCAGGAATACCTGCCCAAGATTTACGACGCCAGCCACGTGGATGAGCTGATGTATGTGAGCCAGGAGACGGCCGAAGACATGTGCCGGCGCCTGGCGCGCGAGGAAGGCATCTTTGCCGGGATTTCGGCGGCCGGCGCCTGCTGGGTGGCGCAGCAGATCGCGCAGCGCGAAAGCAACGCGACCATTGTCTTTGTGGTTTGCGATCGCGGCGACCGCTACCTCTCGACCGGAGTGTTCCCGGCATGACGCAGCCGTTCCGCTTTTGTCCCCAGTGCGCCGCGCCGCTGAGCCTTCTGACGCAGGCCGAGGATGGGGGTGCCAAGGAGCGCCTTCGCTGCACAGCCTGCGACTACACCCACTGGAACAACCCGATACCTGTGCTGGCCGCCGTGATCGAGTATGAGGGCAAGGTCCTGCTGGCGCAAAACGCCGCCTGGCCTGGCAAGATGTTTGCGCTGATCACCGGTTTCATGGAGGCAGGGGAGACGCCGCAGCAGGGCATGCAGCGCGAGATCGCCGAAGAGACCAGCCTGAGCACCAGCGCGTTGAAGCTGATTGGCGTCTACGATTTTCAGCGCATGAACCAGATCATCATTGCCTATCACGCAGTCTGCCACGGCGAGGTCAGCTTGTCGCCCGAACTGGTCGATTACCGCCTTTTTGCGCTCGATCAGGTCAAATGCTGGCGCGCCGGCACAGGCCAGGCGCTGGCCGACTGGTTGCGTTCGCGCGGCCATGAGCCGCAGTTCGCGGAGTTTCCCAGACGCGCCTGAGCGCGGCGGCTCTAGAATTCAGGCCATTCCAAGGATAAATTGATGCAAATCGACCGAGAACTCGACGCCCGTGGCCTGAACTGCCCGCTGCCCATTCTGAAAGCCAAGAAGGCGCTGTCGGATATGGCGAGCGGCCAGACCCTGCGGGTGGTCGCGACCGACCCCGGCTCGGTGCGCGACTTCCAGGCCTTTGCCAAGCAGACCGGCAATGAACTGCTGGAGCAGCAGACCATCGGCCTGGAGTTCTTTCACCTGATGCGCCGTCGCTAGCGCGATCCCTCATCCAAGCCGGGTCAGCTGGTCCTTGAGTTTGGCCAGAGTCGCTTCAAAATCCGCCAGGCGTTTGCGTTCCTGCTCGATCACCGCGGGCGGCGCCTTGGCGACAAAAGCCTGATTGCCCAATTTGCCATTGGCTCTGGCAATCTCGCCCTCCAGGCGGCCTGCCTCCTTGCCCAGGCGAAGTCTTTCTGCGGCGATGTCAATTTCCATGTGCAGGCAGATGCGGGCTTCACCCACCACAGCCACCGGCGCGGCCTGCGCGGCGCCAGACCAGGCCGGCTCATCGTCAAAAACACGCACTTCGCTGAGTTTGGCCAGAGCCTGCAGCACTGGCGCTGACTGCCGCAAGAAGCTGGCCTCGGCCGGCTGCCCGGAAATCATGAACAGCGGCAGTCGGGTCGCCGGCGAGACATTCATCTCACCGCGCAGAATGCGGCAGGCATCGACCAGCGCCTTGAGCTTGCCGACCTGGGCGATGGCGACTTCGTCGATCCGCTCGGGCTGTGCCTGGGGGTAGGCGGCGACGCAGACCGATTCGCCGGTGCGGCCGGCCACCGGCGCCACCTTCTGCCACAGCGCTTCGGTGACGAACGGAATGACCGGGTGCGCCAACCGCAGCACGGTCTCCAGCGTGCGAATCAGCGTGCGCCGGGTGGCCCGCTGCTGCGCCGGGCTGCCTTGCTGCAATTGAACCTTGGCGATTTCCAGATACCAGTCGCAGAACTCGTTCCAGACAAAGTCATAGATCGTGTTGGCCACATTGTCCAGGCGGTACTCTTGAAAACCGGTGGCAACATCGGCTTCGGCGCGCTGCAGCAGCGAGACGATCCAGTGGTCGGCGGCGCTGAAATCAAGGTAGCCCTGCGAGCTGCCACCCTGTGCGCATTCTTCCTGGGTGTGCTCGCGCAGGCCGCAGTCCTGGCCCTCGCAGTTCATCAGCACAAAGCGGCTGGCGTTCCACAGCTTGTTGCAGAAATTGCGGTAACCCTCGCAGCGCTTGGCGTCGAAGTTGATGCTGCGTCCGAGCGAGGCCAGCGAGGCGAAGGTAAATCGCAGCGCGTCGGCGCCGAAGGCCGGAATGCCCGCTGGAAACTCCTTCTCGGTGTTCTTGCGGACCTGCGGTGCGGTCTCGGGCTTGCGCAGGCCTTCGGAGCGCTTGGCCAGCAGTTCGGGCAGCGCAATGCCGTCGATCAGGTCCACCGGATCCAGCACATTGCCCTCGGACTTGCTCATCTTCCTGCCCTGTGCGTCCCGCACCAGGCCGTGGATGTAGACATGCCTGAACGGCACCCGGCCGGTGAAGTGGGTGGTCATCATGATCATCCGGGCGACCCAGAAGAAGATGAT
>JBMOJJ010000045.1:0-17084 GCA_049315845.1 Rhodoferax sp.
TCGGCATCGCGATGCTGCTGTGGACCGCAGTCGAGGCGCTGACCGCCACGCTGGCAAAGACCGAAGTCGCGGGTTTCCTGAACGTCGCTGCGCGCCATCAGGCGGCCTGAGACCCCAAGTTCACTCCAAGCCCCCAATCCAGGCGCCCTGCTTCACCGCAGGGCGCTTTTTTTGGGGCCGGCGGTCTTGCTCACCCCGCCAGCAGCGCCGCGTTGCCTCCTGCCGCGGTGGTGTTGACCGTGATGGTCTGCTCGGCGCAGAAGCGGTACAGGTAGTGCGGTCCGCCGGCCTTGGGGCCGGTGCCCGATAGGCCCTCGCCGCCGAACGGCTGCACGCCGACGACGGCGCCGATCTGGTTGCGGTTGATGTAGACGTTTCCGATCTGGGCCCGCCGCGCCATCGCCTGGGCCCGGCTGTCGATCCGGGTCTGTATGCCCAGCGTCAGGCCGTAGCCGAGCGTATTGATCTGATCGACCAGCGCCAGCGGGTCGCCGCTCCAGCGCACGATCTGCAGCACCGGACCGAAGATTTCATCGCGCATCTGGTCTACCGCCTCGATCTCGAAGGCCTGCGGCGCGATCAGGTTCGCGATCGCGCCAGTGGCTGGCAGTGCCGGACCCAGCAGGGGCTTGGCCTCCTTGCGCAGGCGCTCAAGATGGCGCCCGATGGCATCGAAGGCCTCGCGGTCTATCACCGGGCCGAGGTCGGTCGCGAGGTCCGCCGGGTCGCCGGCGACCAGTTCGCCGGCCGCGCCCTGGATCATCGCTATCACCGCGTCGGCGATCCCGGCGTGCACGCACAGCAAGCGCAGCGCCGAGCAGCGCTGTCCCGCGCTTCGAAAGGCCGACTGCATCACGGCGTCGCTGACCTGCTCGGGCAGCGCGGTGCTGTCGACCAGCATCGCGTTGATGCCGCCGGTCTCGGCGATCAGCGGCACGATAGGACCGTCCTTGGCGGCCAGCGCGCGGTGGATGATCCTGGCGACCTGCGTCGAGCCGGTGAACACCACGCCGGCCACGCCGGCGGCGGCCACCAGCGCGGCGCCTACCGTTTCACCCGGGCCGTGCATCAGTTGCAGCGCCGCGGCCGGCACGCCCGCCGCATGCATCAGTTTCACCATTTCCAGCGCGATGCCCGGCGTCTGCTCGGCCGGCTTGGCCAGCACCGTGTTGCCGGTGGCCAGCGCCGCCGCGACCTGGCCGGCAAAGATCGCCAACGGAAAATTCCAGGGGCTGATGCAGACCCAGGGTCCGCGCGCGATCAGCCGCAGCTCGTTGCTCTCGCCGGTCGGACCCGGCATCGCGGTTGGCGCCATCACGCGCTCGGCCTCGAGCGCGTAGTAGCGCAGGAAATCGACCGCTTCGCGCACCTCGGACACCGCGTCGCCCCAGGTCTTGAACGCCTCCCTGACCAGCAGCGCGCAGAACTTCGGCGTCTCGCGCTCCAGCGCGTCGGCGGCGCGGCGCAGGATCGCCGCGCGCTCGACTACATCGGTCCTGCTCCAGTTGCCGAAAGCAGCGCGACTTGCGGCCAGCGCGGCGGCCACCAGAGCGGTATCGAACAGCGCCACGGCCGGCACAACAGTGCTGCGGTACGCGCCCAGCAGCGGCTCGCGCATCGTCTGCACGCTCAGGTCCAGGCCGGCGCTGTTGCTGCGCGCGGCGCCGAACAGATCGGGCGGCAGCGCCAGCGAGGCCTCGGCCTGCAGCCGCAGCGGTGAGACCAGCAGCTCGTTCAGCGCGACTTTCTCGTCGGCCAGCTGGTGCACAAAGGACGAATTGGCGCCGTTTTCCAGCAGACGGCGTACCAGGTAGGCCAGCAAGTCCTTGTGCGCGCCGACCGGCGCGTAGACGCGGCAGGCGATCAGCGGGTTCTTCAGCACCTCGCGGTAGACGCCCTCGGCCATGCCGTGCAGGCGCTGCAGTTCAAACCGGGGGCCGCGGTCGAGCGCTGCCGGGCCGCCCCAGGGCGTCGGGGTCATGCTGGCCATCTGCAGGATGGCGGCGATGGTGCCGGCGTTGTGCGTGGCGAACTGCGGGTAGATCGCGTCCGGCGCGTCCAGCAGCGCGCGCGCGCAGGCCAGGTAGCAGACATCGGTGTGATGCTTGTGGCTGAACACCGGGTAGGCGGGCAGGCCCAGCTCCTGCGCGCGCTTGATCTCGCCGTCCCAGTAGGCGCCCTTGACCAGGCGGCACATCAGGCGGACCTGATGCCGCCGGGCCAGCGCGATCACGTGCTCGACCAGCTCGAGCGAGCGCGTCTGGTAGGTCTGCATCGCCAGGCCAAAGCCCGCCCACTGCGGAAAATGCCGCGCCACCTGCGCCAGCAGCGCCTCGAACACCTCAAGCGACAGCTCGAGCCGGTCCACCTCTTCCGAATCTATCGTCAGGTTGATGTTGGCGCGCGCCGACTGCTCGCACAGGCTCCAGACGCGCGGCACCAGTTCGGCCAGCACGCGCGCCTTCTGCGCGTCCTCGTAGCGCGGATGCAGCGCGCTGAGCTTGATCGAGATGCCATCGTTGGGCTGGCAGGCGCCGCTCTTGTCGGTGTCGGCCGCGATCGACTCGATCGCGCGCCGGTAGCTGGCCAGGTAGTCCAGCGCGTCGGCGTCGGTGCGCGCGCCCTCGCCCAGCATGTCGTAGCTGAACCTGAGACTGCACGCCTGGCGCTGCGCGTCCGGCGCCGCAACGCGCGGCCTGCCGGTCTTTCGCCTGGCCGACGCCGCCTCGTGCATCGCCTCGGCAATGGTCTGCCCGAGCACGAACTGACGCCCCAGCAACTGCACCGCGCGCAGCGTCGCGGCCACCACCGAGCGCGCGCCCAGCCTGGCAAAAAGGCCGCTGGGCGCCTCGCCCTCGGGAAGCAGCTTCTTGCTGATCGCGATCGCGCTGCTCGACAGGCGCGCCAGCGTCTTGTCGCCGGCGCCGTCGAAGTCGGCGCGCCCGAGCTGGTCGGCGGTCAGCGCGATCGCGGTCTCGGCATCGGGCACGCGCAGCAACGCCTCGGCCAGCCGCATCAGGGCCAGGCCCTCGGCGCTGGAGATCGGATATTCCTGCAGCAGGCTCTCCAAAGCCCAGAACGGCGGCGGGTTTTGCCGCACCGCCTGCACCCAGGGCGTGGCGTCGCGCGCGGCGCCGGCCCAGTCCAGCGCGCCGGCCAGAGAACCCAGGCACCTGGAAACAACATCGGCTTCGTCGCGGTAAGGAAAAGGCAAGATCACGGCAATCTCCAGAAATTCATCAAGGTTTGCCGATCATCCCGACTATTTCGGTGAATAACTCACCAAATATTCGTTGTTTTGTGGCTTTTTATTTTGATCCATGCGTTACCTACTCTTGCTGTCGAGGCCGGATCACTCGCCCTATTCCTGCCGTATGGAATGGCCAGGACTTGTCAATTGACAAACCTTTTGCTCGAACATCACACAAGAATGCCCGCTGCATTTGTCCGGAATGATGGCGGCGGTCTTCAGCCGGTTCTTGAACGTGCTGATGCTCCGCCCGTCGCTGTACATGCTGCAGGTCTACCGGCGCCAATGCAGAGCCTGAACCTGCGCGCGCCGCTGATCAACCGCGAGGACAAGCCTGACACGGACCTCAGGACGGTCTGACTTGCGAGATCACGACGCCCGCCACGATCAGCGCGCCACCGATCAGCGCGCGACCCTGCAGCACCTCGTCGATCCACCAGACCGCGGCCAGCGCCGCGAACACCGGCTCCAGACCATAGACGATCGCCGCCTGCACCGCCCGCACCCGGTGCTGGCCCCAGGCCTGCAGCCAGACCATCACGGCGCTGGCCATCAGCCCCAGGTAGAGCAGCGCCGCGCTGTGGTCTTGCGCGCGCAGCCACAGATCGCCCCACGACGCCGGCTCCAGCAGCGCAAAACCCAGCGCTGACAGCAGCAGCATGCACAGCGACTGCATCACCGCCAGCCGCTCCGGTCGCGGCGCTGTCCTGGCCTTGGCGCTGAATTCGAACATCAGTATGTAGACCGCATAGACAAAGGCGCTCACCAGGGTCAGTGTGTCGCCGCGCGACCACGGCGTCTGCTCATAGAACAGACCGCCCAGGCCGAGCAGCGCCAGCACCGAGCCCAGCAGCAGTGGCCAGCGCGGGCGCTGACCCAGCAGATAGGCCAGCATCGGCACGATCAGCACATTCAGGCCGGTCACGAACGCGTTGCGGTTGCTGCTGGTGAGCGCCAGTCCGGCCACCTGCAGGTAGAAGGCGCAAAAAAGCACGGCGCCGATGGCCGCGCCCCAGCGCAGCTCGGACCAGCTCAATCCGCGCAGCAAGGGCAACAGGACCAGGCTTGAAATGGAGAAGCGCAGCAGAATGATCTCCAGCGCCCCCAGTTGCGCGCTGAGCTGCTTCATCGCGGGGAAGGTCGTGCCCCAGACGAGCGTCACCAGCAGCAGTGCCGCCAGCCCCTGACGATGCGAGCTGGCTGCCTGCATTTAGTTGAAGTAGTACTTGGCCGACAGGTTCACGCGCGACAGATCGCCTTTTTCTCCGGACAGGGTTTCGCGCTGGCCAAAGATGTACTCGGCGCCGAAATCAACCAGCTTGATCGGGTTGTAGATGAATCCGACATGGCCCTGGTAGGCGCTGCGGTTGATCCCGTACTGCCCGGAGTCCAGGCCATTGGCCCGGGCAAACTCGGTGTACGCGTTGTCATAGTTTCGCTGCCAGCCCAGGACGAAGTTTGCGCGCAGTTTGTCGCTCGCCTTGTACTGGTAGCCGACCACGATGCCGAGCGCCTTCTCCAGAAGGATCTGGTTGCTGTCGGCGTCATAGGCGGCGCCTTCGATGTAGTTGAAATAGCGGCCGATGCCGTCGCCATAGGTCACGGCCATGCTGAGGTAGTCCTTGGCGTCGCGCATCTTCACCAGCGCGGTGCTGCCCAGGCCGAAGCCGCGCCTGGACAGCTTGATGCCGGCGCCGTCGTTGATCGCGAACTCGTCGCTGATGCCGCGAACGCTCAGCGCGCCCCAATCGAAGCTCTTGTCCCAGCGCGCGACGACGTCGGGTATCCGTGAGATGGCGCTGGTGACGGTGCTGCCGGTGCTGTCGAGCAGGTAGCTCACCGAGTTCTCCAGCGCCACGGTGAAGATTCCCGCATCCTTGGTGTTGTAGGCATAGCGGACGACCGGCTGACGGATGAAGCTCGAGCCGATGGGGCCATTGAAGTCCACCGTCTCTGGCGAGTTGTCCAGGTCCATGAAGGTCGACCAGGTCTGCCCGATCAACAGGCCGCCGAACTGGCCGTAGGCCTGCCGCAGGCGGAAGTTGTAGGAATCAGTCCATGCCTGGGTCCAGATATTGTCGACCGACCCATTGACCGCCGAGTTGCCGGTGCGCGGGTCGTTGTTGAAGTCGCCCTCGATCTTGATGCCCACCGGTCCGTAGGCCGAGGGCGTGGAGGCTTCCAGCCCGATGCGCGAGGTGCGCGCCGTCAGATAGGCCACGCCGGTGCGGTTCGCCTGCGCGCTGCCGTTGATCGGCGCGTACTGCACCGCGGTCGAGTAGTCGTTGCCCGAATTGTCACCCTTGAATTCCTTCACGCCATTGAGCTCGGCAAAGCCGTAGATCCGCAGCGAGGTCTCGGATCCCGGTAGCCGGAAGCTGTTGCCGATGTCGCCCAGCACCACCGCGTCTTTCTGCTTGATTTCGAGCTGCTCGATGCGGTCTATCACCTCGGCGCTGGCGGCGGCCGACGGCGCCGGTGCGGGCACCACCTTTTGCTGACCCTTGAGCGCGTTGAGCTCTTCGCGCAGACGCTTGATCTCCTGGCGCATTTCATCAAAGTCGGCCTTGCTCTGGCCAAAGGCCGGCAGGCTCAGTACACCGGCGGCCAGCAGCGCAAGTGTTGTACTTGAAACTCTCATGTTCATCTCCAGTAAAAAATTGAGATCAGTGGCTCACCTGTCCCAGAAAGGCCCGCACGCGGGCGCTTTCCTGGGCGTCAAAAAATACCTCGGGCGGCGCGTCCTGAGCCACCTGCCCCTGGTCAAGAAACAGGATTCGGTCCGCCACCTCGTGAGCGAAACCCATCTCGTGCGTGACGATGATCATGGTCATGCCCGACTGCGCCAGCTTCTTGATCACGTCGAGCACTTCCTTCACCATTTCCGGATCCAGCGCGGAAGTCGGCTCGTCGAACAGCATCACCTTCGGGTTCATCGCCAGCGCGCGCGCGATCGCGACCCGCTGCTGCTGCCCGCCGGACAGCGCAAACGGATATTTGTGCGCATGGTCTTCCATGCCAACGCGCTTGAGCAGTTCCATGCTGCGCTCGTTGGCGTCGCTGCGCAGCGTCTTGCGCACGCGCCGCGGCGCCAGCGACACGTTGTCGAGCACGGTCAGGTGCGGAAACAGGTTGAACTGCTGGAACACCATGCCCAGTTCGCGCCGCAGCGCGTCCAGGTGCTTGAGGTCGTCGTCGACTTCGATGCCATCGACCACGATGCGGCCCGAGTCATGCCGCTCAAGCCGGTTCAGCATGCGCAGCAGGGTGCTCTTGCCCGACCCCGAGGCGCCCAGAATGGCGCTCACCTGGCCCGCCGTGAAGTGCGTGCTGACATCGCGCAGCACGTGATGCGCTCCGAAAAACTTGTTCACCTTCTCGACCGTGATCAGGTGCGTGCTCATGGCTGGCGGCCCTCGACGTCATAGCGGCGTTCCACCGCACCCGAAATCTGCGTCATCACCGTGGTCAGGGTCAGATAGACCAGGGCCGTGGTGATCAGTGTCGGCAGGGGCTGGAACGTGGCGGCCTGGATCCGGTTGCCGACATTGGTCAGTTCGACCACACCGATCGCGTAGGCGAGCGAGGAATCCTTCAGCAAGGCCACCGTGTTGTTGACCAGCGGCGGCAGGGCGACCTTGAAGGCCTGCGGAAACGTCACATCGATGAAGGTGTAGAAGCTCGACATTCCCAGCGAACGCGCGGCCTCGATCTGGCCCTTGGGCACCGCCAGCAGCCCGCTGCGGATCGCCTCGGCGTTGTAGGCGCCGACGTTGAACGCCAGCGCCACACAGGCGGAGGCGAAATCGTCCAGCCTGAGCGCCGGCACCAGGCTCGGCAGCGCCAGGAACACGAACAGGATCTGCACCAGCAGCGGCGTGCCGCGCATGACCCAGATGTAGAGCGAGGCGATCCAGCGCAACAGGCTGATCCGGGACGTGCGGCCGAGCGCCGCCAGCACACCGATCAGGATGCCGGACAGCCCCGCCACCACCGTCAGTTCGACCGTGACGCGGGTCCCTTCGGCAAAGTACTGGGCATTGTTGCCGATCGGCTCCGGCGCCATCGCCATCGGAATCGCCATCAGCCACAGCAGCAGGACCAGCACCACGCTGGCGAGCGCGATGGTGGCGCTGGAGCGCTGTTCACGGCTCCAGCGCTGCGGCCAGCCAGGCAGGTCGATCTTCATCTTGATCCGGCGACGGCTTGGCAGCCTTAGCGGCAGCGCACGTCCTCGTTGAAGTATTTCTTCGACAGCGTCGCATAGCTGCCGTCGGCCATCACCTCGCCGAGCGCCTTGTTATAGCCCTGCGCCAGCGAGCCGTTGCCCTTGGCCACGGCTGCGGCGATGCGCTCGACAAAAACAAAATCGCCCAACTTCATGCCGGCGCCGGGATTGGCGGAAATGGCAATCGCGGCGACGAACTTGTCGGTCACCCAGGCGTCCACGCGCTTGGTCAGCAGCGCGCCGCGGGCGTCGGTGTCCTGCGGGAAATTCTTGACTTCCTTGACGCCGCTGAGCTTCTTCACGTTGTCCAGGTAGGTGGTTCCGGTCTGCACCGAAACCGTCCTGCCGTTCAGGTCGGCAACCCGGTGGATCGCCGGGTCCAGCGAGACGATTGCGCCACCGGAACAATAGTGCGGATCGGTAAAGGTGACGGCCTTGGCGCGCTCCTCGGTGATGCCGTGCGATGCGATCACCAGGTCCCAGCGGTCCTGGCGCAGGCCGGCCAGCAAGGCGTCAAAACCGAGCGCCTTCCATTCGATCGTGACTCCCATCTTCTTGGCCACCAGTTCGGCCAGTTCGACCTCAAAGCCGCTGAGCTTGGAGCCCTGGAAATAGTTGAAGGGCGCAAATTGCCCTTCGGTCGCGATATTGATCCTGCCGTCCTTCTTGACCTCGTCCAGACTCCGGGCCTGCGCCGTCAGCGCGCTGGCCAGGGCCAGGCCGAGCGCGGCCCATATCTTGATTCGCTTCATCGCAATCTCCTCGTGTGGTTCAGTGAGTAAATGACAGTTATCGGCGCTGCGGCCGGCAGACCGCGGATTATCGGCGACCGCTGCGGCCTATCGTCCTGTCTTTCGCATCAGAGTGCTCTTGCCGAACAGGCTCTCGATCAGATCGACCGCCAGTTCGGCGGTCCGGTTGCGTAGGTCGAGCGCCGGGTTCAGCTCGACCAGGTCGAGCGAAGCGAGGTGTCCGGTGTCGGCGATCATCTCCATGCACAACTGGGACTCCCGGTAGGTCGGACCGCCCCTGACCGTGGTGCCCACGCCGGGCGCAATCTCCGGGTCCAGAAAGTCCAGGTCCAGGCTGACGTGCAAATGGGTGTTGGCATCGACCAGCGCCAACGCCAGTTCCATCGCGTTGCGCATGCCCATTTCGTCGATGTAGCGCATGTCGAAAACCTCGATGCCGATGTCATGCACCAGGCGCTTTTCCCCGGCGTCGACGCTGCGGATGCCGATCTGGCGGATCTCTTTCGGACGCAGCGCCGGCACCTGCCCGCCGATTTCGATCAGCGCCTGCGGCCCGTGACCCAGAAGGCAGGCCACCGGCATGCCATGCAGGTTGCCGCTCGGGGTCAGCGTCGCAGTATTGAAATCGGCGTGCGCATCGAACCAGAGCACACGCAGTTTTCTACCCTGCTGACGGCAATGACGCGCCACCGCGCTGATGGAACCAATGGCCAGACTGTGGTCGCCGCCGAGCATGACCGGCAGGCGATCGGCCTGGAGTTCGGCCAGCGTGGCGTCGTGCAGCAGCCGGTTCCATTGCACCACCTCGGGCAAATGACGAAAGCCATCGACCGCGTCCTGCCATGGATTGGCCGGGCCGG
This sequence comes from Rhodoferax sp., assembly GCA_049315845.1. GTDB lineage: Bacteria > Pseudomonadota > Gammaproteobacteria > Burkholderiales > Burkholderiaceae_C > Rhodoferax. Next base: position 9,091 of record JBMOJJ010000045.1, read on the forward strand.
CGAGATTGCCGCAGTCCTTGACGTCCAGCCCGAAGCGGGCAATGGCCTGGCCAATGCCGGCCACGCGCAAGGCCTCCGGCCCCATCCGGGCGCCGAGCGTGCCGGCACCGATGTCGGTGGGGACACCGATCAGGCTGACGGATCTGGGACTTTCATTGGGCACGGGGGTCACTATAGCCGAGGCCCATCGAGCTTCGGCGATGCTGGTCGGAGGGTCGGCGCTTTCTCTCAGAACGGCGAACGGCTAGTCCGAACGGACTATTCACAAGTCATCTTTTGAAGCGCATCATTCGCTATTCATTTTGCCAATGGTTGCTATTTCCCAGATCCTTGGCTTCATGGAAACAAAACAAGGGGGTACAGGAAATGGAAAAGAAGACGACGACAGGCAAGTCAACGTGGTGGCAACGATCCGCGCTGGTGCTGGTGGCGGCAGTCAGTTTGTGCGGCACAGCGATGGCGCAAACCGTCGGCACGATTTCCGGTACTGGCTCGTACACCCCCGCTGCTGGCGCGGTAGCCGAGAGTTGGTCCTTCAGTGGGGGGTTCAGCTTCGCCAGCGGTCTGCAGTCGGCGATGGGCGACGTCGGTCAATTTCAGTTTCAGGCGAACTCCGGCGGTGTATCGGTTGTCGATGGCAACGGCGTTGGTGGCGCGACCCATAACATGGGATTCGCACCCTGGCAGATCATCAACACAAACGCGACCAATCCAAATTCAACCTTGTATGGCCCCAGCGCGACTTTCAACGTTCTGGGCGGTGCCGTTTCAGGCACGCTGTCCACCGATGGAAACATCCACTGGTACTACGGCTTCGACGGGGACGCGATTGCCCCGGTAAGCGGAAAACCTGGCATGACCCCACTTTCAGCTTTTGGCACTGCCTCTGTCCTTACATTCACCGGCACACCAACAATAACGTCCCAAAGTGGCTCCACTCAGAATTTCACCTTCAATGCCACAGTCGCCGCCGTGCCGGAGCCCGAAACCTACGCGATGCTTCTGGCGGGTCTTGGCCTGCTGGGTGCCGTTGCGCGCCGCAAGAAGAATCGGCAGGCTGACGCCGGCTGATCCGGTTTGACAAAGCTCAGCAAGACCCCGCTCAAGCGGGGTCTTTTCATGCGCCAGGCGCCGAGCGCCCGCCGAAGATGGCGGTCCCGACCCGCACCATCGTGCTGCCCGACCGAATCGCGGCCTCCAGGTCCGCGCTCATGCCCATCGATAGCGTGTCGAGCGCCAGGCCCGCCTCGTTCATCGCGTCAAAGACCCCCTTGACCTGCGCGAACACCGCGCACGCCGCAGCGAAATCGGCCGCCGGCTCCGGAATGCTCATCACGCCGCGCAGCCGCAGACCGGGCAAGGCCGCCACTTGTTGCGCCAGCGCCAGCGCCTGATCTGGCGGCACGCCCGACTTGCTGGCACCGCCGTCGGCATTGACCTGAATGCAGACCTGCAACGGTGGCAAGTCAGCGGGACGCTGCTCGCTCAAGCGCTGCGCCGTCTTCAGGCGGTCCACGCTATGTACCCAGTCAAAGTGCTCGGCCACCAGGCGCGTCTTGTTGCTCTGGATCGGGCCGATGCAATGCCACTGAACACCCAGATGCTTGAGCGCGATGATCTTTTCGACCGCCTCCTGGATGTAGTTCTCGCCAAACGCGGTCTGACCGGCGGTGTGGGCCTGCGCCACCGCGTCGGCGCCGAAGGTCTTCGAGACCGCCAGCAGGGATACGTCACGGCGGTCACGGCCGGCGGCCTGGCAGGCGGCGGCGACGCGAGCCCGAACAGTTTGTAAATTTTTCTCAATCATGGTCATAATTGGCCCAAGCGTAACAAAGGACAAGAAACCCTCGTGGACATTACCCAACTACTCGCCTTCAGTGTCAAGAACAAGGCGTCCGATCTGCACCTGTCGGCTGGTCTGCCGCCGATGATCCGCGTGCACGGTGATGTGCGGCGCATCAATGTGGAGCCGTTGGACCACAAGCAGGTGAACGCCATGGTGTACGACATCATGAACGATACGCAGCGCAAGAATTTTGAGGAATTCCTCGAGATCGACTTTTCTTTCGAGATCGAGGGGCTGGCGCGCTTTCGGGTCAACGCCTTCAACCAGCACCGCGGCGCCGGCGCCGTGTTCCGCACCATTCCGAGCAAGATCCTGACGCTGGAGCAGCTCAATGCGCCCAAGATCTTTGCCGACCTGGCGCTGAAGCCGCGCGGCCTGGTGCTGGTCACCGGCCCCACCGGCTCGGGCAAGTCAACCACGCTGGCGGCCATGGTCAATTTTCTCAACGAGACCGAGTTTGGCCACATCCTGACGGTCGAAGACCCGATCGAGTTTGTTCATGAGTCCAAGAAGTGCCTGGTCAACCAGCGCGAGGTCGGCCCGCACACGCTGAGCTTCGCGGCGGCGCTGCGCTCGGCGCTGCGGGAAGACCCGGACGCGATCCTGGTGGGCGAAATGCGCGACCTTGAGACCATCCGGCTGGCCATGACCGCGGCCGAAACCGGGCATCTGGTCTTTGGCACGCTGCACACTTCCAGCGCGGCCAAGACCATAGACCGGATCATCGACGTGTTTCCGGCGGAAGAAAAGGAGATGGTCCGCGCCATGCTGTCGGAGTCGTTGCAGGCGGTGGTTTCGCAGACGCTGTGCAAGACCAAGGACGGCCAGAGCCGTGTCGCGGCGCACGAGATCATGCTGGGAACCAGCGCGATCCGCAACCTGATCCGCGAGGCCAAGGTGGCCCAGATGTATTCAAGCATACAGACCGGCAACAGCGTCGGCATGCAGACACTGGACCAGAACCTGACCGACCTGGTCAAGCGCAACATCATCAGCCCGGCCGAGGCACGGTCCAAGGCCAAGATTCCCGACAATTTTCCGGGTTGATCCCTGACACCCTGCGGAGCACGCGATGAAAGGTATTCTTGGACTTCTGCGGCAAAACGCCCCTTCCGAAGCGGCCAGCGCGTCGCCTGATTCCAAGCTGTTCGCAACAACGTTCATCGCCACCGGCACCGACCCCGAACTGCTGGTGCCGTGGGAGGCGCGGGCGGTCGAGGTCGGCGCGACCCGGATCGACCCTGCGCGCGGCACCCGACTGCTGCAGGCGCTGTGGGCCAAGGACAAGCAGATGTCCAAGCTCGACATGGATGCGGTCAGCCGGATGGAGCCCTTCCTTGACTACGCGACTGTCGCGGCCGGACGCGAGCTGATCCGCCAGGACGAGCACAGCAACTTCATGCTGGTGCTGCTGAGCGGCAGCATTGCGGTGGACCGGCTGCAACCCTGGGGCGAGCGGATGCGAATGTCGGAGGCGGTACCGGGCGGGATTCTGGGCGAGATGTCACTGCTTGACGGCGGCATACGGTTTTCGTCCTGCACCTCGCTGAAAGAATCCGAGATCGCCGTCCTCAGCGCAACTGCGCTGGATGAGATGATGAACGCCGACCCGGCGCTGACCGCCGGTCTGGTCACCGTGCTGGCCCGCAAACTGTCGCTTCGGCTGCGCGGTGTCAGTGCGCGACTCAACGACAAGAAGTGATCCTGCGGAGCTCCGAACGTCATGGAACGCGATCAAGCCAGCAAGTTCGTCAACGATCTGCTCAAACTGATGGTCAGCCGCAGCGGCAGCGACCTGTTTGTCACCGCAGATTTTCCGCCGGCCATGAAAGTGGACGGAAAGGTCACCAAGGTCTCGCCCCAGCCCCTCAATGCGGCGCACACGATGGCGCTGGCGCGCTCGATCATGAACGACAAGCAGGTGGCCGAGTTCGAACGCACCAAGGAATGCAACTTTGCGATCTCGCCTCCGGGCATCGGGCGCTTTCGCGTCAACGCCTTCATCCAACAGGGCAAGGTCGGCATGGTGCTGCGCGTGATTCCGCTGACGGTGCCCACCATCGACGGCCTGGGTGTGCCGCAGATACTGAAGGAAGTGGCCACCGCCAAGCGCGGCCTGTGCATTCTGGTCGGCGCCACCGGATCCGGCAAATCGACCACGATGGCATCGATGGTGGACTGGCGCAACGAGAATTCCTTCGGGCACATCATCACGATCGAGGATCCGATCGAATTCGTGCATGCGCACAAGAACTGCGTGGTGACGCAGCGCGAGATCGGCATCGACACCGACAGCTGGGGTGTAGCGCTGAAGAACGCGCTGCGCCAGGCGCCGGACGTGATCCTGATGGGTGAGATACGGGATCGCGAAACGATGGAGCATGCGGTCTCCTTTGCCGAGACCGGGCATCTGTGCATGGCCACGCTGCACGCCAACAATGCCAATCAGGCGCTGGACCGGATCATCAACTTTTTCCCGGAGGAGCGCCGTGCGCAGCTGCTGATGGACTTGTCGCTCAACCTCAAAGCGATGGTGTCGCAGCGGCTGATCCCGAGGCTGGACAGCCGGGGCCGCGTCGCGGTGGTCGAGGTGATGCTCAACACGCCGCTGATCGCCGACCTGATCTTCAAGGGCGAAGTCACCGAGATCAAGGAAATCATGAAGAAGAGCCGCAACCTGGGCATGCAGACCTTTGACCAGGCCCTGTTCGACGCCTACGAAGAGAAGAAGATCACCTACGAGGACGCCCTGCGCAATGCGGATTCACTCAACGACCTGCGGCTGCAAATCAAGCTCAACAGCCAGCAGAGCAAATTCCAGGACCTGAGCAGCGGCACCGAAAACTTTGCCATTGTATGAACAGCATCAACACCAAAACCTACCAAACCACCGCTCCACGTCGCCTTGCCTTTCTGGGGCTGGGCGTGATGGGCTATCCGATGGCCGGCCACCTGGCCCGCTGCGGCCACCATGTCACGGTCTACAACCGGACCGAAATCAAAGCGACCGTCTGGTGCACCGAATTTGCGGACCCGGACCGGCCGGCGCAACAGCTTCAGCACGCGCCGACGCCCGCGCGCGCCGTGCACCAGGCCGACATCGTTTTCTGCTGCGTCGGCAACGACGACGATCTGCGCAGCGTCACGCTGGGCGCCGATGGCGCGTTTGCCGGCATGAAGACGGGCGCCGTCTTTGTCGATCACACCACCGCGTCGGCCAGCGTGGCCAGGGAACTTTACGCGGCCGCGGCATCGCTCGGCCTGCAGTTCGTCGATGCGCCGGTTTCAGGCGGCCAGGCCGGCGCGCAGAACGGCATGCTGACGGTGATGTGCGGCGGCGACGCGGCCGCCTTCGAGATCGCGCAACCGGTGGCGATGGCGTTTTCCAGGGCCTTCACCCTTCTGGGTCAGAGCGGCTCGGGCCAGCTGGCAAAAATGGTGAACCAGATTTGCATTGCCGGTCTGGTGCAGGGTCTGAGCGAGGCGATCGCCTTTGGCCAGTTGGCCGGGCTCGACATGCTGCAGGTGCTCGATGTGATCGGCAAGGGTGCGGCGCAAAGCTGGCAGCTCGACAACCGCGGCAAGACCATGGTGGCCGACAAGTTCGATTTCGGCTTTGCCGTCGACTGGATGCGCAAGGATCTGGGGCTGGTGCTCGATGAGGCCAAGCGCAACGGCGCGCGCCTGCCGGTGACGGCGCTGGTGGACCAGTTCTACGGCGATGTGCAGCAGATGGGCGGCAGGCGCTGGGACACCTCCAGCCTGATCAAACGACTGAGGTAGCGGGCCCCCGCGCTTGTCACTGCGCGTACTGCGCTGCCCCCGAGGGGGCTGATTTTCTACGGCGTCTGCAGGCGCTGCAGTTCTTCTTCGCTGATGATTTCCAGCAGCCGAACCACTTTCTTGACGCCATCGATGCTGCGCGCAACATCGGTGGCCCGGTTCGCCTCGCGTTGCGTGACGCGCCCCATCAGATAGACGGTGCCGCGTTCTGTCACGACCTTGAACGCGCTCGCAAACAGGTCCTTGCTGTCGACCAGGCCGGCCTTGATCTGGCCGGTCAGCAGGCTGTCGGATGAACGCTGGGAGAAGCTGGTGTTCTCCAGCACGCCAATCTCGTTCACGATGGAGCGCACGTTCTCAACCTTCGCCACCACCTGCTCCACCAGCTGTTTGTCCTGCGCGCCGGGCACCTCCCCGGTCAGCAGCACCTGCCGGTTGAAGCTGGTGACGTTGACGTGCCCCCTGCCGGCCAGGCTGTCCCCGATCCGGTTCACCGCGTGCAATTCAATGCCCTCGTCCTCCACCTGGGTGCCGGTGGTGCGGCGATCGGTGGCGACCATCGCGCCGACCGCGACGCCGCCGACGACGAGGGGCGCGCAGGCGATCAGGCCTGCGCCCAGGCAACCGGACAGCGCCAGTGTCGCCAACAAGGCCTTCTTTGCAATCTTCATGCTTGTACTTCCTGGTCTCCGAGTAACTGGGCATCCACCGCATCGCAGATGCAGTGCAGGGCCAGAATATGAACTTCCTGGATGCGCGCGGTGCGCTCGTGCGGCACGCAGATGTGGACGTCGGTGTCGCGCAGCGCGTGGCTCATCTTGCCGCCGCCACGCCCGCTCAAACCGACCACCACCATCTCGCGCTCATGCGCGGCCTCGATGGCCGCCAGCACGTTGCCCGAGTTGCCGCTGGTAGAGATCGCCAGCAGCACGTCGCCGGGCTGTCCCAGCGCCCGCACCTGGCGCGAAAAAATGGAATTGAAGTCGTAGTCGTTGGCAATCGCCGTGATGATCGAGCTGTCGGTGGTCAGAGCAATGGCCGCAAGTTCAGGCCGTTCGCGCTCATAGCGTCCGACAAACTCAGCCGAAAAATGCTGCGCATCGGCGGCCGAGCCGCCATTGCCGCAGGCCAGCACCTTGTTGCCGCTGGTGACGCAACTCAGCATCGCCTGCACGGCCGCGGCGATCGGTTTGCTCAGCACCTGGGCGGCCTGGTATTTCAGGTCTGCGCTGTCGATGAAGTGTTGTTGAATACGTTGCTCAAGCATGGCGCGATGATACCCGGCCCGCTCTTAAGCGGCGCTTAACCGGCCTCAAAGGCCCCTCGTAGCCACTGGAGCTCGCCCTGCTCGATCAGCACCACATCGAATCGGCACGGCGGGGGCTCGCGCAGGCGCATCAGGTAATGCCGGGCGGCATAGATGATGCGGCGCTGCTTCAAGGCGCTGACGCTGGCGCCGGCGCCGCCGTGGCTGCTGCTGGCGCGCTGGCGCACCTCGACGAATACGGTCGTGCCGTCGGGCTCGCGCATGATCAGGTCGATTTCGCCGCCGCCGCGCCCGGGCGTCCGATAATTGCGCTGCAGCAGGCGCAGGCCGTGCCGCTGCAGGTGGCCCAGCGCAGCGTCTTCAGCCGCGTCTCCGCGCTGCTTTGTGCTTTCGGTGCCGGCCTTGATCTGAGGGAAAACCATTGACTCCTGCTTATGCTGCTGCTTATGCCTTGGCCCTGCGCGCCGCCTCCGAAGCAGCCGCTGGCCAGAATTATCCGCCCGGCGCGCTGTACATGGTGGCGACGCCGATCGGCAACCTGGCCGACATCAGCTTGCGCGCGCTGCATGTCCTGCAGCTTGCCGACACGGTCGCCTGCGAGGACACGCGCCATACCCAGGCCTTGCTGCGCGCCTATGGCATCGACAAGTCCGCCGCGCAACTGCTGGCGCTGCACCAGCACAACGAGTCCGAGGCGGCGCAGGCTGTGATTGAAAGACTGCGCCAGGGACAACGCGTTGCCTACGCCAGCGACGCCGGCACCCCGGCCATCAGCGACCCCGGTGCGCGGCTCGTGGCCGCCGTGCGTCTGGCAGGTTTGCCTGTGATTCCGCTGCCCGGCGCCAGCAGCGTCACCACCGCGCTCAGTGTGGCCGGCATTGCGGGCGAGGGCGCGCAGGAGGGCAGCTTTGTTTTCATCGGTTTTCTGCCGAACAAGAGCGGCGAGCGTGCCACTGCCGTCGAGGCGCTGCGCCTGGAGCCGCGCAGCGTGGTGCTGCTCGAAGCGCCGCACCGCATCGAAGCACTGGCAGCAGCGCTGGCCACTTTGGGGTCACGCACGGTCACCGTCGGGCGCGAGTTGACCAAGCAGTTTGAAGA
>JBMOJJ010000348.1:0-3827 GCA_049315845.1 Rhodoferax sp.
GTGGCCGCCGATGCGCGCGTAGACCGGGCAGTGGTTCATGCAGGCGCCGCAGCGGATGCATTGCAGCGTGGCGCGCAGTTCGTCATCGGCGTAGGCCTGGGTGCGGCCGTTGTCGAGCAGGATCAGGTGCACTTCCTGCGGGCCGTCTTTCTCGCCCGGCTTGCGCGGGCCGCTGATCAGGTTGAAGTAGGTGGTGACGGCCTGACCGGTGGCCGAGCGCGCCAGCAGGCTGTAGAGCGGCGGCACGTGCTCCAGCTTCTCGACCACCTTCTCGATGCCGGTGATCGCGATGTGCACGCGCGGCACGGTCGTGCACATGCGGCCATTGCCCTCGTTCTCCACCAGGCACAGGGTGCCGGTTTCGGCGACCATGAAGTTGACGCCCGACAGACCAATGTCGGCCTCGGCGAACTTGCGTCGCAGCACGCGCCGTCCGATCTGGATCAGCGCGTCGACGTCTTCGGTGTAGCTGACGCCCGGCACTTCGCGGGCGAACAGTTCGGCGATCTCCTGCTTGGTCTTGTGGATCGCCGGCATGATGATGTGCGATGGCTTCTCGCCGGCGAGTTGGACGATGTATTCGCCCATGTCGGATTCCATCGCTTCGATGCCGGCGGCCTGCATGGCGTGGTTGAACTCGATCTCCTCGCTGACCATCGACTTGCCCTTGATCACGCTGCGCGCCTGGACGCGCTGCGCGATGCCCAGCGCAATGGCGTTGGCCTCGTCGGGTGTCTGCGCCCAGTGAACCTGGACGCCGTTGGCGACAAGATTGGTTTCGAACTGCTCGAGCAACTGGGGAAGGCGCGCCAGACTGTAGCGACGGATCGCGGCGCCGAGTTCCCGAAGACCCTCCAGCTCCTTCTGGTCCGGGAACTGGGCGCGTCGCTTGGCCTGCAAAAAGTCCATCGCGCCGCGGAAATTCCTGCGTTGACCGGGATCGTTCAGAACGCTGCGGCTGCGCTCCTTGAAATCCTCCACCGGGTGGATTGGGATCATCTTGCTCATGCGCCTGCTCCTAGCGGATGGCGCAACAGAAGCACCAGTTCGCGCGGGCCGTGCGCGCCGTAGGCCAGTGTTTGCTGGATGTCGGCGGTCTTCGATGGGCCGCAGATCAGCAGCGCGTTGGTCGGCAGGCCGGCAGCCCAGGCTTCGGCGATCATGGCGGCGTGAAAGTCGCTGTGGATGGTGGCTACGTCGAGCAGCACAAAATGAACCGAGGGCACGAGCGACATCAAGCGCGGCTCGGACGCTGTCGGCCACAGGATCAGGCTGCCGATGTCGGCGATCGCGCTGCGGGCCAGCGTCAGCGCGGCGTCGACCTGGTCGAACAGGGTGTCGCGCCAGGCTTCGATCGGATCCTGATAGCGCAGCAGTTTCAGATCGGCCGGGGCGAGGGCCTCGAGTTCGGCGCCATGCGCGGTATCGGTGCCGATCAACAGATTGCGCAGGCCCTTGGCGGCGACGATGCGCAGCAGAACCTGCGCCCAGTCGGCGGCGCTGCAGTCGTGCACTTCGGTCTTGACGGCTTCCAGGGCGGCGCGCAGGCGGGTGGTGCGTTGTCCGGTATTTTCGCTCCGCCGCTGTGCCTCGTACCAGCCACCGACATCGGGTAGCGGCCGCTGCGGCGTGGCAACCGAGCTGCCGCGCAGGCGCTGCAGGATGCTGTCACGCGCGCTGCTGACCCCAGCGCCTGTTGCTTTGGGTGCGGCGCTCATGATGTCGATTCCGTGGTACGACGCCAGAGAAAGCTGGCGATGTGCTCGCCCGGCAGCGTGGCGCTGGCCTGACCGGCCAGTTCGTCCTGCTTGGCCGCGCGGCCAGTGATGTTGAGCAGGCAACCGCAGTCGGCGCTGATCACGCTGGCGGCGCCGCTGTCAAGGATGGCGGCGACCTTGTCGCTGACGATCGCTTCCGAGATGTCCGGGTAGCGCATGGCGAAGGTGCCGCCAAAACCACAGCATTCCTCAATCCGCGCCTGCTGCACGACGTTCACCTGCGACAGGCTGTCGAGCAGCGCGGCGCTGGTCTCGTGCGAGCCCATCTCGCGCCGCGCGTGGCAGGATGTGTGCAACGCCACGGTGCAGGCGCCGCCGAGGTCGGGCTGGCTGAAGTTGACGACATGGACCAGAAACTCGGTCAGCTCAAAGACGCGTTCAGCCAGGTCAATTGCCTGGGTGTGCAGCAGCGGATCGTCGGCAAAGAGCTTGGGGTAGTGCAGGCGGATCATGCCGCCACAGGAACCGGAGGGGACGACGACCGGCCAGGGCTGCGTGAACAGCTTCAGTTGTTGCAGAGCGACCGACCTTGCCTCGTCCGGGAAGCCGCTGCTGTGCGCCGGTTGGCCGCAGCAGGTTTGCTGGTCGACGTAGTGGACCTGGATGCCTTCGCGCTCAAGCAGGTGAACCGTGTCCAGGCCCGCCTGTGGCACGAACTGATCGACCAGGCAGGTGGCGAACAGGTAGACGTCAGCCGGCTTTGGCGGGTACCGCCTGCTGCCGTGGGTGCCGGATTCCATCGTCATGCTCCTTCTATTTTTATTATTGGTAAAGTGGTAATACCAATAACTCAAATATAAATCACTGAAATTGGAAGGTCTACGGTGTAAACCCTAATCTTCGCAGTGTTTTTTTCAAAAATGAGCGGGTATGATGAAATTGGTATTACCAATATTGAAGTTATGTCTCAAACTCGTACCGCTGTAGTCCGCTTGTCTGACACGGTTGCCGCCGAACTCGAAAAGCGCATCCTCGAGGGATCGCTCAAGCCTGGAGATCGGCTGCCGGCAGAACGTGTTCTTGCGCTCGATCTGGGTGTGTCGCGGCCCTCGCTGCGAGAGGCGATTCAGAAACTGGTGTCAAAGGGGCTCTTGAGCACGCGCCACGGCGGCGGCACCCATGTGACGGATCGCCTGGAGGCGCATTTTGTCGATCCGTGGCAGGACATGCTCAAAGGCCATCCGCTGCTGCACCGCGATCTGCTCGAATTCCGGCAGATGCTCGAAAGTCAGGCCGCCGCGCTGGCCGCCGAGCGCGCCACCGATGTCGATATCGACCGTCTCGACCAGATCCACGCGGCGCTGGAGGTAACCTATGCCGGCAAGGAAATGGCAGATTGCATCGACGCCGACGTCAGGTTTCACCAGGCCATCGCGGAGGCGGCGCACAACGTGCTGATCGGTCACCTGACCTCCAGCCTGATGCGGGTGATCCATGGCCATGTCGCCGGCAACCTGGAGCATCTGCATGCGCGGCCGCTGCGCTGGAATCAGCTGCAGGCCCAGCACCGGGCGATCTGGCTGGCGATCCGCGAGCACAAGCCTCAGGAGGCAGCACAGGCGGCGCGCGAGCATATCGAGTTCGTGCGCCAAAGCATAGAAAACAGCTCGATGGAAGAGGAGCGGCGCCAGATTGCCTTGCGGCGCCTGGGTGACGCGGTCAGTTGACCATGACCAGTTTGCCCATGACGCCGCGCGAGCCCATGTGGGCGAACGCGGCCTTCAGATCTGCCATCGGCATGGTGCGGTCGATGACCGGCTTGATCCTGCCCTGCAGGTACATCTTGGCGAGCTCCTGCATCATGGCGGCGTTGGCCTTCGGCTCGTTCTTCGCGAAATCGCCCCAGAACACGCCGACGATGGATGCGCTCTTGAGCAGCGGCAGGTTCAGCGGCAGTGCCGGAATCGGACCGGCGGCAAAACCGATCACCAGATAACGCCCGCGCCGCGCGATGGTGCGAAAGGCCGCCTCGGCAAAGTCGCCGCCAACCGGGTCGTAGATCACATCCGGGCCCTTGCCATCGGTGAGCGCCTTGACGGCGTCGCGCAG
>JBMOJJ010000349.1:0-3791 GCA_049315845.1 Rhodoferax sp.
GGCCTTCTTGACAGTGTCGCAATTGGGAATTCCGTAGACCGTGATGATGGATTTCGTCATGCCCCAATCATGCCGTACTGGGCGACAATCACACTGCCCATGAAAAACGAACCCCAAACCCTGGACCAATGGCTGTCCTACTGCGAGCAGTTGCACCCCACCAACATCGAGTTGGGACTGGAGCGCGTGAAACAGGTTGCCGACCGCATGGCGCTGTGCTTTACCTGCCCCGTCATCACGGTTGCCGGAACCAATGGCAAGGGTTCAACCTGCGCCATGCTCGAATCCATTCTGCTGCAGGCCGGCTACCGGACCGGTGTCTATACATCGCCGCATCTGGTGCATTTCGAAGAGCGGCTGCGGCTTTGCGGCGAAGCGGTGGACGCGGGCGAACTGGTGGCCGCCTTTGCACGTGTGGAAGGCGCAAGAACGCGGGGCAAGGCCGACATCTCGCTCACCTATTTCGAGTTTTCAACGCTCGCCATGCTCGATCTGATGGTGCGTGCAAAGCTGGACGTGGCCATTCTCGAAGTGGGGCTGGGCGGGCGCCTCGATGCGGTCAATATCGTGGAACCCGACTGCTCCGTCATCACCAGCATCGACCTCGATCATATGGAATATCTGGGTCCGGACCGCGAGTCCATCGGCTTCGAGAAAGCCGGCATCATGCGCACCGGGCAACCGGTCGTCCTCAGTGACCCGATGCCACCGCAAAGCGTGCTCGACCATGCGAGGGAAATTGATGCCGACCTGTGGCGTCTGGGTGTTGATTTCAATGTTTCAGGCGACCGGCAGCAATGGGCTTGGGCCGGGCGTGGCCGGCGCTACAGCGGTCTGGCCTACCCAGCCCTGCGCGGTGCCAATCAACTGCTCAATGCGGCCGGTGTGCTGGCGGTGCTGGCGGCTTTGCGCGAGCGGCTGCCGGTGACCGCGCAGGCAGTGCGCAACGGTCTGGCGGCGGTCGAACTCCCCGGCCGCTTTCAGGTTGTTGCCGGCCAGCCGGTGCTGGTGCTGGATGTCGCGCACAACCCTCATTCGGTGGCTGCCCTGGCCGCCAATCTGGACGCCATGGGGTACTTCCCCGCGACCCATGCGGTTTTTGGCGCGATGGCCGACAAGGACCTCGCCACCATGCTGGCCAGGCTCAGCCCCCTGATTGAATGCTGGTATTTCACCGATTTGCCAAGCCCACGCGCCGAGACTTCCCAGCGTTTGCTGGAACAGTGGCGGGGTCAGAACAAGCGGGTCGAGGTCAAGGCGTCAGCCTACCGTGATCCGCAACTGGCGTTGCAGGCGGCCATCAGCGCCGCAGACCCCGCTGATAGAATCGTCGTGTTTGGGTCGTTCTACACAGTCGGCGGCGTCTTGAAGGATGGTGTGCCCAGCCTTGCCGCCAAACACATGCCTAACCCTTGAACTTCTGAGCCCCCCACAACATGGCATTTTTCAAGTTCCGAAAGGGCAGTGACGAGCCGGCGAGCGCCGGAGCCGTGCCCGAGAGCGTCGAGGCAATGCGCAGGCGCGCGAAGCATCGCTTGCTGGGTGCGGCGCTGCTTGTGCTGATCGGTGTGGTCGGTTTCCCGCTTTTGTTCGACCGGCAGCCAAGGCCCATTTCAGTGGATATTCCGATCGAAATCCCCGATCGCAGCAAGGTCAAACCGCTGGCCATTCCGGAGCCTGTTGCGCCGCCGAAAACCGGGGCCGCCCCGGTCGTGCCGCCGGCGCTGCCGGTGTCAGAGGCCGCCGGAGCACCCGAACAATTGGAGCCGGTGGTGGCTGAGAAATTGCTGGCGAAGCCGGCCGAGAAGCCGGTTGAAAAGCCCGCTTCGGCGCCGGTCAAGGCCGACGATGGCGAGAAGGCGAGGGCGTTGCTTGAGGGCAAGGATCCCGACAAGAAGACTGACGCGGCAGAGGGCCGGTTTGTGGTGCAGGTGGGCGCCTTCGCGGATGCGACACGGGCCAGGGAAGTGCGACTCAAAGTCGAGCACGCGGGCCTCAAGACGTATACCCAGCTGGTCGAGACCAAAGAGGGCCGGCGGATCCGCGTACGCGTGGGTCCTTTCGCGGGCAAGTCCGAGGCCGACAAGGCGGCTGAGAAAATCAAGACGCTCAATCTGTCCGCCACTGTCTTGAGCCTCTAGCAGAATCGCGCCGGAACCATGCCAGAGATCGCACTCGACTGGATGTTCATTCTCGTGCTGCTGATTTCGCTGGCGCTCGGCGCCTGGCGCGGCCTGTTCTATGAAGTGCTGTCTTTGCTGAACTGGATTGCGGCATTCATGCTGGCGCAATGGTTTGCGCCGGAGTTGGCCGAAAAGCTGCCGATGGCAGGCGCCCGTGAACTGGTTCGGTATGCGGCTGCCTTTGTGCTGATCTTTGTGCTGGTCGCGTTTGCCGGCGGCATGCTTGCCCGACTGATCCAGAAACTCGTGTCCAAGGCGGGCCTGCAATCCACAGACCGCGCGCTGGGCGCGCTGTTTGGCCTGTTAAGGGGTGCGATCCTGTTGTTGGCGATGACGGTCGGGATCAGCATGTCGCAGTTCAAGAACAGCGACTGGTGGAAAGAGTCGATGGGTGCCGGCATCGCCCTGGCCGCACTCCAGAATTTGAAGCCCTTGTTGCCTGAAGATATTGGAAAGTACCTACCGTAATGTGTGGAATCGTCGGCGTTGTCAGCAACGCACCTGTGAATCAGCTCATCTATGACGCCTTGTTGCTGTTGCAGCACCGGGGCCAGGATGCGGCCGGGATCGTGACGCAGCAGGAGCGAAAGTTCTTCATGCACAAGGCCAAGGGCATGGTGCGCGACGTCTTTCGCACCCGCAACATGCGCTCGCTGCCGGGTAACTGTGGCCTGGGCCAGGTGCGCTACCCGACCGCCGGCAACGCCTACAGCGAAGAAGAGGCGCAGCCTTTTTACGTCAATGCGCCATTCGGCATCGTGCTGGTGCACAACGGCAATCTGACCAATGCACAGGCGCTGAAGAACGAACTGTTCAGCGCTGATCACCGCCACATCAATACCGAAAGCGATTCGGAGGTCCTGCTCAACGTGCTGGCACACGAGCTTGAGAAGACGACGCGCGGCCTGGCCTTGCAGCCGCAGGATGTGTTTCAGGCGGTGCAGGGCGTGCATCGCCGGATCCGTGGTTCCTATGCCGTGATCGCGATGATTGCCGGGCATGGCGTGGTGGCTTTTCGCGACCCGTTTGGCATTCGCCCGCTTTGCATCGGTCGCGGCGAAGGCACTGTGCTGGTCGCCAGCGAATCAGTGGCGCTGGAAGGCACCTCGCACAAACTGGAGCGCAATATTGCGCCGGGCGAGGCGGTCTTCATCGACCTGCAGGGCAGCGTGCATGCGCAGCAGTGCGCGCAGCATTCGGCGCTCAACCCCTGCATCTTCGAGTTTGTCTATCTGGCGCGACCCGACTCGGTCATGGACGGTATTTCGGTCTATCAGGCGCGTCTCAATCTCGGCGAAACGCTCGCCAAACGCGTGATCTCCACCGTGCCGCCAAACGAGATCGACGTCGTCATTCCGATCCCCGAGTCGAGCCGGCCCAGCGCCGCGCAACTGGCGCAGTTGCTGGGCCTGCCGTACCGCGAGGGCTTCGTGAAGAACCGCTACGTCGGCCGCACCTTCATCATGCCGGGCCAGCAGACGCGCAAGAAGAGCGTGCGCCAGAAGCTCAACGCGATCGGCATGGAGTTCAAGGGGCGCAACGTGCTGCTGGTCGACGACAGCATCGTGCGCGGCACCACCAGCAAGGAGATCGTGCAGATGGCGCGCG
>JBMOJJ010000350.1:0-3785 GCA_049315845.1 Rhodoferax sp.
CGCCCTTGCCGTAGACTTTGAGTGCACCCTTTTCACCGACCGCGTTGGGCCGCTGGAAAATCCAGTTCTGCCAGGCCGTCAGCCGTCCGAAGATGCGGGTGAACATGTTCTCCTGGCTGTTGAAGCGCAGGTTGGCCTCCAGGCCGGTCAGAGCATCGGGCGACATGCTGACGCGCTCCTCGATCGCGATACGGACCTCGTCAGTCCAGTCGATGTCGTCGGGCCCGGAAGTCACCAGACCGAGTTCCAGCGCGGCCTGCGCATCGAGCGCCTGGCCCAGCCTGGCGCGCACCGCATCGAGCGCCGGCTGTTCGTCATAGAAGCGGCGTTGCAGGCGGCTTTGGCCGGTCACCATCGGGTACAGCGTGAAGTTGGCCTCGGTCGCTGCAATCCTGGGCGCCTGCGCCTCATCGTCGGGCAGGGCCAGCTGGTAGCTGCGATCGCAGGCCAGCGCCAGTTCCAGCAGCGTGCCGGCAAAGCAAGAACCCGGCTCGATCAACGCAAACAGGCTGCGCGAGCTGACGTCGAGACGGCTCAGCGTGCGGCGCAGCAGGCCGATCGTCTCGCGCACCAGCCAGTGGCCCTGGTGCGCCAGCAGCGTCGCATCGAGCGCCAGCACATCGGCGCGCTCCCCCTGCGTCTTGATCAGCCAGATGCCGATGTCGAGTTCATTGGTGCGCATGGTCAGGATCGCGTCCTCGAGTTCACGCGCCATGGCCAGCGGATACCAGGCGGCGCCTGCCGCCTCGATGGCCGCGACATCGGCGGGCTGCGCGCCGCGCGGACCCTTGATGGTGAAGGTGGCGCAGCGTTTGGAGCGGTCGATCTCGACCGTCACGTTCGAATAGCGAAGCGCGTCGGCCTCGATGACGCGCTGCAGCGGTGTCAGCGTCACGCCCCCGGCGTCCACGGGACGATCGCTCCGGGCGGCCAGATCCAGCGCGCGCTCACGCACTTTCTGTGCAAAGACAGCGGGCTTGGCGATCGCATCGACCAGGCGCCAGGCCACCGCCTTCTCGCCGCGCACGCCCTCGACGTTGGTGCAGAACAGGTCGGCCAGATCATGGCGCACATGGCGCTTGTCGGTGACCCGGGTCAGGCCGCCGGTGCCCGGCAGCACGCCGAGCAGGGGGACTTCGGGCAGGCTGACCGAACTGGAGCGGTCATCGACCAGGATGATCTCGTCACAGGCCAACGCCAGCTCGTAGCCGCCACCGGCACAGGCACCGTTGACCGCGGCAAGAAACTTCAGGCCGCTGTGTCTGGACGAATCCTCCAGCCCGTTGCGCGTCTCGTTGGTGAACTTGCAGAAGTTCACTTTCCAGGAATGCGTGCTGACGCCCAGCATGAAGATGTTGGCGCCGGAGCAGAACACTTTTTCCTTCGCGCTGGTCACGACCACGGTGCGGACCTCGGGATGCTCGAAGCGGATGCGGCCGATGGCGTCGTTGAGCTCGATATCAACGCCCAGGTCGTAACTGTTGAGCTTGAGCTTGTAGCCTGGGCGCAGGCCCGCGTTTTCGTCAAAATCGGCCTTCAGGGTGGCCACCGGGCCGTCAAATTCCAGTTTCCAGTGTTTGTACTGGGAAGGATCGGTCTGGTATTCAACTCGTTCTGGAATGCTCACGGCGGGTTCTCCTGGTTGGGCACGCATCAAACTGCATCAATTGGCGCCTTAAACAGGCACAATAATGCATATGATACGTGAAAAGGATTTTCTTTGCTTGCGATGTCCACGATTCAGGTCGGCAGCTGGAGCAGTTGCCTGACCATCGCCCGCAGCGCCAGAAAGGTCGGCTCCAGCGCCTGTGCGCTGGTGTCGAGCCGCAGCTGCGCCTTCGCGTAGAACCCGGCGCGGCCGATCAGGATGCCTTTCAGATCGGCCATCGCCTCCTGGCTCGCGGCCATCGGGCGCAGGTCGCCCTGCGCGGTGACGCGCTTCATGTGGTCTTCTGGATCGGCCTGCAGCCAGACCGTCGAGCAATGCGCCAGCAACTGGTTGAAGGTGCCGACGTCGGACACCAGCCCGCCGGGCGTCGCAATCACGGCCTCCGGATAGAGCTGGATCGTTTCCTCGAGCGCGCGCCGCTCGTAACGGCGGTAGGCGTTGATGCCATAGAGCGCCTGGATTTCCGACACGCTGCAGCCGGCGAATTTTTCGATTTCGCGGCTCAACTCGACAAACGGATACGCCAGATCCTCGGCCAGCATCTGGCCCAGCGTCGATTTTCCGGCGCCGCGCAGGCCGATCAGCGCCACCCGCGTACTGCGCTCCATCTGGCCGCCGGTGCCCAGCATCTCTCCGATCATGACCCGCACGCGCTGCAGCGTCGCTTCATCACGCCGTTCGAGCAACTCGCGGATCAGCAGCAGTTCGGTTGAAGAATTGCCCGCCTCGCTGATCAGATCCTCCAGCGGACACTGCAGCGCGCCAGCCACCTGCAGCAGCACCAGGATCGACGCATTGCCAACGCCGTACTCCAGGTTTGCCAGGTGCCGTTCGGACACGTCGGCCGCCAGCGCCAGCGCCTTGCGGGTCATCCCGCGGCGCGCGCGCATCGCGCGCACGCGCTCGCCCAAAGCGGACAGAAATGGATTCTTCTCTTCGGTCGGGGTGGCCTGTGGTGCCGGACCCGATATCAACCCTGACAAGGGCAATATAGTGCTTGACATGTTGTTTGCGACAAATTACCGTATGTATCTGCACAATAATTCATATTTGTGGAATGTGCAAGCAATTGCAAAGGCGAAGGAATACTTTGAGCATCGGCGTGAACGTGGCGGCCGCTGGATCGATCGGCCAGGACATTGACTTCGTCGATATCCACTGGCGCGAGCGCCGTGTGCGCATCGAGCACCGATGGCTGTCGCCCGAGCGCGTCGCCGCACCGCTGATCGTCTTTCTGCACGAGGGCCTGGGTTCTCTCGCCATGTGGAAGGATTTTCCGCAGCAACTGTGCGACGCTGCGCAGTGCCGCGGCCTGGTCTATTCGAGGCCGGGTTACGGGCGCTCCACGCCACGCCCGGCCGATGAACGATGGGACCTCGATTTCATGCACCGGCAGGCCTTCGAGGTGCTGCCGGCCCTGTTGCAAGACCTTGGCATCGCCGGCGAGACACCCTGGCTGTACGGGCATAGCGATGGCGGGTCGATCGCCCTGCTGTACGCGGCCCGATTTCCCGAACGGGTCGCCGGTCTGGTGGTGGCCGCGCCGCACATTCTGGTCGAGGAACTGTCGGTGACCAGCATCGCCACCGCCCGCAGCGCCTATCTGGAGTCCGACCTGAGGCAACGGTTGGCCAAATACCATGATGACCCCGATTCGGCGTTCTGGGGCTGGAACCGGATCTGGCTGGCGCCAGAGTTTCGGCAATGGTCGATCGAGGCCGAGATCGGCCCGATCCGCTGCCCGCTGCTGGCCGTGCAGGGGCTGGCCGACGAATATGGAACCTTGCGCCAGATCCAGGGCATCCAACAGCGCCTGGCGCAGGCGCAATTGCTGGAGCTGCCCGCCTGCGGCCACTCACCGCATCGCGATCAGCCAGACAAACTGATCACAGCCGTGACACAATTCATGCACAACCACAACCGAGGAGACATTCCATGAAAGCACTTCGCATCACCCTGCTTGCCGCCTGCGCCATGGCAGCATCTTTAAGCCTGGCCCAGACGCCAGCGAAACTCAAGGTCGGCTTGATGCTGCCCTACACCGGCACCTACGCCGCGCTTGGCATCGCCATCGAAAACGGCTTTCGGCTGCAGATTGCAGAACAGGGTGGCAAGC
>JBMOJJ010000351.1:0-3777 GCA_049315845.1 Rhodoferax sp.
GATGGTCACGAATCTTCTGCTCATCAATGGCGAATTCGTGGACACGAAGGCCATCGCGCTCGAATTCCCGGCGCATCAAATCCTGAGCCGGTTTTTCGGACCCAAGCAGAGATGGTTGCGAGACAAGCTCGCACAGCAATGAGATCGCCTCTTCCCGCTGCAGGCTCACCGCGTTGATGATCTGCTGCTCGTTGGACGTGCTTGTAAAGTGATCATTCATTGTCAACATTTTGTCATAGAACGTTTACACGATCGACATCTACAGACTGTCACATTGCTACAGGGACCTCACTAGGCGGCAAAGCAACGCTCGAAGTTGGCCAGCCGCTTTGCGACAGCCTGCAAGCTTGGAAAGTCGTTCGGAGTCAGGACCTTGCGCTGGATAATCGAGAAGTAAATTTCGATCTGGTTGAGCCAGATGGCGTGGATCGGCACCAATCGCGGATGGGCTTGCGTGAGACACCGTATAGACGCCTGGCCACGATGCGAAGAACGCTTGTCCATGACCCAGAATACCCGGGGCGCCGTGTTGTAAGGGGCTTGGCTCATGACCTGATCAACCAGACGCTCGAAGGGCACGATGCCGGTAGTCGCTTCGCAGCGGCCGAACACCTTGACGCGATGCACATCCAATGCAGCCAGGTACGCCCATGCACTGCCATACTTGATAAACTTATCGGCGACCTGCCTCCTCAATTTCGGCTCTGCGCCTTCGGTTGCAAAACCCCAAGCGTAATCCGCGTCGCTTGAGGTTCTGATCATGCGCGTGCGCCGCCGGCGTGCCAGCATGAGCGCCAGATGCCGTTTGGCATTCCTGAAGACATGGCGCAGCGTATGGGAGCAGCGGGTAGACCGGGCTAGCCGTTCAGATGGACAAAGCGCGCCTCCGCCATGGGCACGATCTTCGTGACGACGCCCAGTATTGACATGTGCCGTCCTGTTCAAAATCTCCGACTCACCTTGATGTCGGTCGAACCCGCCGGCAAACTGATGAAGTCGCCGTCTTGCCCGACTTGAATCGGGCCCGCAAAGATGCTCTCGGCGTCGCCCAAGAACGCCTTCACCATATCCGGCAGTGGCAAGGGCGGCGCGATGTGGTTGAGCAGCAGGTAACGCACCTTGGCATCGCGCCCGGTCTGTGCTGCTTGCTCTGGCGACGTGTGGTAATCCACGATGTCGGCCATGAGCTTTTTCACATTGGGTCGCCCGGCGGCGGCAGCGCCCTCCTGCATCAAGCCAACCAGCGGGGCCGACAAGGCCTCGTGCACCAGCAAATCGGCGCCAGCGGCTTCACGTTGGACAGCGGCAGATATTTTGGTATCGCCACTGAGCACCGTACTGCGGCCCTTGTAGCGGATGGTGTAGCCAACCGATGGATGAACCGGGGCGTGATCCACGTTGAACGCGCTGATTTCCAGATCTGCGTCCTTGAGCAACACCACATGGCCGCCAGCGGGGGCCGTGAACGGCTTGGCCAGAGCGCCAAAGCCACTGGAGTTCACTGTCTGTTCGCCATGGTGCGCGACCCTGTAATGCTGATCCTGTTGATACGCCATCATGAACCCGTCAACCACTTGCTCAACGCCGGGTGGGCCATACAGCGGCACCGGAGCGACATTGCCGGTAGAGACCCAGCGCTGCATCAGAAGTTCACCCAGACCGTCGATATGGTCCGAATGGAAGTGCGTCAGAAAAATGGCATCAATGCGCCCGTGATTGAACCCCATCTTGCCGATATTGCGAACACTGCCGTTGCCAGTGTCGAAAACAAACAGACGTTTGCCGGCCACCACCAGCGTGCACGCTCCCATGCGCCTGTCATCCGGCATCGGCGAGCCAGCGCCACACAGACCGACGTGCAGACCGTCGGGCAAATCGGCCACCGCATCTGTGGCGAGTCGGGTCGCCACCAGCCTCTTCGCCAGCGCCACGCTCAAGGGTGCTCGCAGGAGGTAGGCGGCCCCTGCGAAAACCGCTATGACAACAGACACTATCAGCAAGATCCGCTTGGGTTTCATGAAATTTCCCTTCACCTTCAAATAGTTGATTCGATCGGAGTGCAGCGCTTCTTCAAGCACCGAAAATTCTGGCCAGACGAACCGCCGCGCCCTGAATCCAGGGCGCCACATAACGCAGCTTCGGACGATCGGCTTCTGCCGCCCTGACGATCTGGGCCACGATAGCGCCTGTGCTCCTCGCTTCGATCAGCGTGAATTCACGCGCCTCCTTCCTCTTCATCTTCGCGCTCACTTCGCTGAAGTAGGAGCGTTGCTGCATCCATTCATACTTGCGCTCGGTCATCGACTGGTTGAATCCGGTGTGGAATGCACCCGGCTCGATCAGCGCGACCTGGACGTTCTTGCCAAGTTGATCCATCTCGGCGCGCAGGCCAGCGCCGGCGGCCGACAAGGCAAACTTGCTCATTGAATACGGCATCAGGAAGGGGACCGGCACGCGGCCGGCGATCGAACTGACAAACAGTACCGTGCCGCGTTCGCGCGCTATCATGCCGCGCAGCGCCAGTTGTGTCAGCGCCAGAGTCGCAAACAGGTTGACCTCAAAGACCCTGCGAACGCGCTCCAGGTCCACCTCGGCCAGGGAGCCCGAGTCGCCAACGCCCGCGTTGTTGATCAGCACGTCCAAGGCCAGCGGCAACACCTTGTCTCTGTCTGCAGCCGACGTGATGTCAAGCTTGACTACCTCCAGTTTCTGCTGGCGTGTCTGACACTCGACACGCAAAGCTTCAGCCTGCGCTTCGTCGAAGGTGGTCGCGATGACACGGTGGCCGCGTGCTGCCAGCGCAAAAGCGCTGTCACGTCCGATGCCGGTGCCGGCGCCTGTAATCAGAATGGTCTTCGTCACCGCAATGGCCTCGCTAATGGTAAAAGGGACGGTTGCGCCGCCAGTGACTGTTGAGCACCCCTTCAGTCCTGGCCCGGGAACTGGCAGCGGTCCCGGGTGGTGCCGCCAGCGCCAACGCTTTGGGACCAACTGCCTGCCGCAACAAGCTGACGGCAATGGCCCCACCAGCGCCACCAAGGGACAGCAGCCAGGCCTCGACCTTTGCGCGAGCAGCGCCGCCCATGTTCTCGTACTGACTCCGAAACTGCTGCAAGCACCAGACCCGATACGGGTTCACCGCAGTGCTGAACTCGATATTTCTGTTGTACCACGACACCTGAAGTGCGTCGGCTTCAAAGGCTTTTTCATTGGCGTCCAGATACGGCAGGTAGTCCTCGCAGGCGAGACACAGCAGGCGATCGAGTCCGCTGGCAAGCGCAGTTGGCATGGGTCGGTCGACAAATTGGTCAGGCGTCAGGTTCCACAAACGATGGACCCATTCCAACACCTTGGGCGAGCGCTCTTGCATCACGGCTGCCGGAGTCGGGTCACTTGCAAAGTGGCGAAACATGGGTCCGAAAAAACCGAAGTCAGCCTGCGTCGGTCGCTCTCCCATCAGGAATGCTTGCGACGACAAGGCGGTCTGCATGGCATCGAGCACATCGACGTAGACCGCCTCGATGGCGCTCACGGTCGTACGGTTGACGCCGTCGCCCCACAAAAAACAGCGTCGCTGACGCGACCGTATCAACCAGCGCCGCAGCACCACCGGTAGTGGTACGTCACGCATCATGCTGCGGGCCAGTCTGTTGCTGACGCGCCTGGCATCGGGCTCGAAGGACCATCGGTAGTACATGGCCGGGCGCCACAGCCACTCGTCGCCAAAGTCCTCCAGCAAATCGGCGATAAAGCGCAGCGCCGGGTCATCAGGGTAGA
>JBMOJJ010000046.1:0-16832 GCA_049315845.1 Rhodoferax sp.
AGACCGTGCCGAACAGGCCGACATAGGGCGAGACCGAGCCGACCGAGGCCAGGAACGACAGGTTGGTCTCGATCACGTCCATCTCGCGCTGAAAGCTGGCCCGCATCGCGCGGCGCGCGCCGTCCATCAGCGTGCTGGTGTCGGCGATGCGCTTTTCGCGCAATTTCTGGTACTCGCGCATGCCGCTGGCAAAGATGCGCTCCATCGGCCCGGAATTGCGGGCATTCTTGGCGGCAGCGCCAAACAGGTCGTTCAGGCTGGTGCCGGACCAGAACTCGCGCTCGAACAGATCGTTCAGCGACTTCACGCGGTTCAGCGCAAACAGCTTGCGAAAGATCGCGGCCCAGCTCGACACCGAGATCAGGACCAGCAACAGCATCACCAGCTGGACCACCAGACTGGCGTTGAGCACCAGATGGAGAATGGAAAGATCTTGGTTCATTTCATCATCTGCAGAAGGGTTGACGGGATGCGCTCGGGCCTGTAGCTGCTGGCGCCGACCCAGCCGACGCGCACACTGGCCTCGCACAGCAGCATATTTCCGGTTTCGGCTTTCAGCAAGGCCTGCTGGCGTATTGTGAGCGATGCGCGAGCGATTTCGAGCGGCTCGGCGGTAACAAGAAGTTCGTCGTCCAGGCGCGCCGGCCGGTGATAGCGCAGCCGGGCCTCGCTGACGACAAACATGCCACCCGAGCTGTCGCGCAGCGCGCGCTGTTCCAGACCGAGCGAGCGCAGCCATTCGGTGCGGGCGCGCTCAAAGTATTTGAGGTAGTTGGCGTAAAACACGATGCCGCCGGCGTCGGTGTCTTCCCAGTAGACCCGCAGCGGCCATACGAACGCTGCCGTTTTTGGAGGCTCGGCCCTCATGCCAGCAGCGCGCGCAAGCGTTCGATGGCAAGCGTCAGTTGCGACATCGAGCTGGCGGTCGAAAAGCGGACGAAGTGCTGTGTGGTCGCCGTGCCAAAGTCGCGCCCGGGCGTGATCGCCAGGTGCGCCCTGTTCATGATCTCAAAGGCCAGTTCCCAGCTGTCCTTGACGCCCAGCCGCTGGCAGGCGGACGAACAGTCGGCCCAGGCGTAGAAGGCGCCGTCCGGCAGCACCGGCACGGTCAGGCCCAGCGCGTTGAGCTGCGGAATGAAGTAGTCGCGCCGGGCCCTGAATTCGGCGCGGCGGCGCTCGTACTCGGCCAGGCTGTCGGGCTCGAAGCAGGCCAGCGCGGCGTGCTGGGCAATGGTGCTGGGGCAGATGAACAGGTTCTGCGCCAGCCGCTCGATGACCGGCACCAGCGCCAGCGGGACCACCATCCAGCCCAGTCGCCAACCGGTCATGCTGAAGTATTTGCTGAAGCTGTTGATGCTGATGATGTCGTCATCGATGGCCAGCGCCGTCTGGCCGTACTGCGCCTCGTAGCTCAGGCCCAGATAGATCTCGTCGACCAGCGTGATGCCGCCCCGGTCGCTGACCAGGTTGTGAATGCGGCGCAGAACGCCCGGATCGATCGAGGTGCCGGTCGGGTTCGACGGCGAGGCCAGCAGCACGCCCCGCGTGTTTCCCGTTCGGCCTGCGGCCTTGTCGCCCCAGTGGTCTGCCACCTGATCGGCGGTCAGCTGGAAACGCTCTTCGGCGGACGCCGGCAGCAGCACCGCATTGCCGTCGGCCGCGCTGACAAAATGCCGGTTGCAGGGGTAGCTGGGGTCGGGCATCAGGATTTCTTGCCCGTTCTCGATCAACGCCAGACAGGCCAGTTGCAGCGCGGCCGAGGCGCCTGCTGTGATCACGATGCGACCCGCCGGCACGCTCACCCCGAAGCGTTGCCGATACCAGTCGCTGATGCGTTCGCGCAGCGACAGCATGCCGGTGGCCTGCGTGTAGTGGGTGAGGCCGTCATGGATGGCCTTGCAGGCCGCTTCCTGCACCAGCTCAGGGGCGGTGAAGTCGGGTTCGCCAACGCTGAGGTAGAGCATCGGCGAGTCGCTGTGCTGCACCTCGCGCGCCAGCGCCGCCGCGGCCTTGGCCATCTCCATCACATAGAAGGGCTCGATGCGCCGCGCCCGCTCGGAGATCTTCATGCGCGTGGCAGGCCCCTGTCGGATCTCACCTCGGCTTCGCGCAGGCGCGGCGCCAATTCGTTGAGCACCGCATTGACATACTTGTGGCCATCGGTGCCGCCAAATTCCTTCGCCAGTTCAATGCATTCATTGAGCACCACGCGCCACGGCACGTCCGGACAATGCTTGAGCTCGTAAGCGCCTATCCAAAGCACGCCGTGTTCGATGGGTGAAATCTCGCCGATTTTGCGGTCCAGCAGCGGCACGATCAGCGCGTCGAGTTCGCTCATCGCGCCGGCGCAGCCATGCAGCAGCGTGCTGAAGTGCAGCGCGTCGGCCTTGGAAAAGCCGGACAGCTCGCGCGTGAAGACATCGATCTCGGCGATCGCGTTCTGCCCGACCAGCTTCTGGTACAGACCCTGCAGCGCGAATTCGCGCGAGCGCGTGCGCTCGGACTTGGCGCCGGCCTTGCGCGCACCGGTGCTGGTCAGGCCGGTGCGGCTTTGCGGACGTTTGCCGGCCGTTTTGTCCAGTTCCTGGGTCATCAGATTTCTTCCAGCAGGTTGGCCATCTCGACCGCGACGCGGGCGGCGTCGCGCCCCTTTTCGGTCTGCCTGGCAAGCGCCTGTTGCAGGTTCTCGGTCGTCAGGATCGCGTTGGCAATTGGCAACTGGTAGTCCAGCGCGACCCGGCTGACGCCGGCGCCCGATTCGTTGGCGACCAGTTCGAAATGATAGGTCTCACCGCGGATGATGCAGCCCAGCGCCACCAGCGCGTCGTATTTCAGCTTTTCGGCCATCGCCATCAGCGCGACCGGCACTTCGAGCGCGCCCGGCACTTGCACCAGATCGATGTTTTTGTCCGCCACGCCAAGTTCCAGCAGCTCGGCCCTGCAGGCCTGCGCGAGCTCGTTGGTGATAGCTTCGTTGAAACGGGCCTGCACCATGCCGATGGTGAGCTTTTTGCCGTTCATGCGCTGCCCGCTCAAAGCCGGCGTTCCCTTTTCCGCACCAAACATCTTGTTTCCTTATCATTTGGGGACAGAGCTTGCGGCCTTGCCGCTGCGGTCTGTCCCGCAAAATTGTTATTTTGTGATATATCCCACGATCTCGAGCCCGTAGCCCGCCATGCTGGGCATGCGCCGCGGGTTGCCCATCAGGCTCATCTTGTGGACGCCGCATTCACGCAGGATCTGCGCGCCGATGCCGTAGCTGCGCAAGTCCAGGCGCTCGCGTTCCGGGCCGTGGCTGGCTTTGGCGGTGCCTTCGAACTGCGCCATCAGCTGGTCTGCGCTTTCGCCGCAATTGAGCAGCACCACCACGCCCCGGCCCTCGGCCGCAACCCGCGCCAGGCTGGCATCCAGGCTCCAGGAGTGCATCGCTCTGCCGACCTCCAGCGCGTCCAGCACCGACAGCGGCTCGTGCACGCGGGCCGCGACCGTGTCCTGCGGACTCCATTGGCCCCTGACCAGCGCCAGATGGATGCCGTGCGTGATCCGGTCACGAAAAGCGTGCGCGGTGAATTCTCCCGCCGCCGTCTTGAGCGAGCGCGAGCCGACCTTGGTGACCAGCGACTCGACCCGGCTGCGGTGCTCGATCAGATCGGCAATGGTGCCGATCTTCAGGCCGTGCTGGGCAGCAAACAGCTTCAGGTCCGGCAGCCGTGCCATGGTGCCGTCGTCCTTCATGATTTCGCAGATCACCGAGGCCGGGCTGCAACCGGCCATCAGCGCCAGATCGCAACCGGCTTCGGTGTGCCGGCGCGCATCAGCACGCCGCCATCGACCGCCTGCAGCGGGAAGATATGGCCCGGCTGGACCAGGTCCTCGGGGCGCGCGCTGCGGGCCACCGCGGCCTGCACGGTGCGCGCGCGGTCGGCCGCCGAGATACCGGTCGTGACACCTTCGGCCGCTTCGATCGAGACCGTGAAAGCGGTGCCCTTTTTGTCGCCATTGCGCGCCGCCATCGGCGGCAGTTCAAGCCGCTCGCAGTGTTCGCGGCTCAGCGTCAGGCAGATCAGGCCGCGCCCGAAACGGGCCATGAAGTTGATCGCCTCCGGTGTCACGTGCTCGGCTGCCAGCAGCAGATCGCCTTCGTTCTCTCGGTCTTCCTCGTCGACCAGAATCACCATGCGTCCGGCGCGCAGGTCTGCCACGATGTCTTCTACCGGAGAAATGGCCACGGGGGCGAGTTCGCTCATGCGAGTGTCTTTCAGGAAAGGGGAAGGGGAGCTTGCGGCAGGTCGGGCTGCAGCATGCGCTCTACGTAGCGCGCGATCAGGTCAATCTCCAGATTCACCTCGGAGCCGGCAACCAGCGTGCCCAGCGCGGTGTTCTGCACCGTGTGCGGAATCAGGTTGAGGCTTATTTCGCAGCCGGCTTCAAGATCGCGGACCTGGTTCACCGTCAGGCTGACACCGTTGACGGTGATCGATCCCTTGTAGGCGAGGTATTTGGCCAGCGCGGCGGGCGCCAGCAGGCGCAGCTCCCAGCTTTCGCTGACCGGCTGAAAATGCGTGACCCGGCCGATGCCATCCACATGGCCGGAAACCAGATGGCCGCCGAGACGGTCGTTGGCGCGCAGTGCCTTCTCCAGGTTGATGCTGCCGATCTGCGCCAGCGCGGCCGTTCTGGCCAGCGATTCGGCCGAAATATCGACGCTGAAATGGCGCCGGTCGGCATCGATCGTGGTGACCGTCATGCAGGCGCCATTGAGCGCAATGCTGTCGCCCGGGCCGACGTCGTCGAGATAGCCGCCCGGGCATTCGATGCCCAGGCGCTTGCCGTGCGTGGATGAGGTGCCCAGGGCGTGCACGGCGGCGATGCGCCCGACGCCGGTGATGATTCCGGTAAACATGGCGCTATTTTCGCAGGGAATCAAGCGCCAATCCGGCTGCGGGGCAAAACTTGTCGCTCAGAACCGATCGCGCCCTGCGACCCGGGCAACGATTCGCAGGTCCGGCCCTAGCCTCTCGGTGGAACAGAACTCCAGCGCCAGCGCGCTGGAGAGCTCCGACAGCGGCCCGAAACTGGCCATGTCGCGGCCCTGGCCTATCATTTTCGGGGCCAGGTAGACCAGCAACTCATCGACCAGGCCCTGGCCGATCAGCGCGCCGTTCAGGCCCGGACCGGCCTCCACGTGCAGGTCGTTGATTTCGCGCGCGCCAAGATCGCGCAACATCGCCGCCAGATCGACCTGGCCGTTGCCGCCGGGCAGGCAGATCACGCTGGCGCCCCGCGCCTGCAGCGCAGCCTTCCTGTCCTGGTCGTGACTGGCGGTGTAGATGCTGAGTTGGCGCTCGACCTCGAAAAGTCGCGCAGCCAAGGGCGTCTCAAGCCGGTTGTCCAGCAGCACCAGCTGCGGCTGGCGTTGCGTTTCGACCAGACGCACGTCCAGCAGCGGATCGTCCGCCAGCACGGTGCCGACGCCTGTCAACACCGCGCACGACCGGGCGCGCCAGCCATGGCCGTCGGTACGCGCCGCCGTGGAGGTGATCCATTGGCTGGCGCCGTTGCGCAGCGCCGTTCGGCCGTCGAGCGAGGCCGCGATCTTCATCCGCAGCCACGGTGTCTTTCGGATCATGCGGCTGAAAAAGCCAAGGTTGAGTTCGCGCGACTGCTGTGCGAGCGCTCCGACCTCAACCTCGACACCGGCCGCGCGCAAGCGCTCGAAGCCGCGACCGCAGACCAGCGGATTGGGGTCGGCGATCGACGCCACCACCTTCTGGATGCCGGCAGCGATCAGCGCGTCGCAGCAGGGTCCGGTGCGGCCGTGGTGCGAACAGGGCTCCAGCGTGACATAGGCGGTGGCGCCCTGCAGGCTGCGGCCGCTGGCCTGCGCGTCGCGCAAGGCATCGATTTCGGCGTGCGCCTGGCCAGCGCGCCGGGTGTGACCCTGGCCCAGCAACTGGCCGTCTGCGCTCACGATCACGCAGCCCACGTGCGGGTTCGGCGAGCTCAGCAGCAGGCTTTTTTCAGCCAGCGTGAGGGCTTGCGCGATCGGTGAATGCATGGGCTGCAGAGTTTACCGCTTGACTGCCAGCGGCCGCCGCCGGTCGGATGGGCCCGGCGGCGGCGTGCGCTTTGCGGTATTCTGGCGTCCATGAAATTTCGAAGCGCTTCGCTTGTGCCGCAGGGCGGCTTCAGCATGATCGAACTGCTGGTCGTGATGGCGATCGCCGCCCTTCTGGCAGCGGTTGCGGTGCCGTCGCTGCGCGATACGCTGAACGACTTTCGCCAGCGGTCAGCGCCGTCGCTGTTGATCAGTGATCTGAACCAGGCGCGTGCCGAGGCGATCAAGCGCAATGCCAGGGTCTTGCTGTGTGTCCGAAACACCGCCGGCACCGGCTGCGCCGCCAGCACCAACTGGCTGACCGGCTGGGTCGCCTGCACCGATGCGAATGGTGACAATGCGTGCGACAGCGCCACTGCCAGCAGCCCTAACCCTTTCATTGTGCGCCCGGCGCTCGATTCGAACCTGACGCTGACCGCGGCCGATGCCGGCGCGACGGCGCTGTCGCAGATTCGTTTCAACGCCAACAGCACCCAGGGCGCGGGCGGCTCGGCCGCGACCCTGACGCTGGGCGGCACCTGGTCCGGCGCGGCGGCGCGCACGATTTCGGTGGCGGTCACCGGCAACATCTCCAAACAGCAGTGATCACGATGCGTGCGACCTTTTTCAAACAGCAGCCGCTGCGCCGGACCGAGCGTGGCTTCTCGATGATCGAGGTGCTGGTCACCTTGCTGATTGTTTCGCTGGCGCTGCTGGGCACGGCCGGCTTGCAGGCCTATTCGATGCGCCTGAACCAGGGCGGGCAGTACCGCTCGCTGGCGGTCTTTCTGGCGGCTGATCTGGCCGAACGGATGGAGGCCAACAAGCCGGGTGCGACCTCGGGCGCCTATGCGCTGGACAGCACCACCGGAGCCGATTTCCTGGCCGGCGCCACGGCCGTCAGCAGCGTCTGCGTCAGCGGCGCCTGCACCGCGGCCGCGCTGGCCGGCTACGATCTTTCGCAGTGGCAGAACGCGGTGGCGACCAGCTTGCCGCAGAGCTCGTGGTCGGTGACGCAGACTGTGACCGGCGCACAGACTTCCTACACCATCACGATCGGCTGGGTTGACCGGCGCACCAACACCACGATGGCCGGACCGGATTCGGGCTCGGCGTTTGGCAGCAAAACCGCAACGGCGGGCGAGAAGTTCTCCTATACCGCGACCCGAATCCTGTTCAACTGAAGCCATGAACAGCCACTTTGCCTCATCGACACCTGCGCGGCGCGCGACTGCCCGCGCGCAGTCCGGGTTCACGCTGATCGAGATGATGATTGCGATCACCATCGGTCTTGGAATTCTGGCCGGACTGGTCGGCGTGCTGGCCGCCAATTCGAACAATGCACGCTCTAACGACCGCACTTCGGAGCTGATGACCAACGGCCGTTATGCGCTCAATTCGATGAAGCAGGAACTGCGTCAGGCCGGTTTTCGAGGCTACACCTGGGCTGAGCCCAACACGCCTGGCTCGCTTGGGACGCTGACCAACGAGTGCCTGGCTACCGGCGCGGCGGCCGGCGCTTTTGTCTCCAACATCCGCCAGGGCATCTGGGGTGCGAACGACAGCAATCCGTTTTCAGGGTCCTGCATTCCGAGCGCCAGTTTTGCGGCCAGCAATGACGTTCTGGTGCTGCGCCGGCTGGCAGCTGCGCCGGAGACGCCGGTCGCCAGCAAGCTGTATTTCCAGTCGAGTTATGCGGTCGGGCAGGTGTTTCGGGGCGCGACACCCCCTTCGTTTGCCAATTCCCCGACCCCGTTGGCAAGTTTTCCGCTGCAGATCTACGTTTACTACATCAGCCCGTTCACGGTCTCGGCGACCGAGAGTCCGCTACTGCCCGCGCTGTACCGGGTGGCGCTGCAGAGCGACGGCACCATGAGCCGGGAACTGGTGGCCAGCGGCATCGAGCATCTGCAGGTGCAGTACGGGATTCTGAATACGGCCACGCCGCCGACGACGCAATTTTTCAACACGCTGGCCGGTACCTCGGTGAGTACCGTCGCCAATGACTGGGACAACGTGAACTCGGTACGGATCTGGCTGCTGGCGCGCAACGAGACGGCCGAGCCGGGTTACCAGAATAGCAACAGCTATGTGATGGGCGACCAGACCTATGACTACAGCGCGGCGCCGGACGGTTTTCGCCGCCAGGTGTTCAGCACCGTGGTTCAGCTGCGCAACTGAGGCCGACCATGATGAGAGCTCAAAAAGGTCAAGGCAGCGCAGCGCGACAGAGGGGCGCGACGCTGGTGATCGCGCTGTTGATCCTGGTGCTGATCATGATGATAGGCATCACGGCGGTCAGCACCTCCAACACGCAGTACAAGCTGGCCGGCAATCTGCAGTTCGAAGATGGCGCGATGAACAATGCCGAGGCCGCGGTCTCAACCGCTGAAAACTGGCTTGCGACCGGCACCAATTACAACAATGCGGGCTTTGTCACCTACGACGCTGCCAACGCCCCCCATCTGTATCCGGCCGCCTCAACTGCTGCAATGGTGACGGCTCCACTGACGACAGCGTGGAGCGACAGCAACTCGGCCGTTGTGGGCAGCGGTTCGCAGCGTTATCAGATTCAGCTGATGTCAACCAACAATCTGCTGACCGGTTCCAGCGCGGCAGTGGGCAGGCAGGCCGCGGCGGTCTGCAACAAGGTCAACACCTACCAGATCACCGGGCGCGGAGCGTCGAGTCGCGGCGCGACCAAATTTGTCCAGTCTTTTTACAGCGTGCTGAGCTGTCCATGAATCACAGGAGCACTCAAGTGGTCAAATCGTCGAACAAGCCGTTCTGGCTTGCCATCATGGTCCTGCTGGGGCTGACGGCGCTAGCATTCAAGGTCGCGCTGGCCATCACGGCGTTCACGCCGGCCAGTCAGCCGGTAGGTTATGTCGGCCAGGACGACATCACGAACTACAACCTGACTTCGGGCCGCGAAATCCTGTTTCGCGGCCAGTACGAGAAGGAATACTGGGGTGGCAATCTGATCGCCTACGCGGTCAACAGCGCCGGCGACGTGTCTGCGGCAACACAGCCCTGGAATGGCGGCGCCGCCTACCAGCTCGAACTGCAAGCCACCGACAGGCGCATTTTCACCTTGCGTTCCGACGGGGCCAAGATCCCGTTCCTGTGGGCCAGTCTGGACGCCACCCAGCAGGGCTATCTGACTTCAAGCGCGATTCTTGATTTTCTGCGCGGCGTGCGTACCGGCGAGGTGCAGCAGGGCGGCGCTTTTCGCCAGCGCGCGTCGGCGCTGGGCGACATTGTTCACTCGAGGCCCTATTATCTGAGCGACAGCACCAGCGCGACGCCGGCGCCCACGGTTCTGGTCGGGGCCAACGACGGCATGTTGCATGCGTTCAATGCCGAGAGCGGCGCCGAGCGCTGGGCCTATGTGCCGTCGATGCTGATCCCGAAGATGAAGAATCTTTCCGTCACGCCCTATGCGCATGACTATTACGTCGATGGTTCCGTCAACGTGGCCACCATCCTTTCAGGCGCCAAGCGCATTGCGGTCGGGGCGCTGGGTGCGGGCGGCAAGGGCTTGTATGCGCTGGACATCACCGGCAGCCGTCTGGCGCCTGCCACTGAATCGGCCGCGGCCGACAATATCCTGTGGGAAATCACGCCCAGCACGATCAACAACGCGGCCAGCAGCTCCTATGCCAATCTGGGTTACACCTATGCCAATCCGACCATCGCCAAATTGAGCTCTGTGGATGTGGTGGTGGTCGGCAATGGTTACAACAATGGCGGCGACTACCAGGCCTATCTGTACCTGATCAACGCCAATACCGGCGCGCTCATTTCCGCCATCAGGGCCGGCACAACCGGCACCGCTGCCAGCCCGAACGGCCTGTCGACGCCGGTTGCGGTCGACAGCAACAACGATGGCAATATCGACACCGTCTATGCCGGCGACCTCAATGGCACGATGTGGAAGTTTGACTTGGGAACTTCGGTGGCAACGGTGCTGCTGACCACGTCGCCGGCGCAGCCGATCACGATGTCGCCCGGCGTTGCCAGACACCCGAACGGCGGCTACATGGTGAATTTCGCCACCGGCGCGATGCTGGCCGCCGCTGACATGACAGACTCCTCGGTCTTTGCCGCCTATGGCATCTGGGACGGTGCGCCGGCCGCCAATGCGGTGCTGCTGACGCAGACGCTGACCCCGCGCTGCTACACCTCGGGCACCAGCGCAGCTGCAACGCCCTGCGCGAGCCGGGTCCGCACCGCCAGCGTCAACCAGCCGGACTGGACCGCCGGTGCCAGCAACCACAAGGGCTGGCGCGTCGCGCTGCCGGCCGGGGAGAAGGTGGTCGGCGATGGCAGCTTCGTCGAGAACGGGCGCTTTTACTTTACCGGCTACAACCCGACCGTCTCGAGCACGGTCCAGACTTCGACCATCTACGGTGAAAACTGGCTGATGGAACTCGACTACCTGACCGGCGGCGCGCCGGCCTCGAACCTGCCTTTCCTCGATCTCAGCGGCAACCACGTTCTGGACGATGATGACCGGGTCAAGTTCGCGACGCCGCCGACGCTGCCGACCGACAGCATACCAATCGGGAAGATGATCGGCATCGGCGTCATGTCGCAGCCGGTGCTGGTGCAGCTGAGCACCTTGAACAACACGCTGTTCAACCAGAATCCCGATGTGACGATCCCGCCGGTTGACCTGGGCACGGCACAGGGCGTGACCGGCGGGCACTTCGACGTTGACATCTTCTATGCGCCCCCAACCGGCGGCGCGCAAGCCAGCGCCACCATCACGGTCGGCACCACCGGTCAGACCAACCCGTTCCCGGCAACGCTGGGCGCGATCACCGTCGACGGCGTCACAATCGTTCCGGCCCTGACGGTCAGCGACATCACCAACGGCACCGCCAGCAGTACCAACACCACGACCATCACGAACCGGGTGACGGGCGGATTTACCGCGACCAAGTCTGGCAATGTGATCACCATCAAGGCGCCCATGGGTGTCGAGTTCAACGGCAAGGCGATCACCATCGGCGCCGGCACCTCGCAGACCCTGCTGACCGCGCAAGCGGCGGTTGCCGAGGTGGTGGGCGTGACAGCGGTCGCGGCGGTGCGGCCCACAGGCTTCATCACGTTCGCCGGCAAGAGCACTGACGAGTATCAGATCAATGACGACCTGAGCGGTTCCGCCATCCGGGTCGGCGGCAGCTCTGCGGAAGGCGCCAACATCCAAATCGGAAAGGACAAGACGGCGGCGCAGGCCGCGGCCAATGTTGTCAGCGATATGGGCACCGGCGGCACCTACAAGGGTTACATCGGCGGCAACTCGATCACGCCGCTGTGCGCGGCCCAGACCTCGAATGTGGTTTGCATCATCGACACCTCGAGCAGCAGCAACGGCAGCAACAACGGCAGAGTCATTACCGTCGGCAGCATCAAGAAGCCAGGAGGCCTGACCTTCACGACCACCGCGACGGCCGGCGGCGTGACCGGCGTCACCGGCGTCACCGCGGTGCCCGGTTCGCCGGCAAGACCGCAGTCCGGCTGGACCGATTTCGCGCCGGCCCTGACAGCGACGGCCTTCAACAACAGCGGTGTCGAGCCCGGCAGTGTGGGCGATACCTGCGCAGACTCCACCTGCAAGTACGACAAGCACTTTCACCAGTACGACGATATTTTTGATGTGACCGGTGTCAACATGCTCAACCCCAGCAGTTCGACGCTGGACCTGAAGAACGGCATTCCTTCGCTGAAGCAGAACTTCAAGCTGCTGGTGCAAAACCAGTACCTGAGTCCGGCGGTCAAGCTGCACATCGGCGATCCAAGCTATCTGTACAACATCGATCACGGCTATGTTTCGGTCAAGAACTACGCGACCTCCGCCACGCTGGACCTTGCGACCTTGCAGACCTATCGACGCGATCCGAATGCGGTCTGGCCTGGCGCTGCCTCGACCGATGCCGCCAGGCTGGCGCTGCCCAAGCCGATCGGCAGCCTGGTCTTCAACATGCCGCTGGACGCGCTGACGCCCAAGAACTGGTGGGGCAATGGCGACATCCGCGTCGGCCTGCACCCGACCATTTACAACTGCGTCTGGCAGGCTCTGGGAAGCAACGACGGCAATATGTACCAGCCGGTGATTCCGCCGGCCAACGGCGTCGATGGACGGGGCGTTGCGGGCTGGAGCGGTTCGACCACACCGACCACGGCGACCGGTGCCCGGCACAACGGCGCGCTGGTGGTACAGATCATCCGCGACACCACGCCCAACACTGCGATCGAACAGAATGTTTCCGGGCGCCCGGAGTATGGCTGGCGCGTCAAGTCGGGCTTGTACAGCAACTATGTTCTGGCCGAGTACGCAACCTACTGGCACCATCCGAATGGCAAGTGCTACTCGTCGTCCGGGTGGACCAAGACGCCCGCAGCCGACAACGGCGCCAGCACCGCCAGCAACAAGGCGGCCGGTTCGACCGATCCGAAGCTGGGTGATCTCAGCGCCGGCACCGGCGGTGGTGGCGACGGCACCATCACATCGGTTGTGACGAACATCGTCGGGTCGGTCACGACCACCACGATCACCTACGCGGATGGCACGCGAGCGACCATCACCCGAACCGCCAACGCCGACGGCAGCGTGACGATTGTCACCGTCGATGCGCTCAATGTCCGCACGGTGCAGACAGTCGCCAATCCGGAGGGTTCGTTGCGAACCGGCGGCGATGAGCGAGCCCGCCAGGCGGCGCGCACCGGCCGCATTTCATGGCGCGAACTTGTGGCACCATAGCGGATTCAAGCGCCGGCCCCGGCCTGCGCCTTCCAGACTTCGAGGACAAGCTCTTGAAACGAACTGATGCAAAAGGGTTCACCCTGATCGAATTGATGATTGTGGTGGTCATCGTCGCCATCCTGGCGGCCGTGGCGCTGCCGAGCTACCGAACGCACGTTGTTCGTGCCGCCAGGGTGCAGGCGCAGACCGAGTTGCTGGAACTCGCTGCGCTGCAGGAGAAGATATTCCTCAATTCGAACAATTACGCGTTCAGCGTGACGGCCGCCTACAACGGCACCGCCGCAGGCGGGCTGGGGCGCAGCAGCGGGCAGACCAACGACGGCCGCTACACGCTGGCGCTGGACATCACCGCGCCATCGCAGACCTTTGTCCTGACGGCCACGCCGACCTCGGGTGGAACCCAGGTGGGCGATGGAAACATTTCGGTCAGTGAGAGCGGCCGACGGCTCTGGGGCAGTGCATCCTGGTAGGGAAAACACCAGTCAAAAAGATAATAATTGGCTTTGACTTGAGGCTTTTGCAGGCGCATTATTCGGCGCATCATGCGCCAAAGCATTTCAGGGAGGAATGCGGGCCTGCTGATTTATCAGGCCGGCTATAGCTTGGTCGAACTGTTGGTGGTGATGGCCCTGGGGACGATTTTGCTTTCCATTGCCGTGCCTTCGATGACAGCAATGCTCAATTCGCAGAGGTCCGCTGCATTGGGGATGTCGTTTCTCTCCAGCCTGAATCTGGCCCGCTCGGAGGCGATCAAGCGCAATGCCCGCGCCGTGCTGTGCAAGTCGCCGGACGGCCTGTCCTGCGCGCGCAACGGAGGCTACGAGCAGGGCTGGATCGTGTTTCACGATGTGAACAACAACGCGGCGCTCGACGAGGGCGAGCAGATCATTGAACTGCAGGGTCCAGTTTGGGGTGGGCTGACGTTGATCGGAAACACGCCGGTCGCCAACTATGTTTCCTTCAGCGCCTCCGGTTCGGCCAAACTGCTCAACGGCGCATTTCAGGCCGGGACCTTCACGCTCTGTCTGGTGCCGGTCTCCGGCGCCGATGTCCGGCAACTGGTGCTGAGCAATACCGGACGGGCACGATCAAGAAAGGGCCTGACCAGCGACTGCGGATAGCGCCTGCGAGCGCATTGTCAGTCCCGCAACGGTGCGAGTCAGGCGCTGACTGTCAGTTTCCTGCGGCGCTGCACGGTGAAGCCCATCAGGCCCAAGCCGGCCAGCAGCATCGCGTAGGTCTCGGGCTCCGGCACAGCGGAGATATTGCCAACAAAAGCGGCGTCATTGACCTGCACCGCGCCGGACCAGCTGCCGACCACGA
Source organism: Rhodoferax sp. (assembly GCA_049315845.1). GTDB lineage: Bacteria > Pseudomonadota > Gammaproteobacteria > Burkholderiales > Burkholderiaceae_C > Rhodoferax. The sequence continues at coordinate 14,193 of JBMOJJ010000046.1, forward strand.
CCTGGCCGTTGATTGCGCCCCATGACGTGCTGAATTTGGCCAGGGGTGCCAGAAAAGAGGCGTCCACATAACCACCAAAAGTGACCTGGGTCGCTTCAGGCAAATTGAACAGAACACGGCCCGAAGCAAAATTCTGGTACCAGGTCGTTCCGAAGTTCACCGATTGTCCGTGCACATTGAGGACCACGGTGGTGTTCGCTCCTAGATTGTCCAACTGAAGCCCGCCAGAAGCGACATCCGAGGCGGAGAGATCGAACACAGCCAGGTTGGCACCTTGGGTGTCAAACGTCAGCAGGCTGCTATAGGGGCGGTATCCGCTCGCGGTCGTGGTCGCAGCGTCCAGATTCTGAGCCAGACTGCTCAGACGCTGTTGCTCTGCCGCAAAGTTGAAGCCGGTTTGAATACTGCCGGCCGCCACTTGACCCGCCGGCTGGCTCGCGGCCAGGTTGCCCGTGAGGCTGCCGCCATAGCTGATGCCAGCGGCGGTCAGCCCGGTATTGGCGTTCAGGTTACCCGCGACTTGAAGGTTGCCCAGAAAGGAGGCACCCATGCCGGCTACGGTGGACAGATTGCCGCCGACGACAGTGTTTCCGCCAAAGGAACCGCCCCCAACGACAAGATTTCCGCCAACCGTCAGGCCGGTGCCACTGTACAGGGTATTCCAACCATTCAGGGTGTCGATTGAGTAGCCGGTGAAATCGGCATTGCCACCAATCGCAACGCGCCCCTGCACGTCGGAACTGGGCGCGGAGAAGTTGCCAAATGACAGCAGGTTGAGGCTGGACTCAAGGCCCAGCCCGCTGGCCTGCGCCAATGGGGTGGCTGCCAGCGTCAGCGAGGCCAGGCAGGAAAGCGTCAGCAGTCGGCGCAAGGATTTTTTCATTTGTTTCTCCCGAAGAAAAGTCAGTTCGAATTCGCTTACTTGCGTTGCCGACGGCGTGCGACGAAACCGATCAGGCCAAGGCCGCCGAGCATCATTGCGTAGGATTCGGGTTCCGGAACCGCGGCAACGGTCGCGCCAATGGTGCCGGTGTTGCCGCTCAGATTGATCACGTCAGCGGCAAAGTAGGCGCTGGTTCCGCCGCTCGACAACTGCCTGAAGTCGGCAATGCTGGCTTGGAGCACGGTGAAGTTCAAGGGGTCGACATAACCGCCTCCGGAGCCGCCCTTCTTGCAGTTCTCATCGCAGTTGATGCCGTAGGTGAAGGTGCCGAAAGGCGAGTTGGTGGCATTGCTGGCGACGCTGAAACTGGCGCCCAGGCCGGACGCGAAACTGATGCCGGTGATGTCGTTGCTGCTGGAAGCGCCGCCCAGGTTGAAGGAAAAGATCGAATGCGATCCGGTATCGACAAAATTCAGATCACTGCGCAAGGCAACGCTGACCAGCACATTGTTGGAACTTTGGGTCAGGGTCACCGATCCGAACGGGCCGGTGTCAAACGCGCCAACCGCGGTGTTGTCCAGGGAATAGACCGTTTGCGCTGCGGCAAAGCCCGGAAAGAGCGAGACCAGCAGGCAGATCCACAGGGCATGAATGATTCGCATGATGACGGCTTTCAGTGATTGGCGATGGGCTTAGTTTCCAGGCCTTGGAGCTTTAAGCCAATGGCGCAGGCCTACCCTTTTGCCGGTAGTCGGCTACCGGGATACCGAGACTGAAAGGCAGTAGTTGTGCGTGCCCGAACGTAGTATCAAAGTACCAGTCAGGCCCGCAAAGGCTGTGTTCATGCCGACCCCGGCGCTCGAGCGGCGCGGGGGGTGTCAATTAGCTCGGGATCAGTATGCCGGCGCGGCCCCGCTTCGTTGAAGCGGGGGGCAGGCAGGGGGCTGCGCCCTTGAGATCAGCGGCGGACTTCGTCCACCAGCGTCTTGAACTCGTCGATGTCTTCGAAACTGCGGTAGACGCTGGCAAAGCGGACGTAGGCCACCTTGTCGAGCTTCTTCAGTTCGCGCATGACCAGTTCGCCGATGCGGGCAGACGGCAGTTCGCGCAGTCCGAGGTTCAGCAGTTTTTCCTCGATGCGCTCAATCGCGCCATCAAGCTGCTCGATGCTGACCGGGCGCTTGCGCAGCGCCAGTTTCATCGATGCCACCAGCTTGGCGTGTTCGTACTCGATGCGGCGACCGTCTTTCTTGACAATCATCGGAAAACTGACGTCGGGCCGCTCGTAGGTGGTGAAGCGCTTTTCGCACGAAGCGCATTGGCGGCGCCGACGGATGAAGTCGCCGTCTTCGGCAACCCGCGTTTCCATCACCTGGGTTTCAGAGTGGCTGCAAAAAGGGCACTTCATTCGTTTGGCGCGTGAAGAAGGTGGACCCCGTCAGGCCGGACGGCCGCTCAGGCGTAAACCGGGAAGCGGCTGGTCAGCGCATTGACCTTGGCCCGCACCGTTTCGATGTTGGCCGTGTCACGCGGCTTGTCCAGTACGTCGGCAATCAGATTCGCGGTGAGACGGGCCTCGGCTTCCTTGAAGCCCCGCGTTGTCAGCGCCGGCGTTCCGATGCGCACGCCGCTGGTGACCATCGGCTTCTCGGGATCGTTCGGAATCGCATTCTTGTTGATCGTCATGTGGGCAGCGCCCAGCACGCTCTCGGCTTCCTTGCCGGTGATGCCCTTGGCGCGCAGGTCAACCAGCATCA
>JBMOJJ010000047.1:0-16786 GCA_049315845.1 Rhodoferax sp.
AACAAGGTCATCATGCGCTGGCTGGCGCAGCGCGGCGGGGCGCTCGATTTTCGGGAACATTGCGCGGCAAACCCCGGCCAGCCGTATCCGGTCTGCGTCGCGCTGGGCGCCGACCCGGCCACCATTCTGGGCGCGGTCACGCCGGTGCCCGACAGCCTGTCGGAATACCAGTTTGCCGGGCTGCTGCGCGGCAGCCGGACCGAACTGGTGAAGGCGCTGGGCAGCGAGTTGCGGGTCCCTGCCTCGGCCGAGATCGTGCTGGAAGGCCACGTCTATCCGGATCCGTCACACGTCAGCGGCTTCGAGCATGCGCTCGAGGGCCCGTACGGTGATCACACCGGCTACTACAACGAGCGCGACTGGTTTCCCGTTTTTACCATCGACCGCATGACGATGCGGCGCGACCCGATCTACCATTCCACCTACACCGGCAAGCCGCCCGACGAGCCGGCGATGCTGGCGCTGGCGCTGAACGAGCTGTTCGTGCCGCTGCTGCAGCGCCAGTACCCGGAAATCACCGATTTCTACCTGCCCCCGGAAGGCTGCAGCTACCGGATGGCGGTGGTGCAGATCAAGAAGTCCTATCCCGGCCATGCCCGGCGCGTGATGTTTGGCATCTGGAGTTTCCTGCGCCAGTTCATGTACACCAAGTTCATTGTCGTGGTGGACGAGGATGTCAATGCGCGCGACTGGAAGGATGTGATCTGGGCCATCACCACGCGCGTCGATCCAAGCCGCGACACGCTGCTGGTGGACAGCACGCCGATCGACTACCTTGACTTTGCCTCGCCCGTGAGCGGCCTGGGCAGCAAAATGGGACTGGACGCCACCAACAAGTGGCCGGGTGAGACCAGCCGCGAGTGGGGGCGGCCGCTGCAGATGGACGCGGCGGTCACGGCCAGGGTAGAGCAGCTCTGGCAGACGCTGGGCTTGTGATTGCCTTCGCTGCCTCGAACCCATTTGAAGTGGGATACTTGACCGCGGCGGGTTGACTCCTTGTGCTGCCTTTGATGATCATCATTCTGTAGGAGTAGGCATGTTCAGACGACTGTTTCTCGGCGCTTGCGCCACCCTCGTGCTGGCCTTGGGATTGGCATCGGGCGGCTGCGCGCTGGGCCCCAGGGCCGACCTTGCGCCTATCGTTTTCGTACATGGCAACGGGGATTCGGCGGCGGTCTGGCAGACCACCTTGTGGCGATTCGAGTCCAACGGCTGGCCGCGAGAACGCCTGTTCGCCTTGCAGCAGCCCTATCCGCTGGCCAGGGATGTCGATGCCAAGGAGCAGGCCGGGCGCAGTTCCAGCGCCGAGCACATGGCTTTCCTGAAAGCCGAGGTCGACAAGGTGCTGGCCAAGACCGGTGCCAAGCAGGTGGTGCTGGTGGGCAACTCGCGCGGCGGCTATGCGATCCGCAACTACATCCAGAACGGCGGCGGCGACAAGACCGTCAGCCACGCGATTCTGGGCGGAACGCCGAACCACGGTGTCTGGGCGATTCCGGGCTATCTTGAAGGCAGTGAATTCTCCGGCACGGGAGCCTTTCTGAAGTCCTTGAACGCGCCCAAGAACGCGGCGGGAGACGAGGTCAGCGGTCCGGTCAAATGGCTCACGATCCGGTCGGACAGCAACGACAAATACTCGCAGCCGGACGGCGAATGGATTGGCGCCAAGGGCAAGCCAACCCGGGTCGGCTATGACAATCCCGCGCTCAAAGGGGCGCAAAATGTCGTGCTGGCGCGCATTGATCACCGGGAGACTTCGTTTTCGCCGGCGGCTTTCGAGGTGACCTACCGTTTCATCACAGGTCAGGAGCCCGTCACACTGAAGATGCTGCCGGAGCCGAGCATCGTTTTGGATGGCATGGTGACCGGCAAGGGAGTTCAATCGACCGACGCCGCCAGCGCCAGCAACAATTTCAGCAACAACCTGCCTGTTTCAGGTGCGAAGGTCGAGGTCTATGCGGTCGACTACGACAACGGCCTGCGCGTCGGCGCGGCGGTGCACGTCAAGACGGTCGGCGACGACGGTCGCTGGGGTCCGTTCAAGGCCGCGACCGGCGTTCCCTACGAGTTTGTGATCAGCGCGCCCGGTTATGCCAAGACCCACATCTACCGCAGCGCGTTCCCGCGCGGCAGCGAGGCGGTGCACCTGAAGGCGGAGCGCATTGCGGACGCTGACCTGCCGGCTTTTTCGATCATCCAGTTGGTCAGACCGCGCGGTTATCTGGATCCCACCACCCACTTCATCGCCTTTGACGGCCAGACCCCGCCACCGGGCGTTGCGATCGCCCGCGTAGCCGGTGTCGCTTCGAGCAAGATCAACCTGGCCACGCTGCAGAATCGGGCGATCTTCGCCGAGTTCCATACCGATGCGGTCGAACAACTGGTTGGCCGGACCTGGCCGGCCAAAGAGAACCACCTGGTGTTCCTGGAAATCACTCAGTAGCGCCCCGAGGTGACAGCCAAAGCAGCCGCGCTTTGGCAGACTCGGAGCTTGTGAGGAGAAATCTCGCCTCAAAAGAAAGGCCCGCCATGGATTTCGATTATTCGCCGCAGGTGCAGACCCGTCGCCAGCGGCTGGAAGAATTCATTGATCGCTATGTGCTGCCCTACAACGGCGCCTGGCATCGTTCGGTGGCGCAGGGCATTTTTCCGCCGCCTTTCCTGGAGGATCTGAAAGCGCTGGCCAGATCGGAAGGTCTGTGGAATCTGTTCCTGCCCGGTTTGCGCGACGATGAGCCCGGCGAGCGTCTGAGCAACCTGGAATACGCGCCGCTGGCCGAGGTCATGGGACGCTTGCCCTGGGCCTCGGAGGTGTTCAATTGCAGCGCCCCCGACACCGGCAACATGGAACTGCTGCACCTGTTTGCCACGCCCGAGCAGAACCAGCGCTGGTTGCGCCCACTGCTTGACGGCGAGATCAGGAGCGCCTTCGCGATGTCGGAACCGGACGTCGCTTCAAGCGACCCGACCAATCTGCAGACCCGCATGCACAACGAGGCTGATGAGTTGGTGCTGAACGGTCGGAAATGGTTTGTCACCGGCGCGGCGCACCCGAACTGCAGACTGCTGATCGTGATGTGCCGCAGCGGGGCCGAGGATGCTGCCAAACATGCGCGCCACAGCATGCTGCTGGTGCCTATGGACACGCCCGGCGTGACGCTGGAGCGCAATATCCCGATCATGCAGCACCACACGCCCGATGGGCATTGCGAAATTGTGTTCCGCAACGTGCGCGTGCCGGCGGGCAATCTGCTGGGACAGCAGGGCGCGGGCTTTGCGATGGCTCAGGCGCGTCTGGGGCCGGGGCGTGTCCACCACTGCATGCGCACCATCGGCCAGTGCGAACTGGCGCTTTCGCTGATGTGCGAGCGCACGCTGGAGCGCAACCTGTTCGGCAAGTACCTTGCGGACTTTGCCAACGTGCAGGAGTGGATCGCCGAGTCGCGTCTTGAAATCGACCAGGCCCGCCTGCTGGTGCTGCGCGCTGCCTGGCGGCTCGATCAGGGCCGCTACGAGCAGGCGCGAACCGATGTGGCGGCGATCAAGGTGGTGACGGCTCGGCTGCAGACGCGGGTGGTGAACCGCGCGATCCAGGTTTTTGGCGCGATGGGGCTTTCGCCCGACACGCCCTTGGCCTATTTTTGGACCTGGGGGCGCGCGCTGCAACTGCTCGACGGACCGGACGAAGTCCATTTGCGCAGCATTGCCCGGACAGAACTGACGCAGGCGCGCGAGAACCGGGGCGCGACCGCCTGCTACTTCACGCTGCCCGAACAACTGCTGGCTGAGCCGCGTATCCGCTAAGCTTGCGCTGTCGGGAAAATCTGAAACTTGAAGGAGAAAGACCTCGTGACAGGCATTCTGCGCAATATTGGCACGCTGCTGCTGGCGAGCCTGCTGGGGATTCCCCTTTCAAACCATGCTCAGGAGGCGCAAAAGTCCCTGACCTTTGGCATCGTGCCGCAGCAGGCGGCGAGCCGTCTGGCGGAGGACTGGGGGCCGCTGCTGGCCGAGGTCAGCCGGCGCTCGGGCGTTACGCTGGCGTTTCGAACAGCGCCCAACATCCCGGTCTTCGAGGAGCGTCTGGCCAAGGGTGAGTACGATCTGGCCTACATGAACCCGTACCACTATGTGGTGTTCCATGCCAGCACCGGTTACCAGGCCTTCGGCAAGGAGCAGGATCGCAGGATCAAGGGAATTCTGGTCGTCAGAAAGGAAAGCGCCTACCGCAAGCCTGCTGATCTGGCGGGCAAGACCGTGGTGTTTCCGGCGCCGGCCGCGTTTGCCGCCAGCATATTGCCGCAGGCCGAGTTCGGGCGCTTGAAGATTCCGATCGAATCCAGGTTTGTCGCATCTCATGATTCCGTTTACCGCGCCGTGGCCTCCGGTTTGCAGGAGGCCGGTGGCGGTATCGAGCGCACCTTTGAGGCGATGCCGGCAGACATTCGCGCTTCGCTGCGCGTGCTTTCCGAAACACCGGCCTACACCCCGCACGCGTTCGCCGCCCATCCGCGCGTGCCGCCAGCCGACGTCGCCAAGGTGCTGGCGGCGATGCTCGCGCTCGGTGGCGACGAGGCCGGGCGGCGCCTGCTGGCGCCACTGGCGTTCAAGGGCATTGCGCCGGCGCAGGACCGAGAGTGGAGCGACATTCGGGCGCTCGACATCAATCTGCTCGAAAAATACAGTCGGCAATGAGGCCCCGAGTTTCGGCCGTGGCGCTCTAGAGCATGCGCTTTCGCACCAAGACCATCGTTGGCGTCGCGCTGATCGAGTTCGCCTTGCTGGGGCTGCTGGTTGGCAGCACGCTGTCGGCCCTGCGTCACTCGAATGAGGCGGAGCTGACGCGGCGCATGCAGCTTGGCGCCAAACTGCTCGCGGTCGCCGCCAAGGACGCCGTGATCACGCAGGATCTGGCAACGCTGGACAGTCTGGTGACCGAGGCCATGGCTTCCGGTCAGATCGACTATGTGCGCATTCTCGACGCCGGCGGAACCGTGCTGGCCAAAGGCGGAGATCCAAAGCTGCTGGCGCGTCCATTCCGCCAGGAAGACTCGGTCGAGCAGGCTTTGGACGGGGTGTTCGACCGGGCAGAGGCGGTGCGCGCAGGCGGTATCCTGCACGGTCAGGTGCAGATCGGCGTGTCGACGAATGCCTTGCAGGCGGTGCTGGCCTCGGCCCAGCGCTGGGCGGCCGGCATTGCCGCGCTGGAAATACTGCTGGTTGCGCTGTTCTCCTGGCTGCTGGGGACCTATCTGGTGCGCCAGCTCGGCGCGCTGCGCAAGGCCAGTGAACGCCTTGCGGCGGGGGATTTCAGCCATGAGATGGTCGTCCAGGGCAACGATGAACTGGCCCAAACCGCGATCGCGTTCAACCGGATGGCCAGGCAGCTTGATGAAGGCCAGGCATTGCTGCGCGAGGAGAGCCGCCGGAGTCTGCAGGCGCGCCAGGCAGCGGAAAAATCCGAAAACCTGTTGCGCGAGGCGATCGGCAGCATCGCCCAGGGATTCACGATCTACGACGAACAGGACCGATTGGTGCAATGCAATGAGGCCTACCTGAACTTCTACGAAGCCAGCCGCGACTTGATCGTGCCGGGCGCCACCTTTGAAGAAATCGTCCGGCGCGGCGCGCAGCGCGGCCAGTACCACGAGGCGCTTGGCAACGTCGAGGCCTGGGTCGCCAAGCGAGTTGCCCAGCACCGCCAGGCCAACGGCGAGATGATTGAGCAACAGCTTGCCGACGGCCGCTGGCTGCTGATCGTTGAGTACCGCACGCCCAGCGGCTACATTGCCGGCAACCGGATCGACATCACCGAGCGACACCTGATGGAGGTTCGCGAGCGTGAATACATCGATCAGTTGCAGGCGATTTTCGATCTCAGCCCGGATGGTTTTGTTTCTTTTGACGGCGCAGGCCGGGTGAAATATGTCAGCCCTGCCTTTGCCCGCATGACCGGCTTGCGTCATGACACTGTGATCGGCCTTGACGAAGCGGAGTTTTCCGATTGCCTTGCGCGGGTCTGCCGGCCGCAGGCCCGCTTTCCGGGGATGGCGGCCTTGCGCATGGATCAGGAAACCGCGCTGGCCGCGGAGCCGGTGGGCGACAACGAGCGGCGTATCAGGATCGAAACGGCGGATGCGAGCCGCAGGGTCCTGGAAGTCAGTCTGCGCGAAAGAAATGCGAACAGCGTGACCCGGATCCTCTATTTGCGCGATATCACCCATGAAATGGAAGTGGACAGGCTCAAGAGCGAGTTTCTTTCCACCGCTGCACACGAAATGCGCACACCGATGACCAGTATCTACGGCTTTGCCGAATTGATGCTGGGGCAGCAGTTCGATGAAACGCAGTGGCGCGAGTACCTGGGCATCATTTTCAGGCAAACCGAGCGGATGGTGTCCATCATCAACGAATTGCTGGACCTGGCCCGCATCGAGGCGCGCCGGGGCAAGGACTTTCAGATCGTCAGTCTCGATCTGGTCGACCTGCTTCGGGAGATTGTCAACGGATTCAAGGCGCCGGGAGGTCGAGCGGCGCCGCAGGTGCCGGCGGTGCTGCAGCCGGTCTGGGTTCAGGCCGATCACAAGAAGCTGACCCAGGTGGTTTTGAACGTGCTCTCCAACGCCTACAAATATTCGCCGGGTGGCGATGCCGTCGAGCTTGAGGTCGTGCTGCCGGCAGCGGACATCAGGCCTGTGCCAGACAGCAGTGTGCCGGTTGTCGGCATTCGGATCACTGACCATGGCATCGGCATGACAGCATCGCAGCTGACGCATGTTTTCGAACGTTTCTATCGGGCCGACAGTTCCGGCAAGATTCCGGGCACCGGCCTGGGCATGAGCATCGTGCGCGAAATTGTCACCCTGCATGGAGGCCAGGTGAGCATCGACAGCACACCGGGGGCGGGCACGACGGTGACGATCTGGTTGCCGGCTACCGGTTTGCCAGTTGCCTGAGCCCGCCAGGGCCTTGTCGTCAGCTCTGCAGAATGGCGTCGTGCAGCGCCACAAACTCGTGCGTGAGCTTGTGCTGCGGCTCCAGAAAGATCATGGGAACCGCCTGCTGGTGTGACTCGCGAACCTTGACCGACGAACTCAGGTAAGGCTGCAAGACCGGCAGGCCTTCATCGATCAACTCCTGCACCAGGCGCTGTGGCAGATTGGCACGCGGCTGGAACTGGTTGACGATGATGCCTTCGACGCGAAGGCCGGAATTGTGATCAGCCCTGATTTCTTCGACGCTCTCCAGCAGCGTGTAGAGCGCGCGTCGCGAAAAATCGTCACAGTCAAACGGAATCAGGCAGCCTTGCGCTGCGATCAGCGCGCTGCGGCTATAGAAGTTCAGCGCTGGCGGCGTGTCGATGTAGATCTGGTCATAGTCATCGGCCAGTTGTTCCAGCGCGTCGCGCAACTTGTAGATCTTGTGCCGGGATTCGAGCTTGCCATGCAGTTCGTCGAGCAACGGGTTCGAGGGCAGCAGGTCGAGTCCTTCCCATCGGGTGTTGACGATGTACTCCTTTGCGGCCTTGTCACGCAGCGTGAATTTCAGGCTCTGCTCGAAGAACTCGGCCACGTTGGGCATATCGGCCGGCGCTTCGGCCCCGAGCAGGTAGCGCGTTGAGTTTCCCTGCGAATCGAGGTCGATCACCAGGGTGCGCAAACCCTGCCAGGTGCTGACGGCTGCCAGATTGCAGGTGATGGTCGACTTGCCGACGCCACCTTTTTGATTGAAAACGACATGCTGCATACGGCTTGGCTCCGCTACGGGAATGACATTGAAGGGGTGAGCGTCGTCGCTGGCGGGCAACGCAGGTCGAAAAAAAGGGGCCGACTGGCCCCTTTCTTGACAACCGATGAAATTACTTCAGTTTGGTGGCGTCGACTTTGGCATCCTTGGCTTCAGCCTTGGCTTCAGTGCGGGTCTTGGTCGAGCTGGCCTTCGGAGCTGGCTTCTCGGCGTTGCTCGGCGTGGTTTCACCAGCCTTGTTGGCTGCCTTGGCATCCGCCTTACGCTCTTCCTTGGTCTTGGTCGACTTGGTCTTGGGGGCAGCCTTTTCTTTGCTGCTCGTGTCGATGGCGCCAGCCTTGTTGGCAGCCTTGGCCTCAGCCTTGACTTCAGCACGGCTTGCCGGTGCGGCAGGCGCCGCAGTTTGGGCTTGGGCGATCATGGAAACACCGGCGAGTAACGCAAGGGCAGCTAATTTGAACTTCATTTGATATCCTTCATTGGTAATAAAATCATTGCTACGCACTCCCGGCCGCAGGCAAGAAGGCATAAGCATAACGGCACAGTTCCTCACTTGGTTGACGCGCACCAAAATTGTTTTGATGCAGTTGCGTAAACACAACTCAAACCATCACGCCAATGCGAGCGAAAGGATTGTAGCAGCTTGGCAGCGCCCAGCGCCAGCTCGGCTGGACGGACTGTCGGGCGCCGCCAACGTATAGTCGGGGCCATGCAAGGACTGCACCTGACCGCCGATCTTCGCCATTGTCGATGTGAGCGGCAGTGGCTGGTCGACGCCGCTCTGCTGGGCGGGCATTGTCTGCAGGCTGTCGAGGCTGCCGGCCTGCTGGCGGTGGCGCACCTGTTTCACGCCTTCCCGCCGACACAAAGGGGCCCGTCGGGCGTCACAGCAACAGTTCTGCTGGCGGAGTCGCATCTGTGCGTGCACACCTGGCCAGAGCAGCATGCGGTGACACTCGATGTCTACGTCTGCAATTTCGGCGCCGATCACAGCGCCAAGGCGCAGGCGCTGATGACGGCCCTGCTCGCGCTGTTTGAGCCCGGCCATGTGGAGCAAACGAGCTTGCTTCGGGGTCAGCTGAGCGAACCATGAATCGGGTCAGCGCTGCGGCATGTCCTTGACTGAACTCACCAGACTCACGGTCGCGTCGGCCGCAATCGGCGGCATGGTGGCGTCCCAGGCTTCCCAGGCCTGACGCATCGCTGCCAGCCGTTCAGGATCACGCGGACCCAGATTGGCGCGTTCGCGCTCGTCGGCCGCGATGTTGAACAGGTAGTCATTGCCATCCACCCGCAGGTATTTCCAGTCGCCGTCACGCAGCGCACGCTGGCTGCGGTGCTTCATGCGCCAGTGCAACGGGCGGTCAAACCGGTGCAGCGGGTCGCGCAGCACCGGCATCAGCGAAACGCCATCGAGCGGATAAGCCGGGTCCGCCGCTACGCCGGCGGCTTCGAGCAGGGTCGCTGACCAATCCATGGTCATGCATTGCTGCTCGCTGCTGCTGCCCGGTGCGATCACGGCCGGCCAGTGGGCGATCCAGGGTACGCGGATGCCGCCTTCGGTCAGATCCATCTTGCCGCCGACCAGCGGCCAGTTGTCGGAAAAACGTTCGCCGCCGTTGTCGCTGGTGAAGACCAGCAGCGTGTTGTCAGCCAGGCCATCGACCTGCAGCGCAGCCACAAGCTTGCCGATGCCTTCGTCCATGTGATGGATCATGCGCTGGTAGCTGTGGATGTTTCCGCCTTGCAGATGGCTGATGCTGTCCTTGATTTGCGGCGCCAATGCCGTGTCATCGCGTGTCTCCCATGGCCAGTGGGGAGCGGTGTAGTGCAGGCTCAAGAAGAACGGCGTGCCTGAGCGCACACCGTGGGCCATTCGTTTCACGTAGTCCACAGCGTGGTCGGAGATCAGATCGGTCAGGTAGCCCGGCTCGGCATGTTCCTCCTCGACCCCGTCATGACTGCGCCAAAGATCGTGCGCGCCGGTGAACGCGCAGTGGGTGAAATAGTCGACCCCGCCAGCCATCGGGCCAAAGAATTCTTCGTAGCCGGATCGCAAGGGACCAAAGCTCGGCGGGTAACCCATGTGCCATTTGCCGATCAGCGCTGTTCGGTAGCCGCTGGCGCGCAGCAGAGACGGCACGGTCGGGTGTTCCGGCGGTAGCCCCAGGGTCGTGCTGTGACGGCTTCTGCTGTTGATCGGCTCCTCGGCGGCGCCGCGCAAGCGGTACTGGTAGCGGGCGGTCATCATGGCGAAACGCGTCGGTGAGCAGACCGGCGAGTTGGCGTAGCCCTGGGTGAACTTGAGGCCCTGGGCGGCCAATCGGTCCAGCACCGGCGAGACGTCGCCAAAGCGTGCCGGACGACCGCCGTAGCATCCCAGATCCGCGAAGCCGAGGTCATCGGCGACGATGAAAATGATATTTGGACGCGTCGCCATCCTGTTTCAGGGCTGGAAGCCGGAACGCTGCACGACCGGCGCCCACTGGGCACGAAAAACTGCCAGCATGGCCTGGGTCTGAGCCAGGCTGCTAACGACCGGGGTCAGTTTGGCATCGGAAAATTTTCGCTGCGTGTCGGGGTCCAGCATCACTTCCCGAATCACCTGACTCAGCCGCTCGACCTTGTCTTTGGGCATGCTCGCCGGTGCAAAAAAGGTGCTCCAGCCGGTCGCCACCAGGTCCAGCCCGGCTTCCCTGAAGGTTGGCACGGAGGGCGCAAACGGCGAGCGCTTGTCGCCTGAGACGGCCAGAATCCGGATCTTGCCGGCCTCGTGTTGCGGCCAGACGCTGTCGAGTGTGTCAAATGCGACCGGCACCTGGCCGCCGATCAGATCATTGAGCAGGGGGGCCGAGCCCCGATAGCCGATGATTTGCGACTGCACGCCGGCCTTGTCACCCGTCATCAAGCCAAAAAAGTGCGGCAGGCTGCCGGTGGCGGGAACGCCGAAGTTGGATTTCTCCGGGTTGGCGCGCAGCCAAGTCAACAACTCGGACAAGTCGCGCACCGGTACGCTGGCTCCAACCGCCAGCGCAAATTCATAGCTTTGCACCTCGGACACCGGCACATAGTCACGATCCGGGTCGTAGCCGTTGTCTTTGAACACCAAGGGTGCTACCACCATCACGGCCGGATTGGCCAGCATCAGATGGATTTGCCCGGCCGGTGTCGCCTTGACCAGTTGGGCCGCCAGCCTGCCGCCCGCCCCGGTCTTGTTTTCAACCACCACCGGCATGCCAAGTTTGGTCTGAAGCCTGTCACCGATGATGCGGGCCACGCGGTCCGACGAGCCGCCCGGCGGATAGCCTACAACGATGTGGATCATGCCGTCCGAGGCTGAAAGCGGTGATTGGGCCTGTGCGCCCAGCGTGAAGGCAGCCAGAACAACCGCCAGATACCGTCGATTTATTTTGAACATCTCAAACTCCAGGTTGATTCACACAGAATGCCAGCGGCCAGCATGGCCGCTCAGCGGCGTATCGCTGCCGGCTCAGCGTTTGGCCTTGGCCAGCGCCAAGTTCCACAGCGAAATCAGCTGCTCGTACTCTTCAGTCGCGACCTGCAGGTTCAAGGGAAAAACCTTCAGGCTGGCCAGATCCGGCATGCTGGTCAGCTTGGAGACCGCGATGTCGGAGCGGGTCGGTCGCCGGAAGTTCTCCACCAGCAGCATTTCCTGCGCCGGCTTGCTCAGCAGCACGTCGTAGAACTGCCGCGCGGCTGCCGCGTTCTTGGCACCCTTGACGATGAACATGCCCTCGGCGCCGAGGTAGGTGCCTTCGGACGGGTAGACCAGCTTGATCTCCTTCTGCCCGCCAACCACAAATTCATAGGCCGATGACTCGATCGTGATGCCCACAGGGTACTCGCCGGCTGCCACGCTCTTGTAGACCTGGCCCGAGCTTTGCGTCACGACCGCGTTGGCAGCGATTTTCTCAAGCCCTTCGCGGCCAAATTGCTTGAGCAGGCCGTAGATCTGGATGAAGGCGGTGCCCGACTTGGAGGGGTCGGTAATCACGACCTTGCCCTTCCACTCGGGCTTCATCAGGTCAGACCAGGTCTTCGGGCTGGCCAGGCCCTTGAGCTGCTTGTCGTTGACCATCAGCACCATCACATGCACGTTGACGCCGATATAGCGGTCGCCCGGTCCGTGGAATTGGGGCGCAATGGCCTTCGCCTCCGGTGATCGGTAGGCTTCCATCAGGTCGGGGAATGCAGCCAGCGTGCCGACGCCGCCACTCCAGAACAGATCGCCGCCCGGGTTGGCGGATTCGGCCTGGATGCGCTTCATCAGCGTTCCGGTGCCACCGGTGACCTGCTTGACGGTCAGGCTGGGGTGTTTCTTCTTCGCTGCGGCCACCGCGTTGCCGATCGCCTCCGGGTTGTTGGACGAGTACAGCACCACGGTCTGGGCCGGCGCCGACGCCGACAGCGCTGCAAGGCCCAGGGCCAGAGCGCCCAGCCACTGAATACTGCTATGCATGAGCTTCATCAATTGCCTTTGCTATTTGCCAGAAAACAGGTTGATCTTGAAAAACTGCGCCGCCAGCGCGACCGGCACCAGAATCAGTGTAACCAGCACCGTGCCGTAGGCTGAGGCCAGACCGAGCCGGCCGGTGTCCACGAGCCGGAAGATCGAAATCGGCAGCGTTTCCAGCCCGCCCGAGTAGACCACGACGGAGGCCGACAGTTCGGAGATCGATGTCGCCCACATCAGGATCGCGGCGGAGAGTATGCTGGTCTTCATGACCGGCAGCACGACCTTGAAGAAGGTCATCAGCGGGCTCACGCCCAGGCTGATCGACGCTTCTTCGATCGAGCCCGGGATGTTGTAGAGCACGGAGGACGCATTGCGCACGCCGAACGGCATGCGCCGCACCACATAGACGATCACCATAATCGCCGTGGTGCCGGTCAGCACCAGCGGCGCGGTGTTGAAGGACTGCACCATCGCAATGCCCAGCACGGTGCCCGATATCGTGAGCGGCAGCACCGCCACATAGTCCAGCAGGCCCGAAAGTTTGGACTTCTTCTTCACCACCAGGTAGCTCACCAGCAGCGCCAGCGCGGTGCCGAGCACAGTGGCAAGTCCGGCAAACAGCATGGAATTGAGAATCGGCTCGGGTGCCAGCGAAAACGCGCGTTCCATGCTTTGCGTCGACCACTGACCCCAATGCATGACCGGCCCGCGCGCCTGCGTGAATGCGCCCACCACCACCGCCACCAGCGGCACCAGCGAGAGCGTGACCAGCGCAACGGCGCTCAGTGCCAGCAGATGGCCGTGCCAGCTCTTGGCGCGCCGTGGCGCCGGCGCGCGTCCCTGCACCATCTGCACCATGCGCCGCTCGACGACGCGCTTTTGCACAAACAGTACCACCGCCACGATCGCCACCAGAATCACCGACAGGCTGCTTTGCAGCATCGGGCTGGACCCCATTTCACTGACGAACAGGCTGTAAGTCATGACCGACAGCAGCGGAATCTGCCCGCCCAGCATCGATGACAGCGCGAAGTTGCCGACCACCAGCGTAAACACCACAAGCGCATTGACCAGGATCGCCGGCGCAATGGTCGGCAGCAGCACCTGCAGGCGGGTCGCCAGCGGCGAGGCACCCAGACTCAGGCTCGCTTCTTCCAGTTGCCCGTCGAAGCCGCGCAAAGCCGCCAGCGTGCCAAGGTAGATGTAGGTGTAGTAGATCAGCGTCATCGAAAAGATCATGCCACCCCAGCCGTAGAAACTGGGAACCGGCACGCCGAGCTCGCGCAGCGCGTTGCTGATCAGCCCGTTGTTGCCCAGCATCATCAGCCATGACTGGCCGACGATCACCTCTGGGATGATGATGGTGACGACCGGCAGGATCGCCACCAGAGCCTTGAGCGGGAAGTCATGGCGCGCGATCACATACGCCAGCGGCACACCGACCGCCATCGCGCTGAGGGTGACGGTGGCGCCCAGCAGCAGCGTGTTGCCAATCGCCAGCAGGTATTGAGAATCCC
Source organism: Rhodoferax sp. (assembly GCA_049315845.1). Lineage (GTDB taxonomy): Bacteria > Pseudomonadota > Gammaproteobacteria > Burkholderiales > Burkholderiaceae_C > Rhodoferax. Next base: position 13,741 of record JBMOJJ010000047.1, read on the forward strand.
CGAAAACAGTCGCAAAGCCGGCCAGCGAGAGACGCCCCTGGGCATCGTGCAGGCTGTTGAGAGTCAGCACCGACATCGGGTAGGCGACGAAAAGCACCAGCACGGCCAGGCTGAAACCGGAGAACACACCCCAGGGCCAGAGCCGCAAACCGCCGGCGCGCCAGCGCTTCATCGGCAAATCACCCGGCTGCTCACCGGCACCTGCAACCACAGCGGCTGCCCGACCCGATGGCGTTGCAGGCCCGGCGCATCCACCTGAAGCATCTGACCATCCGGGAGCGCGACCCGGAGCAGCGTTCTGGCGCCCAGGTACTGGCTGGCGGCCAGCGTCACCGACAGGCAGTTCGGGCCAGCCTGCTGCTGCGGTGATAGCAGGGTCAGCGCCTCGGAACGCAGCACCAGTTGGTTGGCAGCGCCGGCGTTGGCCGCTGCGGTGTCGACCTGCAGGGGCTGGCCGATCAGCGTGACGCTGCCTGGCCCTTTGTACTCGACCGGCAGCAGGTTGGCCGACCCCACAAAGTCAGCCACGTACGCGCTCTCGGGCGAGGCGTAGAGAAATTCGGGCACGCCCATCTGGGCGATGCTGCCGGCCTGCATCACGGCGACCTGATCCGACAGGGCCAGCGCCTCTTCCTGGTCGTGCGTGACAAACACGGTGGTGATCTTCGCCTGGCGCTGCAGGTCGCGGATCATGTCGCGCATCGACAGGCGCAACTTGGCATCCAGATTCGACAGCGGCTCGTCCATCAGCAGCACGCGCGGCTTGATCACCAGCGCGCGCGCCAGCGCGACGCGCTGACGCTGCCCGCCACTGAGCTGCGCCGGAAAACGTCCGGCATAAGCGCCGAGGTCGACCTGTTCAAGCGCCTCGACCGTGCGCGCCCTCACTTCGTCGGCCGCCACCTTGCGCGCGCGCAGGCCGTAAGCCACGTTGTCTTGCACCGTCTTGTCGGGGAACAGCGCGTAGTCCTGAAACACCATGCCGATGTTGCGCTGATGCGTCGGCACAGCCGTGATGTCGTCCTGATCGAACAGGATGCGCCCCGCGTCGGGCTCGTTGAAGCCGGCAATGCAGCGCAGCAGCGTGGTTTTGCCGCAGCCGCTGGGTCCGAGCAGGGTGAAGAAAGAGCCGTCCGGAATGGTCAAAGTCAGGTCCCGCAGAACCTGGTGCTGTTCAAACGTCTTGCTCAGGCGCTGGATCGTGATGGTGGACATGCGGACAGGAAGTTCGGATAGATGACGCCAATTATCAGGCCCAGCCCTGGCTTGCCGCCCGGTGCCCGAGCGTGAACGTCTCTTCGAAAATCGAATAGCCGGACCAGTCGCCGTGGGCAAAGCTCAGGCGACCATCGGACCGAGCCGGCACTGAATGCAGGTTGGCCCGGCGCGGCGCCGGGATCGCCATCGCGTGGCCATAGCGGGTGATGTCAATGCGGCTGGTCTTGTGCGCCAGGTCGGGGTGCGCGAGCGAGAGTTCAGCCAGGATCTCGTCGCGCCATGCTTCCCAGGATCGGTTCAGCAGCAGCCGGCGACCGTCCGGCCAATCGCCCAGCGCGCGGTAGTAGGTCAGCACCGTGGCGCCGGAAGCGCTTTGCAGGCTCTGGTGCATCGCATCCACATAGCCCAGCCCGGGCGTTCCGTACAGCACGTTGTCCCAGCTCGGGGCCGCTCCAGGGCGATCGATCAGCGCACTGCTGAGGTGGATATTGGCCACCAGCCAGGGCGCATACCGGATCTGGCCTGCGGCCTGGCGCAGGAAGTCGGGCGCATTCTGCGTGACGCGCGCTGCCACCAGCAAAGGCAGCGCCACAATCGCGCGCTGTGCCTGCCAGCGTTCCAGCGTCTGCGTTGTCGCATTGAAAGCGTCCACCTCGACGCCGTGCTTGGCATTGGCAATGCGCAGCACGACGCGGGCGCTGTGCAGGCGCTCTTTGAAAGGGGCGGCGAATCGCTGGACAAGCCAGGCGTTGCCCTCGGGCCAGGTCAGCAGCGCTTCGCGTTCCTGCGTTTCATGACCGGGCGCGCTGAAGCCGTGGCGGCTGGCAAAGTAGTGAATGCCGGCCCAGGCCGACACGCTGGCAAGGCCAGCGCCATAGTCGTCGCGGCAGCAATAGTCCAGGTACCAGCGCAAGTGCCGGTCGTGCAGGCCTTGCTGATCCAGAAAGGCGGCAAAGGTCAGGGTTGCCAGTTCAAGCTGCACCGCGTCGAGCGGCCTGCCAAGGGCCGGAATCGTCCAGCGCGAGCGCTTGCGAAGTTGCCCCACCAACTCGGCCATCTTCCGGTACTGGCTCAGCGTGGTGTCGCCGACATCCTGTAGCGGCAGCAAACCGTCCTGCCACGCGCCGTTGAAGAACAGGCGCTCCTGCGGGCTGTGGCACAGGTGGCGCTCGTCGTATTGCCAGCGTCCCGCCACGCGTCGGCGCAGACCCAGTTCTTCCAGCAGGTCCTGCACCGCGGGCGCGTCGTTGCCCGGCAAGGGCAGATAGTGCGCGCCCAGTGGACAGTCGATGCCATTGAGGACGCCGCCCCGGCTGTTGCCGCCGACCGTGTCTTCGAGCTCCAGCAGCGCAAAGTCGTCGATGCGCTTGCGGTGCAAGGCACGTGCCGCGGCCAAGCCGGCGATACCACCACCAAGAATCAGCACACTGGTCTTGCGCAAAGGCAGCGGGGTTGAGCCGGAAATGCTGTCGCGCAGCATGTGACCGCGCTGGTGGTTGACGCCGGTGAAGCCGCCCGCGATGTCCTCGGTATTTGTACAGCCGAGCAGCGGCAGGGCGCTGCCTGCGATAAAGTGGCGGCGTTTCATGATGGAGAGTGATTCGCAATATACACGGTGCACGGAGCGGACTGCCGCGCTGACGGGCAAGCCCAAATTTCAAATCGCCCCAACATCCGCCCCACCCCGTCTTGATTTACTGGTTGCTTTGGTTATGGCAGGCGAACCGCTGGTTCAGATACCTCCCGGTCAGTCACATCGCCGAACTGCCCACCACAAAGCCGACGTTAGTATCGGCCCGTGTTTGCAAGGTGTTCCATCGTTCGACCT
>JBMOJJ010000048.1:0-16727 GCA_049315845.1 Rhodoferax sp.
AAAATATGGACGCTTCTCCACAATGCCTCCACAATTGCGGAGCCAAGCAGAGGGCTATGCGAATTCGACTCGTCCATACACAAGCGCTCTTGCTGCTCTCGGCGGTACTCATTGCCGTACTCGCCATGGGTGCACTCAGCCGGGAGTGACAACGCCTCGCACAGATCGAGGCTGTTCCGTGAAAGCAGCAGTTGCGCCGGTGCCGGCAAGCGCGCGTGCTCCGCGCGAACCCGTGTCGCGTCCAGGTCCTTGCGACAAAGTCATCGGCATAAAGCCGCCCCAGACGCTGTTTTCAGGGCTTTGATGGCTGACAATGGCGGGAATGAGTTTGCCCGCTGTCAATGTGCGCCAGTACAAGTGATTCTTCTCGACACCCATGGGAACTCGGAAACCCTGCATCATTTCGGGAGTGGTCTTTGAAGCTGAAGATGTCGGATAAATCACTGTTTGCTCTCTTGCTGCGATCTCCCTGGTGGATCAGCATCGTCCTGGCGATGGTCATCGCCCTGATCGCTGGCGCGCTGTTGCCAGCGCCCTATTCTGCCGTGGGCACTCTGTGCTCGCTTCCATTCGTGGTGATTGGCATCGTGGCTGCCTGGCGACAGCGCCGCGCCCCGAACCGCGCCCAAATGGCCCAGGTGCTTGAACAAATTGCCGCCATGTCCTGGCGGGAGTTTTCAGTTGCTCTGACGCAAGTCTATGTCTCCAAGGGCTATACCGTCACGCAGCTCGGGACTGGAGCAGCCGATCTGAAATTGCAGAAGGATGGCCAAGCGACCCTGGTCAGTGCCAGGCGGTGGAAAGCCGCTGCCATGGGTATCGAGCCTGTTCGCGAGCTGGTCGCCGCCAAGCAGTCTGCAGACGCCTCTTCCTGCATCTGCATCAGTTTGCGACCAGTCACCGACAAGGCACGACGCTTTGCCGAGGACAACTCGGTGAAGCTGATTTCCGATATGGAATTGGCGGCGCTGATAACCGAAAGCCGCTGACCAATCGGGCAGTGCCTCGTCCGAACGCTTGAATCACGAGCCAGAGCACAGGCATGCCAGCGGCAAACTCAAGGACCCGGACAGCGTCGGGGCCGCAAGCTAGGCAACCCTGTTGCGCCCTTCCTGCTTGGCCCGGTACAGCGCCGCATCGGCTTGCGAAAGCAGCCAGGCGGCCGATGTATTTTCCGAGGGAACGCAGGATGCCACCCCCAGGCTGATGGTGACCACCGGTCCGGTTGGCGAGGCGGGATGCGCAATCGCCAGCGCCTCGCAGGCCTGGCGCAGCCCCTCGGCAACGGCGCTCGCCGTCGCGTGGTCGGCCGCGGGGATCAGGACGACGAATTCTTCTCCGCCGTAACGCGCCGCCAGGTCGCCCGCGCGGCCAGCCGACCGGCGCAACACATCCGCCACCGCGGCCAGACATCGGTCGCCTTCGGGATGCCCCATCCTGTCGTTGTAGAGCTTGAAGTCATCAACGTCGGCCATCACGATCGCAACCGGCATCTGCAGGCGCCCGGCGCGCCGCCACTCCTTCTCCAGCGTTTCGTCAAAGCAGCGGCGGTTTGCCAGCCCGGTCAGCGCATCGACGAAAGACAGGCGTGACAGGTGCTCGTTGGCCAGCCTCAGTTCCTCTGTCCTTTCCTTCACCAGTCGCTCCATCTCGACATTCCTGGCGCGCAGATGGTGGGTGCGGAAGCGGAACAGCGCAGCGACCGCGGCCAGCGCTGCAAGGAACGCAAAAGCGATGAACCAGGGCGTCTGGTAGAAGTAGGGGCTGACGGTGACCAGCAGCGCGTCGCTGGCCTCGCTCCAGTGCGTTGCGTCGGTCGATGCGGCGACCCGGAACCGGTAGCTGCCGTGCGGCAATGCGGGGAACGAGGCCTCGCGGCTGCGGCCGGCATCGACCCAGTCGTGCGTGATTCCCTCCATCTGGTAGCGGAATCTGACGCGGTCGGCGTTGTTGAGCGTCATCGCGGTATAGCGTATCGACAGAGGGAGCGACCCGGGCGGAAGAATGACGCCGGAGTCTGCTGCTGCGCTGACGCCTTCCACGACCACGCTCTCCAGACGAACGGCTGGAGGCTCGCCCGAGCCCGGCAGGTCCAGGGGATCGACGATGACCAGACCTTTCTGGCTCGGAAGCCACAGCTGGCCCTTGGCATCGATCGCGCCCGCCGGTTGATGGCCGCCGGCGAAGGTGGTGCTGCGCAGCGCGTCGCCGGGGCCGAAGCCGCTCGAGCTTACTTTCCTGATGCGTCCGTCCACAAAGGCATCGAGGTCGGCGCGCGAGACGCGGTAAAAGCCCCGGTTGCAGGTGATCCACAGGTTTGCGCTGCGGTCCTCCAGGATCGCTTGAGCAACCCCGTCCCAAAGCCCGTCGGCCGGACGGATGGCGCTCAGCCGGCCGTCCCGCAGGCGGTTCATGCCCTGTCCGTTGCTGCCGATCCACAAGCTTGAGGACGCGTCTTCGTACAGGGCCATGATCCAGTTCGACACCAGGCCATCGGCCATCGTCAGCGTCTCAAAGCGTGCGTTGCGGTAGCGGACCAGCCCCTGCCCGGTCGTTCCAAACCACAGCGTTGCGCTGCGGTCTTCGAGGATCGCCAGCACGCCTTCGAGCGGCGCGCCCGGCTCGCGCACGGGCGCAAAGCCCTGCCCCGTGAACCGGGCCAGGCCGGCCCGGGTGCCAACCCAGAGCGTGCCCTTGCCATCCTGGAACAGCGCACGGATTTCCGCGTTGGGGAGTCCCTGGGCGACGCCAAAGGTCTCGATCTTTCCGTGCCTGAGTCGCGCCACGCCGGCGGTGTAGGTGCCGATCCAGAGCGAGCCGTCGCGGTCCTCGAGCAGGCTGGAGATTTCGTCGGTCGGCAAACCGTCCTTCTTCCTGATCGCCGTGATCCGGTCGCCTTCGATCCGGTTCAGCCCGCCACCCGCTGTGGAGACCCAGGTCACGCCATGGCGTGCGTGCAGCACGGAACGGATGTTGTCGCCCGAAAGCCCCTCGGGCATGCCGAACGCGGCGAAGGCGCGGTTGCGCAGCCGGTTCAAGCCGCCGGTCCAGGTGCCGATCCAGACGCTGCCTTCGCGATCGATCTGGATCGACCAGATCTGGTCGCCGGCAAGCCCGCCAGCGGTTGAGATGGACGTGAAGCGGCCCGCGCTCATGCGGCTGATGCCGGCGCCCCAGGTGCCGATCCACAGCGCCCCCTGTTGATCCCGCGCCAGCGTCGTGAGCTGGTCGGTCGGAAGACCGTCTGCGACCGTGTAGGTCGTGATTTTCCCCTGATCGACATGGACCAGGCCGCCCCCCGCAGTCGCCGCCCAGACGCCCCCGCCCGGATCGGCCAGCACGGACCGGACTTCCAGATGCGGAAATCCGTTCGCCAGGTTCAGCACCTGGAAGCGACCGGCGGCAAACGAAACAAGACCGCCGCCGGTGGTGCCGATCCACAGCGTGCCCTCGCGGTCGAACACCAGCGAGCGCAGCCGGTTGGTGGGCAGGCCATCCTCCTGCTGGTAGACCTTCGTGACGCCCTTGTCCCACCGGACCAGCCCGTTCTCGGTGGCAGCCCAGACTGCGCCGTCGCCGGCCTGGGCGAAGGCCCAGACCCGTCGGCCGGCGGTCACCTCGGCCGAGATCGCAACCTGGAATCTCTCATTGCGATAGATTGCCGCGCCTTTGCTGTGGCCGATCCAGAGGTTTTGCTGCGCGTCTTCCATCAGCCCAAAGACCGGCTGGGCGGAAAGCTCCGGGACCAGCGGCGATTCGTAGGCCGTGAAGCGCACGCCGTCGAAGCGGGAAAGTCCGGCCGCGGTTGCGACCCAGAGGTAGCCGTCCCGGGTCTGAAGAAGGGACTGGACCGTGTTCAGCGGCAGGCCCTGCTCCATATGCCAGGCATCGATCTTGTACTGGGTGAGCGCCTTCTTCGGGTCCGCTGGCCCCATCGCCCGTGCCGGCGCGAACATCAGAGCCATCCACAGCAGGCAACACAGCCAGGCCATGCGTCTTGGCAAGGTCATCGCCACCGGTGCGGCAGGACCGCGAAAGTTCATTTCAATCCAGCTCACCGGCAAGACCGGGGTATCGTCAGGGAAACTCGAAACGCCAGCAAGCAGATACGCAGGCGTTTCAAGTGAAGAAATTGAAGTATCACACAGAAGCCGGCATCGGCATCGCGGTACTTCGCGCAGCGGCGAGCTCGAATTGCAGTCTAATACGGCCCATCCCAACCGATATCGATCGAGCCTGCATGACCTTGGCCACCGGCACCCAGCACCCCCTTGACCAGCCGCCACCGGCGATGCGGGTCGGGCAGCTCAGGGGTCGGCGATGAAGACCGCCCCTGACGGCTCTGATGATGCACCGGGCAAGACGCGGACCCGTGATGGAGCCGGGCGCATCGTGCTCGTCTACGCCATCTTTGCCAGTCTGTGGATACTGCTTTCGGATTGGGTGCTGGTTCTGCTGGTCAGCGATCCGCTGCGGATTGCCTTCTGGAGCACGGTCAAGGGCTGGCTGTTCGTTGCGGTGACTTCGCTGCTCCTTTTCGGGTTGATCCAGCGCCAGCTCGGCCAGATGCTGAAGTTGTCCAGGCTTGAGCGTGAGGCGCAGGCCGAGAGCAAGGCGGCAGCCGGCCAGATCCACAGCCTCGCGTTTTCCGACCCGTTGACGGGCCTGCCCAACCGCCGGCTGTTCATGGACCGGCTCGAGCAGGCGATGGCCGCCGGCCTGCGCCACCAGCGTCAGGGGGCGATCATCTTTGTTGATCTGGATGACTTCAAGACCATCAACGAGGTCCTCGGTCATGAGACCGGCGACCTGCTGCCGCAGCAGGTCGCCAAGCGGCTGGGAGGCTGCGTTCGCGACGGCGATACCGTGGCCCGTCTTGGCGGTGACGAGTTCGTGATGCTGCTGGAAGACCTGGGCCAGGCGGCGCAGGAGGCCGCCACACAGGCGGAAGCGGTGAGCGCGAAGATGCTTCTCGCGATGAACCAGCCCTACCAGTTGGGCACATCGGCGCATCACAGCACGTGCAGCATCGGCATCACGCTGTTCGGCAGCCAGGACGAGAAGACGGTCGACGCCTTGATGAGGGCCGAACTGGCCATGTACCAAGCCAAGGCCGCCGGGCGAAATGTGCTGCGTTTCTTTGAACCGCAGATGCAGGCCGTTGTCAGCGCCCGGGCGGCGCTGGAAGTCGCGCTGCGCGAAGCGATCGGCAAGCAGCAGTTCCTGCTGCACTACCAGCCTCAGGTGACAGGTGACGGCACGATCATCGGCGCCGAAGCGCTGGTGCGCTGGCAGGATCCCCGGCGCGGAATGGTTTCACCGGTCGAATTCATTCCGCTGGCCGAGGAAACCGGCTTGATCCTGCCCTTGGGCAGTTGGGTTCTGGAGACCGCCTGCAGTCAGCTGGCGCGATGGGCCAGGCAGCCCGAGATCGCGCACCTGACGGTGTCGGTGAATGTCAGCGCGCGGCAGTTTCACCAGGACGACTTTGTGGCCCAGATACTGGCGGTGCTCAAGAGCACCGGCGCCAATCCCAGGCGGTTGAAGCTGGAATTGACCGAAAGTCTGCTGGTCACCGAAATCGAGGAAGTGATCGCCAAGATGAACGCGCTGAAGGGAAAAGGCGTGGGCTTCTCGATCGACGACTTCGGCACCGGATATTCATCGCTGTCGTACCTGAAGCGCCTGCCGCTGGACCAGCTCAAGATCGATCAGGGCTTTGTGCGCGACATCCTGATCGACCCGAACGACGCGGCCATCGCCAAGATGGTGGTCGCTCTGGCCGACAGCCTGGGCCTGATGGTGATTGCAGAGGGGGTGGAAACGCAGGCGCAGAGGGACTTTCTTGCCGGTCTGGGATGCCGCAACTACCAGGGCTACCTGTTCAGCCGACCGTTGCCGCTGCAGGAGTTCGAGGCGCTTGTGCGCCGGGGCCTGTAGCGCAGTTCGCCCCGACGCGATGCGCGCACTCTGCAGCACTCCCAACAGTGCGATACTTGCCGCGCCACCGCATTCAATTGCGCCCGCCAGAATACGCCGCTTTGGCGGCACTTGCAGACACCCCTGTCCTTATCACCCATGAACCTCGAACCACTGCTGATCATCGAACTGGCTGCGCTGGGATTGAGCACCGGCTTCCTGGCCGGCCTGCTGGGCATCGGCGGGGGCATGATGATGGTGCCGTTCATCACGATCATCCTTTCCGGCCGCTCTGTGGGACCGGACCTCGCCGTCAAGATGGCGATTGCGACGTCGATGGCGACCATCATCTTCACCTCCATCTCCAGCGTGCGGGCACACCACAAGCGCGGCGCCGTGCGCTGGGAACTGGTGCGCGGTCTGGCGCCCGGGATCGTGCTGGGCGGCGCGGTCGCCAGTCTGGGGGTCTTTGCGCTGCTCAAGGGCTCGTCGCTGGCGCTTTTCTTTGCGCTGTTCGTCAGCTTCTCGGCAACGCAAATGTTTCTTGACAGGAAGCCGGCGCCGACGCGCCAGGTGCCGGGCACTGCCGGCCTGATCGGGGCCGGTGGCGTGATCGGTTTTCTGTCCGGACTGGTGGGCGCCGGCGGCGGCTTCATCAGCGTCCCTTTCATGACCTGGTGCAATGTGGCGATTCACAACGCGGTGGCGACCTCGGCCGCGCTCGGTCTTCCGATCGCGCTGGCGAACGTGGTCGGCTACGTTGTCAGCGGACAGCATGTGCAGAACCTGCCGCCGCATTCCTTTGGCTACATCTGGCTGCCGGCACTGGCCGTGATCGCGAGTTGCAGTGTCATCACGGCGCCCTTGGGCGCGCGCGCGGCCCACAAATTGCCGGTGAAACAGCTCAAGCGCGTCTTTGCCAGCATTCTTTATCTGCTGGCCGCCTACATGCTGTACAAGGCGCTCGCGTAGCCCGCTGCGGCCGGCGGATTGACGCAGGTCAGCCACAATCATCATCCAAGAGGGTTCGCCAGCGCTGTTGCGCGGACCCGCATAAAGAGAAACAGGGAGGGGGCAAGCTGATGCGGGAGCGAAATCCTCAGGTTTCACAGATGTCATTCCGACGCAACCGCGCGCCCCTCTACAGCGGAGTGGTGGTCGCGATTCTGGTCGTGCTGCTGGCTGCGGTGCTGGCGCTGCTTCACTTTCAGCGCGAGATGGAGCGCAAGCAGCAGAACCTGTCGCAGAATCTGGCCCGCTCGCTCGAGGTGAACATCCAGGCTGCGATTGACATCGTCGACCTTTCCTTGCTGGCTTCGGTCTATGAAATCACGCGCCAGATCGTTGGCGGGCATCCGGATCAACCATCGATCACCCGATTCCTGATGCGACAACAGGGGCGCATCCCGCATCTCGGACTTCTGCGCGCAACCGATCAGGTGGGGGACGTCGTCTACGGCGCCGCCATCCCCTCGCCCCGGCCCAGCAGTGCGGAGCATGATTATTTCATCCGGCTGCGCGATGACCCCGAATCGGATCTGCTGATCGCCGCGCCCATGATTGAGCCGATTTCGCAGAGGTGGATCTGGTTGATGGCAAGACGCATCTCGAAGCCGGATGGTTCGTTTGGCGGCGTCGTCTATGGCGCGCTCTTTGTCGATCAGCTTGCCGGAATGCTGGCGCAGGTCAGAACGGACAACGGTGACTCGATCTCCCTGCGCGACGCGGCCACCGGCCTGGTCGCCCGCCTCGCACCCGTCAACGTGACCAGTCCCTTGCCCGGGGACAAGCGACTTGCCGCGCAGTTCTCGCGCGCGCTGGCGGCCAGCCCGGCGCAAGGACGCTACGTCGGCGGCGAAGCCGGAACCGATGACTTGACCCAGACGCACGCCTACCGGCGCAACGCGAAGTACGGCTTCATTGTCAACGCCGGCGTCTCGCAGGCGAGCGCGCTGGCCGAATGGGATCGGCAGGTGAGTGTCGTGCTGGGCCTGGTCACGGCATTTGTGTTGGCAACAGTGGCCTTCACCTGGCTCATCCTGCGCTCATGGCGGCGCGAGGAGCGCGATGTCGAGGCGCTGGACGCCAGCCGCCGGTCTCTGCAGGAGGCGCAGGCGATCGCCAACCTGGGGCACTTCAGCTTCGACTTGCGCGCCCAGCGCTGGAACAGCTCCGACATCCTCGACCGCATTCTTGGAATCGACAGCAGTTATCCGCGCGACACGCCGGGCTGGCTGAACCTGATCGCCGGGGAATTCCGCTCCGAGATGCAGGCCTATCTGGCATCCCTTCCCGATCAGCAAGCTCCGTTCGACCGCGAGTTGCGCATCGTGCGCCCGGACGACGGCCGCAGCCGCTGGGTGCAATGCAGGGGCCAGGCGGCAATTGACACGCGATCAGGTGCTCTTGCGCTGCATGGAACCGTTCAGGACATCACGGAGCGCGTCGCGCTGGAAGAGCAGGTGCGCCAGCTGGCCTACCAGGACGGGCTGACGCAACTTCCCAACCGCAACCTGCTCAACGACCGCCTGGCGCAGGCGATGGCGGTGAGCAAGCGCAGCGGTTGCCACGTGGCCCTGATGTTCCTCGATCTGGACAACTTCAAGGCACTGAACGACACGCAGGGACATGGCGTTGGCGACCTGCTGCTGACCGAGGTCGCCCGCCGCCTGGCTGCCTGTGTCCGTGAAATGGACACCGTGGCGCGCTTCGGCGGGGACGAGTTTGTCGTGATCCTGGGTGAACTGGGTCTGGACCGGCAGGAATCGTTGGCGCAGGCCCGGACCGTTGCGGAGAAGATCCGCCTCAGCCTGTCCGAGCCGTATCAGCTGAACATCGGGCAGCACGAAGGCAGCGCGGCAGGCTGGGCGGAACACCGCTGCACGGTCAGCATCGGCGTCGTTGTCTTTGCGGCCCAGCAGACGAGCGCGGACGAGCTCATGAAGTGGGCCGACACGGCGATGTACCAGGCCAAGGAGGCAGGCGGAAACATGGCCCGCTTTCATACCTCGGCTGCCTGAACCGGCAGCGCCTTCAATTGGCCTAACAGCGGCTTGATTTGGCACCATTTCATCGTGCCGCCTCGAGGCCATCGATGACACAATAACCCGGTGATGGTCGAACGGTGTCGCTGCGGTCCTGACCGATCGGGGCACCCCTTGATCACTGCAGGCGGGGGGTTTTGCATGTTACCGGGGTGATCTCGTCCATGGAATCCGATTCTCGAAATTGCAGCATTGTCCAAACCAGGAATGAGCAAGCATCCTTCAAGCGCAAATCCGGACCGCACAGTCGCCTGGGAGCGGCAGCAGGCGCACCCGATTGCGGTGCCCGCAGACGACATTGTTCCGGATGCCTCCATCCGGCGGAACGACCAGGAACTACATTGGAGCTAAGGCATGCGGACCAATCTACCGGTAAGCAACGTTGAATACGAACTGAGGGACGGTGCGTCTATCGTCTCCAAGACCGACTTGCGAGGGATCATCACCTACGTCAATTCAAACTTCGTCGAGGCCAGCGCGTTTTCCGAACGGGAGCTGATCGGCCAGCCGCACAGCCTGGTCCGCCATCCCGACATGCCGGCGCAGGCGTTTGAAGATCTCTGGCGCACGCTGAAGAAGGGCAGACCATGGACCGGGGTCGTGAAGAACCGCCGCAAAGACGGCGCCTTCTACTGGGTGCTCGCCAATGTGACGCCGATTTTCGATGCCGGCGACTGCATTGGCTACCTGTCGGTCCGCAGCAAGCCGACCCGGGCCCAGATCGAGGCGCATGAGGCGGTCTACCGCCTTTTCCGTGATGGCAAACAGGGCCGGATGCGCATCAGCGAGGGGCAGGCGGTCACCAGGACCCGACTGAAATCGTTCGCCGGATACTTCTCCGGCCTGAACGAAAAATCCAGGATGATCGCAACCTTCCTGGCGCTGGTGCTGCTGTTCAGCGCGGCCATGGTCGCAATGCTGGTGGTGGAGCGAAAAACGATGCTCGAAGACCGCCAGCGCGCGACCCGCTACGCGGTGGAGACGGCTTGGGGCACGGTGGACAGCCTGGGCAAGTCGGTTTCCTCGGGCCAGATCTCGCTGATGGAAGCGCAGAGTCGGGCGCTGGCGCTGCTCAGGGAGATGCGCTACGACGGCAAGGAATATTTCTGGGTCAACGACATGCATCCGCGTATGGTGATGCATCCGGCCAAGCCGGAAATGGATGGCAAGGACATCACCGACAACAAGGACCCGACGGGCAAACCCCTGTTCGTCGAGATGGTCGAGGTCGTGCGCAAGGACGGCGCCGGTTTCGTGAACTATGAATGGCCGCGCCCCGGCAGCGACAAGCCGATTCCCAAGACGTCGTATGTGAAGGTCTTCCAGCCCTGGGGCTGGATCATTGGCTCCGGCGTGTACATCGACGATGTTGACGAAACGATCATGAGTCAGGCCTGGAAGCTGCTGATCATCCTGCTGATCAGCAGCGCGGTGGCCGCCGCGATGGCCACCGTTCTGATACGCGACATCGTCGGTTCATTGCGCCACGCGCGCAGCCGGCTGAACCGGATCTCGCAGGGCAAATACCAGGACGTGATCAGCGTCAAGCGCGCGGACGAAGCGGGTTTGCTGATGTACGCGATGAAGGCGATGCAGATCCGGATGGGATTCGAGGTGTCGGACGCGCATCGTATCGCCGACGAAATGACGCGCGTGAAGTTCGGGCTGGACAATGTCTTCACCAACGTGATGATCGCCGACAAGAGCCGCAACATCATCTACGTGAACAAGGCCATCCTGCAGATGTTCAGGGTCGCGCAGGATGATATTCGCAAGGAATTTCCGAACTTCGATGCCGAAAGCCTGCTCGACACCAACATCGATCAGTTCCACAAGAACCCCGCGCATCAGGCCCAGATGCTGGAGCGCCTGCGCGGATCGCACAAGGCGATCATCAAGATGGGGGGACGCACCTTCTCCCTGACCGCCAGCGCGGTCGTCAACGACGCCGGCGAGCACCTCGGATCGGCGGTGGAATGGATCGATCAGACCGCGGTGCTGGCGGTCGAGGCCGAGATCGCCGACATCGTTCAGGCGGCGAGCCTGGGCGACTTCACCAGGCGCATCGTGATCGAGGGCAAGAGCGGCTTCTTCCTGAATATCGCGCACAGCATCAACCAGCTGCTGGAAACCTCGGATCGCGGATTGCAGGAAGTGGTGCGCATGCTGGGTTCCCTGGCGCGCGGCGATCTGACCGACCGCATCAACAACGAATACGACGGCACCTTTGGACGCTTGCGGGAGGACGCCAATGCGACCTCCAATCAGCTGGTGCAGTTCCTGGTTCAGATCAAGGAGTCCACCGATACCATCAACACCGCGGCCAGGGAGATTGCGGCGGGCAACCTGGACCTGTCGCAGCGCACCGAGCAACAGGCCTCGAGCCTGGAGGAAACCGCCGCCAGCATGGAAGAGCTGACGTCCACGGTCAAGCAGACCGCCGAGAACGCCAAACAGGCCTACCAGCTGGCCTACAGTTCCAGCCTGGTTGCCGAAAAAGGCGGCGCCGCTGTGCTGCAGGTGGTGGGGACGATGGGCTCGATCAACGAATCATCGCGCAAGATCGTCGACATCATTTCGGTCATCGACAGCATCGCCTTCCAGACCAACATTTTGGCCCTGAACGCAGCGGTGGAGGCGGCCCGGGCCGGCGAGCAGGGTCGCGGCTTTGCGGTCGTGGCGGCCGAAGTGCGCAACCTGGCGCAGCGCAGCGCGGTGGCGGCCAAGGAGATCAAGGCCCTGATCGGCGACTCGGTGAACAAGGTCGATATGGGAACCCGCCTGGTCCATGAAGCGGGCAAGACCATGCAGGAGATTGTCGATGCTGTCAAGCGCGTGACCGACATCATGTCGGAAATCACGGCGGCCACCTCGGAACAGAGCATCGGCATCCAGCAGGTGAACCAGGCGATCACCCAGATCGACAGTGTCACGCACCAGAACGCGGCCCTGGTGGAAGAGGCAACCGCGGCAGCGGCCTCGCTGGAGGAGGAGACGCAGGGCCTGACCCGTTCGGTCAGCGTCTTCAAGATCGAAGGCGACGAGCAGCTTCGCCCGACGCCGACGCGAGCGATTGCAAAGCCCGCGGACAGGCGCGGTTCGGTCGAGATCAGGCGAAAGCCGGTTGCGCCGGCGAAGCCGAAAAAGCTGGCGGCCAAGGCGGGCCCGGCCGGCGACGGCGAGTGGGAAGAGTTCTGAAGGCGGCCATGCAGGAAAGCAAATTCTCGATCGAGGAGACAGCCGGAATGCTGCTTGAGACCAGCCTGTTCAGCGATTTTCGGACCGTCGATCTTCGATCGGTCGCGCGCTACTTCCGCTCGATCGAGGCCGCCAGGGACGAGGTCATCTTCTCGGAGGGCGATGTTGGCACCTTCATGTGCGTGATCCATTCCGGCAGCATCTCCGTCATCAAATCCGATTCGGACGGAAATTCGGTGGAGCTCGCGCTGCTGCGCAAGGGTCGTGTTTTCGGAGAAATGGCGGCGCTCGACGGCGAAAGCCGCTCCGCCACCTGCATTGCGGCCGGCGACTGCGTTCTGCTGATCCTGTCAAAGGACTTGCTGGACAAGATGGAACTCGACGTGCCGAAGACCGCTGCCAGAGTCATACGCGCGCTTGCGGTGTCGCTGTCCAGGCGCCTGCGCATGGCCGACGGCAAGCTCGTCGATCAGCAGATCTGATGATGGCCTTGGCGACAAGGCCAGAGAATGTTCAGTAACGGCGCTCAGGCGCCGACCATGCCCGCCAGCCGCTGCCGCACGATGGCTTCGGCTTCCAGCATGATCCGGTCTATCAGCTCCTTCACACTCGGGACGTCATGGATCAGCCCGGCCACCATGCCGCAGGACCAGACGCCGGCTTCCATCTCGCCCTGCTGCATGATGCGCGGATAGACGCCGGCCACCTCTTCGATGACGTCCTCGAACTTGAGGTTCGCGCCCAGCGCGCGCTCCTTGGCCAGCAGGCGGTCGACCGCGGCGTTGTGCAATACGCGCTCGGTGTTGCGCAGCGGGCGCATCACCAGGCGCGTATCGAGTTCGCTGGCAGCCACGATGCCATCGGCGCCGAGCGCCAGCGCCGCCACCAGCGAGCGGCCATCGGCCATGCCGCCGGAGGCGACGAAGGGAATCTTCAGCGACTCGGCGGCGCGCGGCAGCAGGATGAAGTTGGGCACGTCGTCTTCGCCCGGATGTCCACCGCACTCGAAACCGTCCACGCTGACCGCGTCGCAGCCGATCGCCTCCGCCTTGAGCGCATGGCGCACCGAGGTGCACTTGTGGATCACCTTGATGCCGGCCTCGTGCAGCATCGGCATCCACTTCTGCGGGTTGTTGCCGGCGGTCTCGACCGCCTTGACGCCGCCGTCGATGATGGCGCGGATGTAGCCGGGGTAGTCGGGCGAATTGACGATCGGCAGGAAGGTGAGGTTGACGCCAAACGGTTTGTCGGTCATCTCCCGGCAACGGCGGATCTCGTTGGCGAGCAACTCCGGCGTGCGCAGCGTCAAGCCGGTGATCAGGCCCAGCCCGCCGGCGTTGGACACTGCGGCGGCCAGTTCGGCAAGGCCGACAAAGTGCATGCCGCCCTGGATGATGGGGTGCTGGATGCCGAACAGTTCAGTGATCTTGGTTTTCATGGTGGCTGGATCCTTGTGTAGAAGTTGAAGTATGGATTGAAATCGGAGACCCTGCAGGCGGTAGCTTGGGCAGGCTCATGCGCCGCCCTTGTTCGGCAACACGGGAATGGGCTTGCGGTCGGCCAGCATGTGGCGCAGCCCCAGAACCGGGTGCCGCAACAGCATCCGCGGCCCGGCCCAGCGCATCACGATCCTGATCCGCTCGCGCATGTCGCTGGCGTAGCAGTGCACCACGCACTTTGCGCAGTTCGGTTTGGCGTCGCCGAACACGCAGCGCTGCAGGCGGCGCTGGGCATAGACAAACAGCTCACTGCATTGGGCGCACAGCGGCGCGCCAGCGTGATGGTGGACGCAGTACATGCGGATCATCACCTCGATGGTCTTGAGCTCGCGCACACGCTGGACAAACTGCTTGTCGGTGGTGAACTTGATGAATTGATCGGACATCGTCTTGACTCCTGTCGGTTGCGCGGCGGTCAACCGCCTGCGCAGCGCGGGCTGCCACTGGACCAGGTTGCCGCCTTGGCCGGAACCAGGAACCAGCCGAAGGCAAGCGCCTGCGCCGCCAGCAACAGCGCGAACGTGATCCGAAACGCATCGGCCCGTGCCAATCCGCCTGTGGCGAACGCCTCCACCGCGGCGCCGATACCCCATTGCAGGCCGAAGGCGCCGGCAAACATCACCAGATTGAGCGTGCTGTTGACCCGCCCGGAAATGGAGACCGGAAAGGCGGCGCTCAGCTGCGAGTAGGCCAGCGTGCTGAGGCTGAAGGACAGGCCCATCAACGGCCACAGCAGGGTCGGCGGCGCCAGGCCCAGGATGATCGCCAGTTCGACCAGCAGCGAGATGGTCAGGCCGGCGATCAGCAGGCTCATGGGCACAATGCCCCGGCGCCTCAGCCAGGTTGAGCAGGTTGCGACGAACAGATAGCCGACCAGCATCGCCAGGCCCATCAGGAACAGCACGCCTGCGGCGTCTGCGCGTGAAACTCCATTGACCTCGATCAGCCACGGCACCGCCCACAGGCCCTGAATCGCCATGAAACCGCCGCTGGTCAGGCACCCCTGTGGCGCGTAACGCCAGAAAACGCGGTTAACCAGGAGCCGCCCAAGGGTGCGAACCTGTTCGCTGAATGGTTCATGCTGGCCGGCGTCGGCGTGATCCGGCACCGTCATCAGAAAGCCCGCAGTGATCACCAACAGGCCAGCGAAGAGAAAGAAGATGCCGCGCCAGCCCAGCGCGGGGAGCGCGGCTTCGACCGGAATGGTCGCCGAAAGCGCGCCGAGACTGCCGGCGATCATGATCGTCGCCGACAGGGCCGGGAAACGCTCGGTCGAAAACCATTGGCTGAATGCCTTGAAGCTGGCCATCAGGCAGGCAGAGACGCCGAAACCGATCAGTGCACGGGCGACGACCAGTGTCGCAAGGGTCGTTCCAAAGCCGAACAGCGCGCAGCCAGCGGCTGCCACCAGCAAAAGCGCGGCCTCGACGCGGCGCGGACCAAAGCGGTCCAGCAGCAGGCCCAGCGGCAGCTGAAACAGCCCGAAGGCGAGAAAATAGGCCGAGGTCAGCAGACCCAGTCCGGTTGACGTGATGCCGAGATCGCGCATCAACTCGGGTGCGATCACCGCGTTGATGCTGCGCAGGCCGTAGGACAGGAAGTAGCCCGCCGCGTAGGCCGGGACGAGCCGAAGCCAAAGGTGGAACTGTTGCTTCATGTCTGCGATTGTCGCGGCAATTCCGCAACGGCCAGGCCCGGGTTCTGCACAACCTACCGATCGGTAGCCGGCAGTTCGATGCTCAGGGCTGCAGCCTCCGCCTGGCAATCCCGTGTCGGAGCAAGCTTGCCGGCTCTGGCCTGCGCCAACTCCTTGCGGGCCGCCCGCATGTCGGCCTGGAACTCCGGGCTGGCTTGCATGCGGCTGTACGAATAAGCGCCCACGAAGCGGCCTTGAACGGTGTCTCTTTGCCAGTGCATATTGCATACCACCCGGCTCTCGGCAAAGGCCTGACCGCGTTTGAGCACCGGCACGGTCCGATCCGGCACCAGTTCCGTCAGAATCAGCGCCCAAACCGTCCCCGTTGCCGAGTGACCCGAGGGGTAAGAGCGGTCGGTTCCCAGACTGTTCATTTCCTCGGGTGTGCAAGGTGGCTGTCCGTTGCTCACAAACGGGCGATTGCGCCGGTAAAGTTCTTTGGCGCCGTCGCCCGCGTAGCCCGCATCGCTGGCGGCACGCCGCAGGATCTGGTACAGATACGGGGTGTCTTTCACGCTGATCGGGGCACCTACCGCACATGAATAGATGCCTGCTGCGGCAGGAAAATTCAAATTGGCATCGCTGGCCGCCAGCTTCCAGCGTTCCGTGCCCCGCAAGCGCAATGCGGCACGGCTGACGGCCTCGTCGGTCGCCGTTGCAGCAGGCGCAGAAGGTGGCGCGGGAAGGATGGCCCTGGAGTCGACTCGCTCTTCAATCGGCAGATAGCCGATCAAGCGGCCTGGCTTGAGCTCAGGCACAGCAACTGGCTGGCTGGGGCTTTGCAGCGCGCAACCGCAGATCATTGCGGCACAGAATGCCATTGGCAGGCGTTGAATCGGCTGGCTCATGTCCATCCTCCAGAAGTCTTGCATCACGTTGCCTCGGTCAAATTCGGAAAGGCCGACAAGGCTATTTGACCATGCCGAGAGGACCTGAAAAAAGACCAGGTCAGGCCCGATGCGGCCGATGACGCCAGCGGCTCAGCGCGCTTCAAAGCACCGGCCCGAGGGTCGCGACAAGGTTGAACCACAGTCGGCGCGACATCCGCCAGGCTTTGACCGTTTGCTGGCTGACCGGGCGCGATCGCGCCATATAGTCGCCCTGGCGCGCGCGCACCGCGGCGGTGAGCGCGGGATCGTAGAACAGGATGTTGTTCTCGTAATTGAGGTCGAAACTGCGGCGGTCCATATTGGCCGAGCCGATCAGCGTGACCTCGCCATCGAGCGTCAGGGTCTTGGCGTGCAGCAAGCCGCCCTGGTACTCAAGGATCTTGACCCCGGCCGCGAGCAGATCCGCGTAATAGCTTCGGCTCGCGGCTCCGACGATCCACGAGTCGTTCCTGGCGGGCACCACCAGCGTCGTGTCTACGCC
>JBMOJJ010000352.1:0-3750 GCA_049315845.1 Rhodoferax sp.
CTTCGAACAGCGCCGCCATGCCCGCCGGCATGGCCCCGCTGCGCACCCGCTTGAGCCCCTGTGCGACCAGTCGGCGGTTGTTGGCGTCGAGCTTGACCACATCGCTGACCGTGCCAAGGGCCACCAGCGGCAACAGCGTGTCGAGCTTGGGCTGCGGCCCGGTTTCGAAGCGGCCGCGCCGGCGCAGTTCGGCGCGCAGCGCCAGCAGCACATAGAACATGACGCCGACGCCGGCCAGCGATTTGCTCTCGAACGGGCACAGCGGCTGGTTCGGATTCACGATCACGTCCGCCGCCGGCAGCGCGACCAGGCCATTGACGCTGGCTGGCAGGTGGTGGTCCGTCACCAGCACCTGCAGGCCCAGGCGCCGCGCGCTGGCGACACCGTCGAAGCTGGCGATGCCGTTGTCCACGGTGATCAGAAGGTCGGCGCCGCTTTCCTTGACGCGCTGCGAGATCGGCGCTGTCAGGCCGTAGCCGTCGATCACGCGGTCGGGCACGATGTAGCTGACGTGGCTGGCGCCGAGCAGGCGCAGGCCGCGCACGGCGAGCGCGCAGGCGGTGGCGCCATCGCAGTCGTAGTCGGCCACGATGCACAGCTTGCGGCCGGCTTCGATCGCGTCCGCCAGCAGCGCGGCCGCGGCGCTGGCGCCCAGCAGCCGGTCCGGCGCGATCAGGCGCGCCAGCGCGTCGTCGAGTTCGTCGGCGTCGCGCACGCCGCGCGCCGCATAGAGCTGCGCCAGCAGCGGATGCACGCCGACCTGCTCCAGAGCCCAGGCGGCGCGCGGGGGAATGTCTCGCGGGACGATCTTCATAGCTGCTCAAGAAGGCCGGCCGCGCTCTGGCCGCGCAGCCGGCCCTGGAGTCGCGTCAGAACGCCATGCTGCGCCGGCCCGAAGGTCTGCGCATGGCGCTCGCCGCACAGCGTCAGCCGCGCCGCCTGGCCCTGGTCCAGCGCGGTCGACAACGCAGCGCAGTGCTCTGCATCGAGCGCTTCCCAGGCCCGGGCCCAGGTCGGCCAGTCCTCCTGCAGGGCGGCGTCTCGCAGGCTGGTGAGCAGCGTCGGCGCGGCCCCGCCGCTCGCGTAGGCCGGCGCCAGCGCGCCGGTTCCGCTCAGCCAGAAGGAGTTGACCGGCGGCTGGCCGCGGGCAATGCGCGCGTCATTGACCGGGTGGTTGTAGAGCAGCATCTGCATCTCGCCCTGCAGGCGCAGCAGCGCGGCGGCGTCGCCGGCGGCTGGCAGCCAGTTCGCCACATGCCGACCGGCAACACGGTCGGTCGAGGCGGTGGCCAGCGTGGCGAAAGACCGGCCGTGGGCGAGCCAGCGCGTCGGCTGCCGATAGTGCAGCGTGATGCCGTCGCCGGCAAAGTAGACCTGCATCGCAGCCATCAACGTCTGCGATTCCTGCGCCGAAAAATCGGGCAGCGCCAGGCTGCTCATGACGACCTGGCGGCTGCCGATCTCCCAGTGGCAGGGCGTGATGAAAGCCCAGCCGCCGTCGGCCGGCGCCGTCTGCCGCGCCTCCAGCGCAGCCAGCGGAATCAGACCATCGGTCAGCGCCAGCCCGAGCGAGCGTGCCAGCGCGCGTTCATGCGGCGGCGACAGGCTCAGCGGGTCGCCCTCGTCGCGCGGCAGCGCGACCAGCCTGGTCAGCAGTTTTTGCAGCTGTGGCAGCTTCAGTGAGCGCAGCGCCGAGGCGCAACCATCGGAACTGCAATTGGCAAACGGGATCAGGAGGTGCATGGTGTGATTGTGCGGGATGCCACAATGGCACCTGAATTCCAACCGGTCAGGTCATGCAAATTCCCTACGAACTCATTCTGGGCTGGCGCTACACGCGGGCTGGCCGCGCGACCCGGCGCAATGGCTTCATCTCGTTCATCTCGGGCGTCTCGATGCTGGGCATTGCGCTTGGCGTGGCGGCCTTGATCATCGTGCTGTCAGTGATGAACGGCTTTCAAAAAGAGGTGCGCGACCGCATGCTGGGCGTGGTCTCGCACATCGAGATACTGGCCCCGAACGGGGCCGCGCTGGCGGATCTGGCGCGCACGCTGGCCCAGGTGCGGGCCAATCCGCAGGTCATTGGCGCCGCGCCCTTCATCGCCACGCAGGCCCTGCTGGCCAGGGGCGAGGACATGAAAGGTGCGATTGTGCGCGGCATCGATCCCGCGGCCGAACCGGCGGTGACCGATCTGGCGATCGACCTGAAGGATTCCGCGTTGCCAAGGCTGGTTGCCGGCGAGTTTGGCGTTGTGCTGGGCGGCGAGCTCGCGCGCGCGCTCGGCGTGCGCCAGGGCGACAAGGTGACGCTGGTGGCGCCCAGCGGCCAGGTGACGCCGGCCGGCGTGGTGCCGCGCCTGAAGCAGATGACGGTGGTCGGCACTTTCGACTCCGGTCACTACGAGTACGACTCCAGCCTGGTGTTGATCCACATCGATGACGCGGCCCGGATCTTCCGCCTCGAAGGTCCGACTGGGGTGCGGCTCAAGCTCGCTGACCTGCATCAGGCGCGCGAAGTCGGCTCGCAGCTGGCGCGCACGCTCAGCGGCGACCTGATCGTGCGCGACTGGACGCGCCAGAACCGCACCTGGTTTGCCGCCGTGCAGGTCGAAAAGCGGATGATGTTCATCATCCTGACACTGATCGTGGCGGTGGCGGCCTTCAACCTCGTCTCGACGCTGGTGATGACGGTCACCGACAAGCGCGCCGATATCGCGATCCTGCGCACGCTGGGCGCCAGCCCGGGCTCCGTCATGGGGATCTTCGTGGTGCAGGGCGCGATGGTCGGCGTGATCGGCACCTTTGCCGGTCTGGCGCTGGGGCTGGGGGTGGCGTTCAACATCGACGTCATCGTGCCGGCGCTGGAGCACCTGTTCAAGGCCAGCTTCCTGCCCAAGGACATCTACCTGATCAGCCGCATGCCGAGCGAGCCACAACAGGCCGACATCGTGCCGATCGCCATCATTTCACTGGTGCTGGCTTTCTTGGCGACGCTCTATCCGAGTTGGCGTGCGTCGCAGGTGAATCCGGCGCAGGCGCTCAGATATGAGTGACATCACCCCCACGTCCAGTGCGCTGGCCTTGCAGGCCGCGGAGTCGTCAGAGCCGACTCCTCTTCGGGCTGTCCCGGCGAGCGCAGGCTCGCCCGGAGCCGCAGCCCTCAGCCCCGAGGGGGCGCACTTCGCCTTGGGGCGGCCCGGCGGCGAAGCCGTTGTGCTGAGCGCTCGCGGCCTGACCAAGCGTTTCACCGAAGGCCGGCTCGACGTGACGGTGCTGCAGGGCGTGGACCTGGACGTGCATGCGGGCGAGACGCTGGCGATCGTCGGCGCTTCCGGTTCCGGCAAAAGCACACTGCTGCATCTGCTCGGCGGCCTGGACGCGCCGACCAGCGGCACGGTGCTTCTCAACGGGCAGGACCTGGCAGGGCACAGCGCCGCCGCGCAGGGTCGATTGCGCAACCAGTACCTCGGCTTCGTCTACCAGTTCCATCACCTGCTGCCCGAATTCAGCGCGCTCGACAACGTGGCGATGCCGCTGTGGATCCGGCGCCTGGCGCCGGCGCAATGCGCGCAGGCGGCGGCCCGGATGCTCGAGCGTGTCGGCCTGCAAGAGCGCCTGCTGCACCGCCCGGCCGAGCTCTCGGGCGGCGAGCGCCAGCGCGTCGCGATTGCGCGCGCGCTGGTGACCCGCCCGGCCTGCGTGCTGGCCGACGAGCCCACCGGCAACCTGGACCGCAGCACCGCCGACGGC
>JBMOJJ010000353.1:0-3749 GCA_049315845.1 Rhodoferax sp.
ACTCTGGAGAGCGCTCAGCTCACCACGACGCACCATCTCAGCGGTTTGTACAGCAGATCTCATGGTTTTCACTCCCAAATCAGGTTGATGCTCGGCCTCATGCCAGGTCCGCAAAGGTCCAGGGGCTGTCCAGTTCAGCGATTCGCGCCAATCGCAACAGGATGTCGTCACGGTGCCGGCGCGCCACAATTTGCAGCCCAACGGGCAGGCCACTTGAAGTGAGCCCGGCCGGAATGGAGATCGCCGGATTCCAGCAAATGTTGGCGAGCATGCCGAAGGGCTGAGCGCCTCCATTGCTGGTGTCGCGTCCGTCGATCAGGGCTGGCACCGGCGAGTCTGCGCCATAGGGCGGGCAAGCAGTGGCTGGTGTCATGAGCAGGTCTACCTGACCGAACAGGCCAGCGACTTGCTGTTCGAGAAGGTGCAACTGTTTCCAGGAGGCGTCCAGGTCGATTTCATGTCGATGCGTCCGCATCAGTTCGAGCAGCCGCTGCACCGGCTCGGACAGTTGATCGAATCCACCTGGAAGAATGCCCTGACGGGTCCAGTCGGCCTCGAGATTGCTCATCATCACAATGCCCCAATGCTGGTAAGGGCAAATCGGTGCGAAGGGGACCGTGCTTCGAACCAGACCGGCAGCATTGATCAAGCGTTCTGCCGCAGCTCTGGCAATCGCCTCGACTTCCGGATCGACGACGGCATAGCCCAAGTCACTCGACCAGAGGGCCCGCAGGCCGCGGACATCAAGCGTCTCGATCAGGCTTTCGTAACGGCCGCCAAAGGCAGGCAGCGATTGCCGATCCCCATCATGCGGGCCGGCCGCCACGTCCAGATGGCGCGCGCAGTCCGCCACCGTGCGGGTCAAGGCGCCCAGCGCGGCGAAATTGGCAAACCCGTCCTGTCTTGGTATGCGGCCATGGCTCGGCTTCAGGCCAACCAGGCCGGTAAAGGCAGCGGGCTCCCGGATCGAGCCGCCGCCGTCGGTTCCAGTGGCCAGCGGCACCATGCCGGCGGCCACCGCCGCGGACGACCCGCCGCTGCTGCCGCCAGGCGTCAGAGCGTGGTTCCAGGGGTTACGGGTGATGCCCCATAGCCGCGACCATGACGCTCCGTCCATGCCGAACTCTGACATGGCCGTCATCCCGACGGGAATGGCATCGGCAGCGCGCAGCCGGGCAATATGGTGCCAATCGCTCTCGCAGACCGGGCTGTTGCGCAGGAACCAGCTGGCCTGCGTCACGCGAAAGCCCCTGCAGTCTTCGATGTCCTTGACGCCAATAGGTACCCCGGCCAGCGGGCCTACTGTCTCGCCCCGTTCGACCCGCGCATCAATGGCCTGTGCTGCTTGTTCTGCGGATGCCTGGTCCAATTGCACAAAGGCGTTCAGCGGTCCATTGAGGCGCTCGATGCGCTGGAATGCCTCACGCACACTTTGCAGTGCCGAGAGTTCGCCACGGCGCACCATGTCGGCGGTTGCGACTGCTGATCTGATCATTGGCGTTTCCTTGGATAAACCGTCATGGCAGGGAATTGCATTTCATCCGTTGAGCAAACGCTGGACCACACCGCGCAAGCCATTGGAGATGCCAGGGGTGTCCAGCATGCGCTGCATTTCACAGCGCATGAGTTCCCGGCGCGCACTGCCGTGCCGCTGCCACTGACTCAGCTGAGGTGTCAGCCAGGTTCCACCTGCGCGGCCCATGCGGTCACTCATCAACAGCAGGTCAGACAGCCACGCGTAGCCACGACCGCTGTTGTCATGAAACGTAAACCGGTTTTGCCGGAAGAAGCCGCCAAAGAACGCCATCACCAGGGTCAGGTTGTTCATGTCAAATGCCGGATGCGCCTGCAGCGCCATGATGCGGTCCAAAGCGCCAGGCGATCGACACAGCGCCTGCGCAGAAAACCACTTGCTGACGACCGTGGGTTGGTCCTTCCAGCGTTCATAAAACGCTGCCAGTGCCTGGTCGCGTTGAGGGCAGTCAAAATCGATCAGGCAGGTCAGTGCGTCAAAGCGCTCTGTCATGGTCGCTCCATGAACGGCACGCTCGAGGCAGAGCTCTGCCACATCCGGGTCGCAGCTTGCCGCCAGCAGATCGAGGCTGACAAGAGCCAGGCGACGCCGCCCCATACCGGCCACGTTCATCAGATCGCGGTCGCTGTCGCATTGTTCCAGCACCGCCGCCAGCAGTTGCGGTTTCAAGTGCCGGCCGAGAGCGGCGCGAACAGCGTTTCGTGCCACCGCATGACCGTCAACATCGATCAGCGCCAGGCCTTCGCTGAGCACCGGCTCGTCCGGCACGCGCAACAACTCGGCTGTCAGCAGCCGGTTGGCAGGCGAGCCGGCCAGCAAGCCGGCAAAGGTGTTGATCAGGCTCTGTGGCACCACCATATCCTGTCCGGCGTGGTGCGCGCCAGCCAGCGCGCGGATTGTCGTGACGAAGACACCCTGGGCCGCATTCCATCTTGCGTAGGCGTCCGTGGCCTGCGCCAGCACCAGCAGTTGCTCATCCGGACTCAGAAACGGCGCCATCGTGACCGGCGCAGAGAAGCCCTCCAGCAAGGACGGTGCGGTGTCGGGGGCTACGTTCTCAAAGACAAACGTCTGACTCGTTTGCGTCAGTTCCAACAGCGTCTCGTCCCTGCCTGTCGGACCCGGCCCGGCGTTCTGCAGACGTGCTTTCTGCACCAGATTGAGCCGGACCGGCACATGCAGCGGCGCCGAGGGTTTGTCAGGTTCGTCTTCTGGCATGCACTGTGAAAGACTCAGGGTCAGTCTGGCGCTGCGGGCGTCATAACTGCGATCTACCGAAATCCGGGGTCGCCCGGCTCGCGCATACCAGCGCCGGAACTGCGTCAGGTCGCGACCACTGGATCGCTCCATCGCAGCCACAAAGTCGTCGGTTGTCACCGCGTGCCCGTCGTGCGTCTTCAAGTAGTCACGTACACCGGCCGTGAAGCGTTCTTCACCGAGCAAGGTCTGAAGCATGCGGATGACTTCGGCGCCCTTTTCGTAGACCGTGGCGGTATAGAACTGATCCACCTCGGCATAGACTTCAGGCCGGATCGGATGTCGCGCCGGTCCGTCGTCCTCGGGAAACTGATTGCGCAACAGCGTGCGCACGGTGTCGATGCGGTAGACCCCGGCGCCCAGCAGGTCGTCCACGTAGGTTTGGTCGCGAAAGCGCGTCAGGCCTTCCTTCAGACTCAGCTGGAACCAGTCGCGGCAGGTCACGCGGTTGCCGGTCCAATTGTGAAAATACTCGTGGGCGATGATGCGCTCCACGGTCAGTGCCTCTTCATCCGTCGTGATCTGCGGGTCGGCAACGATGCCGGACAGGTCGAACAGGTTCAGACCTTTGTTTTCCTGCGCCCCCGGGAAGCCGGCCAGCGCCACCACCTGGTAGTCGTCGACGTCGCATTCCAGGCCATAGCGCACCTCATCCCAGCGCATGGCCCGTTTCAGGGCGCCCATCGCAAAGGCGCACTGGGCGACGAAGCGCTCCGGCGCATACATCGCGATACGCACCTCGCGTCCCGAACTGGTGGTGTAGCGGTCCGCCAGACAACCCAGTCTGCCGGCCACGACCGCGAAAATGTACGAGGGCTTGGGGTGGGGGTCGTCCCAGATCACCTCATGGCGACCCTCCGGCAGTTCCCGGTCGCCACAGCGGTTCCCATTGGACAGCAGCACCGGGTAGCGGTTGCGGTCTGCCACCAGAGTGACGCGGTAGTGGCTCAGCACATCC
>JBMOJJ010000354.1:0-3747 GCA_049315845.1 Rhodoferax sp.
GTACGAACTGCTACCCATCGCCGTGCTGATTGGCACCATTTTTGTCATGGCGCGCTTTGCCAAGAGTTCCGAATACACGATCCTCAGAACCAGCGGCCTGGGCCCCGGGCGCGCACTGAAGACACTGCTGGTTCTGGGCCTTGGATTTGTGCTGCTGACTTTTGCCATCGGCGACTACGGGGCGCCGGTCGCCGACCGCAGCGCACAACTGCTCAAGGCGCGCTACCAGGGACGCATCACGATCGGCCAGACCGGCGCCTGGCTGAAGGAAAGGCAGGCCTATTCGCAATATGCGGTCAACGTCGCCGCGCTCGAGTCGGACGGAAGCATGCGCGGGATCCGGATTTTTGAGTTCGACAGCAAGGGCTTTCTGGTTTCTGTGCTGCAGGCCGAGTCAGCGCTTCATGCAGGCGATGACGCATGGACTCTGGCGAACGTCGCCCGAACCGAATTTCCGCCGCGAGGCGTGGATACCGCCCACATTGAACGCCGGCAACTGCCCAGCTTTCGCTGGCCAAACCAGATCAGTTCGGAGATGGTGTCAGCGGCGCTGCTAAAGCCCGAACGCATGAGCACGATCGACCTGTTTCAGTACATCCGCCATCTGGACATCAACCAGCAGAGCGCCCAGCGCTACCAGATCGAGTTCTGGAAGAAGGTCTTCTATCCGATGAGTTGCCTTGTGATGGTGGTGCTGGCGCTTCCCTTTGCCTACCTGCACTTTCGCACTGGCGGCATCACCGGCTATGTGTTCGGCGGCGTGATGGCCGGCATCAGTTTCTTCCTGCTGAACAACGTCTTTGGATACATCGGCAACCTTCAGAATTGGCAGCCGTGGTTGACCGCGGCGCTGCCCGGCATCATCTACTCGCTGCTGTCGCTGACGGCCTTCGGCTGGCTGGTCTTCAGGCGATGACGACCCCGGCGCACACGGATCGACAACGTGGCACGATCCTGCTCGCCCATGGCTCTCGCGACCCGCTGTGGCGAAGACCGATCGAGGCGGTCGCTGAACGCGTCCGGCAATTGGCCCCTGCCCTGCATGTGCGCTGCGCCTATCTCGAAGCCACCGCACCTGACCTGGCCGCCTGCGTCGCCGAACTCGCCGGCTTGGGGGTCCTGTCGATCACGGTGATGCCGCTGCTTCTGGGCATGGGCAAACATGCGCGCGACGACCTTCCGATCCTGCTCGCGACCTTGCAGCAGAATCACCCGGGAATTGTTTTTGTCCTGAAACCCGCGATCGGCGAGCAGTCGCAGATGATTGAACTGATGGCGCATATTGCGCTGGCCTGAAAAGGCAAACCGTCAAATATGCGACTGAGGCATAATAAATTTCATTGTTAGCTGAAATTTGATATGAACTTACACCAATTCCGTTTTGTCCAGGAAGCGGTCCGACGCAACCTGAATCTGACCGAAGCCGCCAAGGCTCTGCACACCTCGCAACCCGGTGTCTCCAAGGCGATCATCGAGCTCGAGGAAGAACTGGGAATCGAGATTTTCGCCCGGCATGGCAAACGCCTCAAGCGCGTGACCGAGCCGGGCCAGCAAGTGCTCAAGAGCATCGAGCTGATTCTGCGCGAACTGGGCAACCTCAAACGCATAGGCGAACAGTACAGCGCCGAAGACAGCGGCACGCTCTCGATCGCCACGACGCATACGCAAGCCCGTTACGTGCTGCCTGAATCGGTCGCCAAGCTGAGATTGGCCTACCCCAAGGTGAACGTCAGCCTGCATCAGGGGTCACCGGAACAGGTGGCCAGAATGCTGATCGATGAAGTGGCCGAGATCGGCATGGCGACTGAATCGCTGGCCGGCTACGCTGAACTGGTGACCCTGCCCTGCTACGAGTGGCAGCATGTGCTGGTGCTTCCGGTCGGTCATCCGCTGGGCCAGAAGGAACACCTGACGCTCGAGGACATTGCGCTGGAACCCCTGATTACCTACCATCCCTCCTATACCGGCCGGACCAAGATCGATCACGCCTTTGCAACCCGCAAACTGACGCCGCGCATTGCGCTGGAAGCGATCGATTCGGATGTGATCAAGACCTACGTGCGGCTCGGCCTGGGCGTTGGAATCGCAGCGGAAATGTCGGTGCGCGACGTTGTGGCCGAAGGCGCCAAGAGCGACCTGCTGGTGCGCCCGGCCGGTCATCTGTTCGGCCAGAATGTGACGCGGGTCGCCTTCAAACGGGGCGCCTACCTGCGCAACTTTGTCTACCGGTTTGCCGAACTGCTGAGTGACCGCCTGAACCGGACCCTGGTGGCCCGCGCGATGACTGGGCATGTGGATGATTATGAACTTTAGAATCTGGCGCGACGGACCGCCGGCGACCGAACCGACCCGCTTTGTCCATAACTGATCAAAACCCGCCATGAGCATCGCCAAAACCCCCTCTCTTGTGAGTCGCCTGCCCAATGTGGGCACCACCATCTTCACGGTCATGTCGACACTGGCGGCAGCAAAGAAAGCCGTCAATCTCGGGCAGGGCTTTCCCGACTTCAATTGCGATCCGCAACTCGTCGATGCGGTGACCGATGCGATGAAGCAGGGGTTGAACCAGTATCCGCCGATGACAGGCATAGCGCCGCTGCGCGATGCGATTGCGGCAAAGATTGCGGGGATTTATGGGCGTTCGTACGATGCCGCCAGCGAGATAACCATCACTGCCGGCGCCACGCAGGCGATCATCACCGCCATTCTGGCCGTTGTCCACGCCGGCGACGAGGTCATCGTGCTGGAGCCCTGCTACGACAGCTATGTGCCCAACATCGAACTCGCCGGCGGCGTGGTGGTGCGGGTGCCGCTTGCACCCGGCACTTTTCGCCCGGACTTCGACAAGATCGCCGCGGCCATCACGTCCAGGACCCGCGCCATCCTGATCAATTCCCCGCACAACCCGAGCGGCACGGTCTGGACCGCCGGGGAAATGCTGCAACTGCAGGAACTGCTGGCGCCGACCGAAGTCCTGCTGATCAGCGACGAGGTGTACGAGCACATGGTGTTCGATGGCCTGCAGCACCAGAGCGCGGCGCGCTTCCCGGGCCTGGCGGCGCGCGCCTTCATCATCTCCAGCTTCGGTAAGACCTACCACGTGACCGGATGGAAGGTGGGCTACGTGGCTGCGCCCGCCGCCCTGAGCGCTGAATTTCGCAAGGTTCACCAGTTCAATGTGTTCACCGTCAACACGCCGGTGCAATACGGACTGGCCACCTACATGGCGGATCCGGCGCCCTATCAGCAGTTGTCGGCCTTCTACCAGCGCAAGCGCGATCTGTTCCGTGACGGGCTCCAGCGCACCCGATTCAGGCTGTTGCCCGGCGAGGGAACCTACTTCCAGTGTGTCGATATCTCGGCCGTGAGCGACCTGAGCGAAGCGGAGTTCTGCCAGTGGCTGACCTCCGAGATCGGCGTTGCCGCGATTCCGTTGTCGGCCTTTTACGGCAGCGGCTTCGATCAGCGCGTGGTGCGCTTCTGCTTCGCCAAGAAGGATGAGACGCTGAACGCAGCGCTGGAGCGCCTGGCAAGGCTGTAGCCCGATCAACCGAGCTGAGCCCAGGCTTTTTCGAGCCGCTTGACACTGACCGGCTGCGGCGTGCGCAGTTCCTGCGCGAAGAGGCTGACGCGCAGTTCCTCGAGCAGCCAGCGGTAGTCGTCCAGCCGGGCGTCGGCGCTGCCGCGCTGCTCCGCCACGCGGCGCAGAAAGCGCTGCTCCAGCGGCCGCAGCTCAGCCAAACGGGC
>JBMOJJ010000049.1:0-16681 GCA_049315845.1 Rhodoferax sp.
CAGGGCCCTTCGTTGCGTCCCGTGCGCGATGATCTGGCTGAAGTCAGCGCCGCTTATCAGCCGCCAAGAGCGCTGCAGCCAGAAAGTCCTATGGCGCGACCGGCGCACCATTTTGCGTCGCAAGCGGTTGCTCAGCCTGCGACGGACTCGGGCCCGGCCTATCCGGCTGACTTGCTGACGCAGGCGTTCCTGAACGGCGCAAAGCTTCCCATGAATCTATTGCCCAACGGTTTGACACCCGAACTGATGGCCATCGTCGGCAGTCTGCTGCGCAGCGCGACGACGGGCGCGGTTGACATGCTCGCGGCTCGGACGGCAACCAAGCTGGAGGTCCAGGCCAATGTCACGGTGATCTCGGCTCAAGCCAATAACCCGCTCAAGTTCCTGCCCAGCGGCGAGGTGGCTTTGCAGCAGTTGCTGAGCAAGCGAATGCCCGGCTTCATGCCGCCGGACGAGGCCATGAAGGATGCGTTTGATGATCTGCGCGCGCATGAAATTGGCGTGATTGCCGGTACCCGGGCTGCGCTGGCTGAAGTTCTTGGCCGGTTTGATCCGAATCTTCTGGGGCAGAGGCTGGCTGCGGGATCGCTGCTTGACAGCTTGCTTCCATCGGTCAGAAAGACCAAGCTGTGGGATATCTATGTGGATCGTTATGCGCAGATCAGGGGCGAAGCCGAGGATGATTTTCAGAGTATTTTTGGACGGGCATTTGTGCAGGCGTATGAACGTGAGACGGCCCGCATGAAGTCGCAGCAAAGCGCACCGGGGGCGCAAACATGACCGGCCATGCGATGCGGATCGACGCCGTCAGTTTCTCGCACGGTGGCGGGCGCGATTACAACGAGGACGCGGTTGGCGACTGCGAGGCTTTTGGCGCGGTCCGACTGTTCGTGCTGGCCGACGGGGCGGGTGGTCAGGGCGGCGGCGATGTGGCCGCGCAAACCGCAGTGGCTGCCGCCAGGGCCGAATTCATCGGATTGCCGGTTTTTTCGCCCGACACTTTGCGCCGCTGCATGGAAAAGGCCGACGCGGCCATCCTGGCGAAGCAGACCGAGCACCCACGCCTGTCGCGCATGGCTTCGACCTTCGTGGCGCTTCTGGTGAACTACCAGCGACGCCAGATCCTGATCGGCAATTTGGGTGACTCGCGCTGCTACGTCTTTCGGGGTGACAAGGTGATCGCCCAGTCCTACGACCACAGCCTGGTCCAGCGCTTCGTGGATGCCGGCCTTTATCCGCTCGAGAAGTTGCGCCAGCATCCGAAAAGAAATGTGCTCTATGCCTCGCTCGGCGCCAACGAAGAGGGGATCAGTCCCTTTCTGACCGAAACGCCGATCGAGTTGCACACGGGCGATGGCGTGCTCCTTTGCAGCGACGGGGTCTGGGAATTGCTCGATGATGTCGATCTCTGCCAGCTGCATGCCGGCAGTGAAAATGCGGAAGTCTGGCGCGACCGCCTTGTCGCCAGAGTCAGGGACTGCATGCCGGCCGGGCACGATAATTTCAGCGCGATCATGCTGCGCTGCCTTGCCGGGAACTCCGAAGAAGATGATCCGGACGTGTTGCGCACAGTGCAGCCTTCGATCGAGTGATCGAGCGACCCAGCCTGCATTGCCCAATTTGATTTCTACGACATCAATCAATAGTCGTACGGCCATCGGATGTTGTGCTTCAAATAGAAAGACTTCAGGTCATCCAAATGTAGTAACTGGACCTTGCCATTTGGGGAAAAGACAAGAAACCACTCATCCAGCCCCGGTTGCCGTCCCATTTTTGCAACCAGCCTTCCACTGATCCTTTTGTAGACTTTCCAGAAGTCCTGCATGCCGTGCTGCATCTTTCGTCCAAAATCCGGAAAAAGCCGATTCATCATGGTCGTCAACATGGGGTTGTCGGTCAGGATCTCGAACATCCTGAAAGGCATGCCGTCCCTTTCATAAATCCCCATGAAGTCATAGTCTGAATAGAAGGCGACATCGTCCTTGGTAATCAATCTGTCACCGGTAATGGGACACTTCTTGGTTGAAACAATGTAATCAGGATGCCCATTGGGGTGCATGATTCCGGTTTTTGGATCAATGTAGCATTTGCTTCCCAATTGCTCCTTCTTGACGACGATGTAGCCATGGTACGAAGATTTATCGCCAGCGGTGTGGAAATCAATCATCCAACTTTCCTTGCCGGTGTTCAGCATGTCACCGTGCCTGATGGCGCTCTCACGGGCCGTCACGCGCGTGATCAAGAATTTATCTTTGGAGGCGCAAAAATTCCGCGCGTTGATAGCATCCTTGACCAGCATCCCCCCGCGGTTTGCCAAGTTCGCTGCTTCGGCATCGTTGCTTGCGCACTTTATGATTCTCTCGGCCGAGGCAAACTCGCTCTCAAATGTCGCGGCGTTTCTTAGATGGGCGGGTAACGGGCGACCTCGGCGCAGGACCTTGTTGGTCAACCCAGTATTCATGGTCGTCTTCAGCGAGCGCTCCAAAAGTTGCTGGAGTTTCTGAAGTCGTTGTTGAAACTCTCTTATGCGCTCGAGCCGCAAACCGACCTTCGGAACCTTGATGAATTCACCGAGCAGTGGTACCGCACCGAGCAGATACATCGTGCAGCCAAGGTAGTCTCCTTCTCCCAGTGCATATCGTGCCGCAGGAAGCGAAGCTATCCCCGTGGGATCGAGCATTGTCACCACTGAAATCTTGAAATCAATGGCGCACTGGGCCATCTCCTTCCTGATCTGTTCCAGTTCTTTCTCGGCGGCAATCATCAACCGGCCAGAAACGATGGGCGACCAGGAACCTGATCCATGGCGTAGGCCGAAATTGGATGTAAAACTATACGAGCCGTCGGTGAGAGTGGGAGGAAATTTGATACCGCCCAACGCGAACAGCCATTCTCCCCGCAAATTTTCTTGGGGATAAAAATGGGATAGAGCAGAGTCTTCTTCCCAACTCCCCGCACGTGCCGTTCCTTTGGGCCAGACGGCGTCAGGATTGCATCTGACCAGCTGCCACTTTCGGTTTTCGGCGATCAGGACAACGGCCTCAAAGTCGCCTTTGACAGTATGGCCGTTAATTTGGATGCAGAAGTCTCCAACCGTACATTCCATGCGCAGCTCCAGCCTCAGGTTGTCACGGTGCGCAGTCTACTACTGAAGGCAAGTGGACACACTATTTGTAGATCATGATGTCCAATCGCTCGTTGCTGCGCGACGTGGGGCGCGATGGCACTTGCCAGATTACATGTCTTTGCTGTGTAATCCATTAAAATGCGTATTTGCCAAATCATTCGTGGGTGGTTTCTTCCGCCGCATTCATTTGCCAATCTTGATGGGGGCCTTCTTGTTCGATCCTGATCAGCTAGCGCAGCCGGTCGATTCACAGTCACCGTGCGGACCCGACTGCGAATATGACGGCGATTTCTTGGCCCTGACGCAGGCGATTGCGGGTAAACCCGAACAGCAGTTTGGCGACACGGTGATTGCTGCTGTCGAGCCGGATTGGCGTGCCGTCGAGCAAATGGCATCGACGCTGCTGGCGCGGACCAAGGATCTGCGTGTGCTTTCATGCCTGACCCAGGCCGCCACGCGCCTGCACGGTGTCTCCGGCTTTGCTGCCGGTGTTGGCTTGATGCAACGCCTGTGCGAGCAGTATTGGGATGAAGTCCATCCGCGCATGGTGATCGATGGCGAGGCCGATCCCTACCTGCGAATGAACGCGCTGGCGACGCTTTCCGACGGAACGGGCAGCTATTCCGGCGGTTCGGAAATCATGCGTGCGCTGCGCTTGGCGTTGCTGGCCAACGGGGCCCTGCCGATCACGGTGCGCGATGTGGAGGCCGCCGGCGTGAACGATTCTTCGGCGCGCTACACCGGCACCCAGCTGGCGTCGATTCTTGCCGATGCGGTGGCCGGCGGCTCCGATGCGGTCGCCGCCTTCGAGCGCGCCGCCGGGTCGGTAGAGGCTCTTGTCGCGCTGATCGAGGAACGGGTCGCCAGCGGCGATCAGCCGGATTTCTCGGCACTGAGGTCACTGATCAAGACCGTGGCGGGCGCGATTGCGCGCGCCCGTCCCGGCGCTCATGACCCGGCCCAGGGTGAGGACGCGACCGGGACGACCGAGGGCCAGGATGTGCCTGAAGCGGGTGCGCGTGTTGCTTCGGTGATCGCGGGTGAAATCAGGTCGCGCGACGATGTGCGCCGCTCGCTGCAGCGCGTTTGCGATTATCTGGAACGTCATGAGCCGAGCAGCCCGTCATCATTGTTCGCCCGGCGTGCAGAGCGCATGCTGGGCATGGGTTTTCTAGACATCATGCAGGAACTCGCGCCGGATGCGATGTCGCACCTGCAAACGCTTACCGGTGCCGCTCCGTCGAACCTGTAGCACCAACAACAGAACATCGTCCGAGCAGCCTTCAACCCTTGCAATTTTTAACAGGAGAATTTGATCATGTCAGCAAAAAAGAGCGGGCAAAAATGGATCGCCAAAAATCGCGCGCCGCGGGTCCAGATTGAATACGACGTCGAGGTCTACGGCGCCGAGAAGAAGGTTCAAATCCCGTTTGTCATGGGCGTGATGGCTGATCTTTCCGGAAAATCGGAGGTCCCGCTGCCCGACATCGCGGACCGCAAGTTCACCGAAATCGATTTCGACAACTTTGACGCGCGCATGAAGGCCATCAAGCCGCGCGTGGCTTTCAACGTGCCCAATACGCTGACCGGCGAGGGCTATATGTCGGTCGACGTCAGCTTTGAGAGCATGGATGATTTTTCGCCGGCCAATGTGGCGAAGAAGGTCGGAGCGCTGAACCAGCTTTTGGAGGCGCGGACCCAGCTGCACAATTTGTTGTCCTACATGGATGGCAAGTCCGGTGCAGAGGAACTGCTCGCCAAAGTGCTGCAGGACCCCGCCTTGCTGAACTCGCTGTCTGCCGCACCCAAGCCCGCAGATTCGGCGGCCTAAGTCAAAACTTCAAAGGACCCGAGCAAATGGCAACCGAAATCCAATCCGCATCACCCCTGAGTCAAGTCGAGTTTCAGGGCAATGAATTTGCCTCCCTGTTGAACAAGGAGTTCAAGCCCAAGACCGATGAAGCACGCGGCGCCATCGAGTCGGCGGTGCAAACGCTGGCGCAACAGGCGCTGGTCTACAGCAATACCATCTCCACCGACGCTTACCGCACGATCGAGGCCCTGATCGGAGCGATAGACCAGAAGTTGTCCGAGCAGTTGAACCTGATTCTTCATCACGAGGACTTTCAGCAGCTCGAAGGATCGTGGCGCGGTTTGAAGTATCTGGTTGACAACTCCGATCCGGACGAGATGCTCAAGATCCGGGTCCTCACCATTTCAAAAAACGAACTCCGCAAGACGATGCGCCGCTACAAGGGTACCGGCTGGGATCAAAGTCCGATCTTCAAGAAGCTGTACGAAGAGGAGTACGGGCAGTTCGGCGGCGAGCCCTACGGTTGCCTGGTCGGCGATTATTTCTTTGACCACAGCGCGCCGGACGTCGAGTTGCTGGGGGAAATGGCGCGCGTGGCGGCGGCTGGCCATGCGCCGTTCATCGCCGGCGCGTCGCCGAATCTGATGCAGATGTCGTCCTGGCAGGAACTGGCCAACCCGCGCGATCTGACCAAGATCTTCTCCAACACCGAGTATGCGGCGTGGCGCGGTCTGCGTGATTCGGACGACTCGAAATACGTCGGGCTGGCGATGCCGCGCTATCTGTCGCGCATGCCCTATGGCGCCAAGACCAGCCCGGTTGAAGAGTTCGACTTTGAAGAGGACACCGAGGGCGGAACCCACGCCAAGTACACCTGGTCCAACTCGGCCTACGCCATGGCGGCGAACATCAACCGTTCCTTCAAGGAATACGGCTGGTGCACATCGATCCGTGGTGTCGAATCGGGCGGTGTCGTCACCGACCTGCCGGCGCATACCTTCCCGTCCGACGACGGCGGTGTCGATCTGAAGTGCCCGACCGAAATTGCGATCAGCGACCGGCGCGAGGCCGAACTGGCGAAGAACGGCTTCATGCCGCTGGTCCATCGCAAGAATACCGACCTGGCGGCCTTCATCGGTGCCCAGTCCCTGAACAAGCCGGCCGAGTACTACGACGCCGACGCCACGGCCAACGCCAACCTGGCGGCGCGGCTGCCCTACATGTTTGCCTGCTCGCGTTTCGCGCACTATCTGAAGTGCATTGTGCGCGACAAGATCGGCTCGTTCAGGGAGCGCGCCGACATGCAGAAGTGGCTCAACGAGTGGATCATGAACTATGTGGATGGCGACCCGGCCAACTCCACGCAGGAAACCAAGGCGCGAAAGCCATTGGCTGCGGCCGAGGTCATCGTGGAAGAAGTGGAGGGCAACCCCGGTTACTACACCTCCAAGTTCTTCCTGCGTCCGCACTACCAGCTTGAAGGTCTTACCGTATCGCTTCGGCTGGTGTCCAAGCTCCCGTCAGTCAAGTCCGGCGGCGCCAAGTAGGGCCGCGGGCCGGGCGCCTGGGTGGTGGTGTTTCATTAATTTTTCAAGGAGAAAATCGTGGCTGGAAATCTTTTCTTGCAGATAGATGGTGTCACCGGCGAATGTGTCGAGTCGGCGCACAAGGATTGGATCGATGTGGAATCGTACAGCGAGGGTTTGCAGTCGGCGAGCACTGCCAGTTACGGCGGTGGAGCGGGCCTCGGGACGGTGCAATACAACGACATCACGATCAATTGCCAGCTGGAAAAAGCCATCCCCAATCTGATGGTGGGCTGCGCCGACCACAAGCACTATCAGACCGCCAAGCTGCATGCAACCAAGATGGGCGGCGACGGCAAGAGCTGGACCTATCTGGAAGTCACCATGAACGATGTGGTGGTGACCGGGGTTCACTTCAGCGGATCGCAGAATCAGATTCCTATGGTGCAGATTTCGCTCGCCTTCACGAAGATAAAGACCGAATACTGGCAGCAGACCAGTACCGGAGGGAAGGGCAGTTCGACCAATGCCGGCTGGGATCAGAAGGAAAACAAGAAGTTCTGACTTCCAGGCTGTTCGACCGGGCAGTCAACCGGGTCGGCGCATTCGGGCCTCGAACCCCCGGACCGCTGACCGCGCGCAGTGTCGGAGAGACGCCATCCATGTCATCTCGCATCAGTGATCCCCTGGTGCAGTCGGGAACAAAATGAACGATCAAGCGCTATCGCTTGCGCAGCAGCTCGACGAGCTTCAGTCCCGCATCAAACGCGATGCCGGCTCGGCCCGGTTGCGCATCCATCTGTTTCAGCTGCTTTGTGTCATCGGCAACTGGAAGCGCGCGCTGGGGCAGTTGCAGCTGTGTGCGCAACTGGACGCCAAGGCCTTGCCGATGGCGCAGATGTACCGTGAGGCGATCAAATGCGAGCTGTTTCGCGAGCAGGTGTTTGCTGGCAAGCGCACCCCCCAGGTACTGGGAACGCCGCCAGCCTGGATCGGTCTGCTGATTGAGGCGCTGCGCCAGGACGGATCGGGCAACGCCGCGGCGGCTGCTGATCTGAGGACGCAGGCCATGCAGGCCGCTGATGCGCGGGCCTGCACGGTTGACGGTGCGGTGTGCGACTGGCTCGCCGATGGCGACGCACGCCTGGGGCCGGTCTGTGAGGTGTTTGCCAACGGCCAGTACTACTGGCTGCCCTTTGAATCGTGCCGCGCTATCCAGATTGAGGCGCCGACCGATTTGCGCGATCTGGTGTGGTCGCCGGCCGAGGTGTTGCTGCCCAACGAGGGGCGCATTCCGGCCCTGATTCCGACCCGTTATCCGCAAACGAGCGAAAGCACCGCAGACAAGGCTGACGCATTGAAACAGAGCCGTCTGACCGAGTGGATCGAGTGCGCGCCCGATGCGTGGCTTGGGCTGGGCCAGCGCGTCTGGATGAGCGATAGGGGCGAGCATCCCATTCTTCAAACCCGCGCCATCACCATGGGTCTGGCGTCGGCGGAACCGGCTGCCGGAGTGATGGGATGATGGCGTGAAATGGAAGACAGCATCAATCTGCGCTCCGAGGGGGACCGTCTGCAGCCGGCGCTGCTGGACCGGCTGACCGACGATGAACCTGGCGCCCGACACGAGACGCCGCAGCACGCGGTCGTATCCAAGGGGCGCCTGAAGCGCACGGTGCTCAGAGATCTGATCTGGCTGCTCAACACCAGCGCGCACCACACCAGTGATCAGCTCGACAACTATCCCGAGGTGAGGCGATCGGTGCTCAATTTTGGCATCCCGGTGCTGTCGGGGAAGAATTTCTCCGGTGTTGACTGGCGTGACCTTGAACGGCAGATTCACGACGCCATTCTGGCGTTCGAGCCGAGGATTCTTGCGGATACGCTGCGCGTCAAGGCCCTGGCGCCGACGGACCTGCTCGGGCACCACAACCTTCTGCAGTTTGAACTGCGCGGAGAACTGTGGTCGATGCCCTTTCCTACAGAGCTGCTGCTGCGGTCTGAACTTGATCTGGAGACAGGGCATATGAAATTGACCGACCAGCTTTCGGCAGGGGGGGGCTGAGATGGATCCCCGCATGCTTGAATACTACAACCGCGAGCTGGCCTATGTGCGTGAGCAGGGCGCCGAGTTTGCGGAGCAATTCCCCAAGGTGGCTGCTCGGCTCGGCATGCACGGCATCGAGGTGGCTGACCCTTATGTCGAGCGTCTGATGGAAGGCTTCGCCTTCATGTCGGCGCGCGTTCAGCTCAAGATGGACGCCGAGTTTCCGCGTTTTTCCCAGCGCCTGCTGGATCTGGTCTATCCGGGCTATCTGGCGCCCACGCCAGCGATGGGCATCGCCCGCTTCGAGCCCTCGAAGTCGCAGGGCGGTTCGCCCGACGGTCATGTGCTGCCCCGCCATTCGCGCCTGCGCGCGCGTCTGCCGGCGCAGGAACAGACGGCTTGCGAATTTCGCACCGCCCACGAGTTGACCCTGTGGCCGCTGCGGCTGGTTCAAGCCCGCCTGACGGCGGCACCGCCGGACTTGCCAATGACAGGGTTCCGCTGGAGCGCGCCGGTGCGCGGAGCGCTTCGGCTGCTGTTTGAAACCACCGGACAGGTGGATGTCGCCGCGCTCAAACTTGATACGCTGCCGCTCTTCATCACCGGCACCCCCGACATCGCGTCCAAACTGCAGGAGCTGATTCATACCCAGTGCCTGGGCCTTCTGGTGCACTCGGGTGAGTTGCCGGTTCGCGCACTGGTGCCCTACCTTGCTGACGCCTTGACATGCGAGGGTTTTGCCACCGAGCAGGCGATGCTGCCGCTTGATTCACGCGCATTCGACGGCTACCGGCTGTTGCACAAGTATTTTGCTTTTCCGGAGCGTTACC
This sequence comes from Rhodoferax sp., assembly GCA_049315845.1. GTDB lineage: Bacteria > Pseudomonadota > Gammaproteobacteria > Burkholderiales > Burkholderiaceae_C > Rhodoferax. Next base: position 9,344 of record JBMOJJ010000049.1, read on the forward strand.
GTTTTTTTTCGATCAATGGCTTGCAGCAGGCGCTGCCGCAGATCACGGGCCAACGCTTTGAGCTGGTGATCCTGCTCAAGTCGGCTCAGGTGGCGCTGGAGTCGGTGATCGATGCGAGCAACTTCCTGCTGCACTGCGCGCCGGTCGTCAACCTGTTCACACGAACGTCGGATCGTATTGCGGTGACGGCCAAGCGTTTTGAACACCACGCGGTGATTGATCGCGGGCGGCCGCTTGACTTCGAGATCCACAGCATCACGCGCGTTACAGGCCATCACAGCGAGTCGGACCGGGAAATTGTCTTTCAGCCGTTCTATGCCGCGGCCGATACCGATCGCCGTGGCGCAGCGGCCTATTTTTCGGTGCGACGCGAGCCGCGCCTTCTATCGGAGCGGTCGCGCCGACAGGGTCCGCGCACCGGTTACATCGGAACCGAGTGCTTCCTGTCGCTGGTGGATGCCAGTGAGGCGCCGTATGCGGCCGAGCTTCGGCAACTGACCGTCGAGGCGCTGTGCACCAACCGCGATCTGTCCTTGCTGACGCCGGTGGGCGCTGCGGGCCCGGACCTGACCCTGCTGGCTTCGGCGCCGGTCGAGGAGATCCGGTTTGTCGTCAGCCCGACCCGGCCGACGCCCGCGCTGGCCGAGCGGGAAATCACCTGGCGCCTGATCTCGCACCTGAATCTCAATTACCTGACCCTCACGGACCTGAGTCCGAACCAGGGAGCGGGCGCTTTGCGCGATTTGTTGGCGCTGTACGCACGCCTGGGTGCGGCCGGCGCCGAGGCGCAGATTGGTGCGGTTCAGAAGCTGAGCGTGAGCGAAGTGAACCGCCGGATTCCAGGGCGTGGTCCGATCGTCTTCGGGCGCGGCGTGCAGCTTGACATGCTGCTGGACGAAATTCCGCTGGCGGGTGTCAGCCCCTGGCTCTTTGGGGCGGTGCTGGAGCAGTTTTTTGCCAGGCATGTGGGGGTCAATTCATTCACCGAGTTCGTGCTGCGCAGCATTCAGCGTGGCCCGATTGCCCAATGGCAGGCCCGCATCGGGCGGCGTCCCTCGGTATGAGCGCATTGATTCCGACCGCACAGGCAGCCGACACGCAGTCGCCGCAGGGGCGGCTGGAACGAATCCTGGCGGAGCTGGCGGTGGACGCCACCCAGTTCGATTTCTACCATGTGCTGCGCCATATCGATGCCGCAGTGCCGGGCACGGTGCCGCTGGGGCGCGCGGCACGGCCGGGCGCCGAGCCCTTGCGCCTGACGCAGCAGCCGTCGCTGATCTTTGCGCCAAGCGCGCTGCATCAATACCTGCCCGGCGTGGCGGCGCACGGGCTGGGGCGCTTGTCGGTCCATCATTTTGGCCTGTTCGGTCCCAACGGTGCCTTGCCGCAGCATTTGACCGAGTATGTGCAGGAGCGCATCCTGCACAGCAAGGACGAGACCATCGCGCGTTTCTGCGACATCTTTCAGCACCGCATGATCCTGCTGTTCTATCGGGCCTGGGCCGATTGTCAGGCGGTCACCAGCCTGGATCAGCCCGAGCGCGACCTCTTCGGGCGCTACACGGCCAGCCTGGTGGGTCTGGGTCAGCTGTCCCTGATCCATCGCGACACAGTGCCCGATCATCTGAAGCTGCATCACGCGGGGCACCTGGCGCGCCAGACGCGCAATCCGGAAGGGCTGATCCGGCCTCTGGCGGCGCTGTTGCGGATACCGGTGGCACTGAAAGAGTACTGCCTGCAATGGCTCTCGCTGGCCGATCGGGACCGCACGCGCCTGTCGTCGGTCGCGCTGGTCGGAGGAAGGTCCGGACGACGGGTCGAGTTGGGAGACAGCTCTTCACGGCTCGGCCAGGGCGCCATCGCCGGTGCCCGCGTACCCGACGTCCAGCACAAGTTTCGTCTGCGGCTCGGCGCCATGTCGCTGGCTGAATTTGAACGCTTTCTGCCGGGTGGGGTGCGATTTTTTCAGGTCCGTGACTGGGTGCGCAATTACCTCGGGGTCGAGCTGGCATGGGATGCGCGTCTGGTGCTCGAGCGCGAACAGGTACCCGAGGTCCGATTGGGCAGCTATGGTCAGCTCGGCTGGACCACCTGGCTTGGCATGAAGCCGGGCCGACGTGCCCGCGATGCAGAGGATGTTTTGCTCGACATGGAACGCCTGAGCCGCGCTCCAAAGGCGGCTTGGGATCAACAACCGGAGGTATGCAATGTCTGAAATCAGTCGCGCTGCGCTATTTGGCAAACTCAATCCGCTGCTCTACAAGGCGATCGAGGGGGCTACCGTATTCTGCAAACTGCGCGGCAATCCTTACGTCGAGCTGGTGCACTGGCTGCATCAGATCCTGAGCGCCAACGACAGCGATCTGCACCGGATCGTGCGCCACTTCGAGCTCGATGCATCCAAGCTGGCGGCCGACCTGACGCGTGCGCTGGACCGGCTTCCACGCGGTGCGACAGCTATCTCGGACCTGTCGGAACACATTGCCGATTCGGTCGAGCGAGCCTGGGTCTACGGCACGCTGAAATACGGCGATTCCCAAGTCCGCAGCGCCTACCTCATGGTGGGTCTGGTCAAGACCGCCGGGCTGCGAAATATTCTTTACGGCATCTCGCGCGAGTTTGAAAAATTGGGCATTGACGCGCTGGCCGACAAACTGGCCGACATTGTCAAGGGCTCGCCCGAGGAAGGCCTGGGCGCGAGCGATGGATCAGGTGTCGGCGCCGAGCCGGGCGAAGCCAGTGCGGCGATGGCGCCTGCGCAGCTGGGCAAGCAGGAAGCCCTGAAGAAATACGCGGTCGACATGACCGAAAAGGCCCGCAAGGGCGAGATCGACCCGGTGACGGGAAGGGATGAGGAGATCCGCCAGATTGTCGACATTCTGATGCGGCGGCGCCAGAACAACCCGATCCTGACCGGCGAGGCCGGCGTGGGAAAGACCGCCGTTGTCGAGGGCTTTGCACTGCGCCTGGCCAAGGGCGATGTGCCGCCGCAACTGCGCGAGGTCTCGCTGCTCTCGCTCGATATCGGCCTGCTGCAGGCTGGCGCGAGCATGAAAGGCGAGTTCGAGCAACGTCTGCGCCAGGTGATCGACGAGGTTCAGGCCAGCCCGAAGCCGATCATCCTGTTCGTCGACGAGGTCCACACCCTGGTTGGCGCCGGGGGGCAGGCCGGCACCGGTGACGCCGCCAATTTGCTCAAGCCCGCCCTGGCGCGCGGCACGCTGCGCACGATCGGAGCGACGACCTGGGCCGAATACAAGAAATACATCGAGAAAGACCCGGCGCTGACACGGCGCTTCCAGGTGGTTCAAGTGCCCGAGCCGGACGAGGCTAAGGCCATTGCCATGTTGCGCGGCGTCGCCACCGTCCTCGAAAAACACCACAAGGTGCTGCTGCTTGACGAGGCGATTGCCGCTGCCGTCAATTTGTCGCACCGCTACATTCCGGCGCGGCAATTGCCGGACAAGGCGGTCAGCCTGCTCGATACCAGCTGCGCCCGCGTCGCGGTGAGCCAGCACGCGACGCCGCCCGAGGTCGAGAACGTGCAGCGCCGCATCGAGATGCTCGATGTCGAGATCGGCATCATCGAGCGCGAGGCGGCAGTGGGCATCGGCATTGGCGAGCGTCTGGCTGACGCGAACGGCAAGCGTTCGGCGGCCAGCGAGGTGCTGGCCACGCTGGAGGTGCGCTGGAAGGACGAAAAAGAGCTGGTCGAGCAGGTTCTTGACCTGCGCGGAAAATTGCGTGGCAGCGGTGACGGCAGGGTCGATAGCGCGCTGCCGCTTGGCGATGAGGCGCGCGCCGCCATGCTGGAGAGGCTCGGGCAATTGCAGCGCGATCTGGCCAGCATGCAGGGCGACACCCCGCTGATCCTGCCGGCGGTGGATGCGCAGGCGGTGGCCTCGGTGGTGGCCGACTGGACCGGCATACCGGTCGGTCGCATGGTCAAGAACGAGCTGCAGGCGATCCTGCACATCGCCGATACGCTCAATCAGCGCGTGATCGGTCAGCGCCACGGCCTGGACATGATCGCCAAGCGCATCCAGACCAGCCGCGCGCGGCTGGACAATCCGAACAAGCCGATTGGCGTGTTCATGCTGGTCGGGCCCTCGGGCGTCGGCAAGACCGAGACCGCGCTGACGCTGGCCGAGACGCTTTATGGCGGTGAGCAGAACATGATCACCATCAACATGAGCGAGTTCCAGGAGGCGCACACGGTCTCTACCCTCAAAGGCGCGCCGCCCGGCTATGTCGGCTATGGCGAAGGGGGTGTGCTGACCGAGGCGGTGCGGCGCAAGCCCTACAGCGTGGTGCTGCTCGACGAGATCGAGAAAGCGCACAGTGACGTGCACGAAATCTTCTTCCAGGTGTTCGACAAGGGCATCATGGAGGATGGCGAGGGCCGGCTGATCGACTTCAAGAACACCGTGATCATCCTGACCAGCAACGCCGGCAGCGAGCTCGTCATGAGCATGACGCAGGACCCGGAACTGATGCCCGAGCCCGAACAGATCGCCAAGGCCTTGCGTGAGCCGCTGCTCAAGGTGTTTCCGGCCGCCTTGCTGGGACGCTTGCAGGTGATTCCCTACTACCCGCTGAGCGACGAAATGCTGGGCAACATCATCCGCCTGCAGCTCGGGCGCATCAGCAAGCGCATTGCCGAAAACCACAAGGCCGAGTTCAGCTATTCGGAGGATGTCGTGAAGCTTATTTCGTCGCGCTGCACCGAAATCGAAAGCGGCGGGCGCATGATCGATGCGATCCTGACGAATACGATACTGCCCAGGCTGTCTGAGGAATATCTGAAACGAACGATGGACGGCAAGACCCTGGGCAATGTGGGATTGAGCGTGGCGCAAGGTGAATTCAGCTATGCATTTGACTGAAGACGCCAGCCGATCGAGGATCTAGACCGATGGAACGAATTGTTGATGTTGTCACGCCCCTGGGCAGCGCCTTGTGGTTTCGCCAGATGGCGGGCACCGAGGCCTTGTCCAGCCTGTTCGAATTCGACCTCGTGCTGCACAGCAAGCAGTCCGGCTTGAGTGTCAAGGCGATGCTGGGCAAGGATGTGACGCTCAAGATCGAGACCGAAGGCGGTCGGGGGGTGCGCCATTTCAACGGAATCTGCACCCGTTTCGGCGCCGGCGGACGCGAGGGCGAGCACCTGCTGTACAGCGCCAGGCTGCGCCCCTGGCTGTGGCTGGCGAGCCGGCGCAGTGACTGCAAGATATTTCAGTTCAAGAAGGTGCCCGATATTGTTTCCGAGGTTCTGGGCAAGTACGGATTTGCGATGTCGCTCAAGCTGAAGAAGTCCTATCGTGAATGGGATTACTGTGTTCAGTACCAGGAAACCGACCTGAACTTCGTCATGCGTCTGATGGAGCATGAGGGGATCTACTTCTATTTTGAGCATGAAGACGGCAAGCACACGCTGGTACTGGCCGACGACATGAGTTGTCACGCGCCGCTGCCCGGCAAGCCCCGCATCAAGTATTTGGGTCTGGACGCTGCGGCGGTTGCCGATGAAGAGCACTTCAACAGCTGGCAGGTGTTCGAAGAGGTCGATTCGGGCGAATACATCTCGGACGACTACGACTTTGAAAACCCCCGGGGCGACCTGAAGACCAAACGCAAGCACGCCTTCGGTCACATGCACGACGCCTGGGAGCGCTACCAGTGGCCGGGCGGTTATCTGAAGCTTGGCGACGGAGAGAACTATTCGGGTGTCCATCTCGAAACGCTGCAGTCCGAGCACGAACGCACACAGGGCCAGACGACGGTGCGGACGATGGCGCCGGGCTACCTGTTCAATCTTGAGCGCTGTCCGCGCGCCGACCAGAATCGTGAATACCTGTCGGTCTCGGCGAATTATTTCTTTCGTGACAACGCCAGGATCTCGGCAGGCGGCGGTGGAGGCGGCGACGCCGACCTGCGCATCCAGGTCGTTTCGCAGCCCACTTCCATACCCTACCGGCCGCAGCCGCTGACGCCCAGGCCATTGACCAGCGGTCCGCAGACGGCCGTGGTGGTCGGCCCCGCGGGCGAGGAGATCTACACCGACAAGTATGGTCGCGTCAAGGTTCAATTCTTCTGGGATCGTTACGGCCAGAAGGACGAGCACAGCAGTTGCTGGGTTCGCGTCAGCCATCCCTGGGCCGGAGACAAGTGGGGTTTCATACACATTCCTCGTATCGGTCAGGAGGTGATCGTGGACTTCATCGGTGGCGATCCGGACTGTCCGATGATCACCGGGTGCGTCTACAACGCCGACCAGATGCCGCCCTACGGCTTGCCCGACAACAAGACCGCCAGCGGCATCAAGTCGCGCTCCAGCAAAGGGGGCAGCGCGACCGATTTCAACGAAATACGGATGGAAGACAACAAGGGCAAGGAGCAACTCTATGTGCATGCCCAGCGTAATCTGGACACGGTGGTGGAGGCCAACGAATCGCGCATCGTCGGGCTTGACCGTAACGCCCGCATTGGACAGCATGACAGTCGATTTGTAGTCAAGAATGACAAGCAGGTGATCGGTGTCGACCAGGCGCTGCAGGTGCAGTCGAATCAGGACGTCGCCATCGGCGGCAACCAGAATGTCAGTGTCAAGGGCAACCAGGGCAATATGGTGAATGGCGACCTGACGCAGAGCGTCGGCGGGGTTTTGAAGGAGAAGACCGGCGGTGATCACCGTGAGAGCATTGGCGGCAAACACACATTCACCGTGTCGTCGGACGAGAAGAACAATATTGGCGGCAAACAGGTCAATTTCGTGCAAGGGGGGCGAAAGTCCATCATCAAGGGCGAGGATGTCACGGTTGCGACCGGCAAGGCCAGTACCTTTGCTGCCGCTGGCTACAGCCTCATGACTCCCACGACCTATTCCCTGCAAAGCCTGACGCGCAAGGTCAAAGTACTTGGGCAGGATGAAACCACGGTGCTTGGCATGCAGAGCCTGACGGTGGGCGGCATGCGCAGCAGCAACATCGGTGGTGTCGATGAATGCACGGTGGGTGGTGCCCGGACCATCACGGTCGGGGCTGCGAGCACACTCATCGCGGGAGCGGCCGTCAGCATTACTGCGGGCGGTGCAGTGTCGGTGACGGGCGGCGCCGCGGTTACTGTGGTTGGTGCCACGGTGACGGTCACAGCGACATCGGCCTCTTTCTCATCGGCGTTCGCCATCAAGTCGTAGGTGAACACCCCCCGGCCCCCCTCCTAGACAATCCGCAGATTCGTCACCTCCGCCCCGAAGGCGGTCGCCGCCCACAAATGCATTTCCAGTGCTATCCATAAACACTTTTTCATCGTTTACGTCCTCGATTAGGCCAGATTACA
>JBMOJJ010000050.1:0-16579 GCA_049315845.1 Rhodoferax sp.
AATCCGAGGAGCGTGACCCAGCTCGAGTCCGAGCGCGTTTTCGGCAAGGCGATCGAGCACGAGTATTGCCTGGCCGACTTGCTGCGACGGCCTGACGTGAGCTATGCGGACTTGATGTCGCTGAACGAGGGCGTGTTTGCAATCCCCGAACTGACCGCCGACCCTGCGGTGCCGGGGCAGTCGGAGCATGACCGCTTTGCAGCTGTGGTGCTTGAGCAGATTGAAATTGCGGCAAAGTATTCCGGCTATATCGATCGCCAGAAGGACGAAGTGGCCCGCGCCGCGCATTATGAGGGCCTTCGGCTGCCGGCGGAACTGGACTATATGCAGGTGTCGGCGCTGAGCATCGAGGCCCGGCAGAAGTTGAACAGACACCGGCCGGAGACGCTGGGGCAGGCGTCCAGAATCTCGGGCATTACCCCGGCGTCGATATCGCTCCTGCTGATTCATTTGAAGAAGAAGAGCCTACGCAATGTTGCCGCAGGCGACGGTCCGGCTTCCGGTGGCGGGGTGCCCGGCTGATGCGCGCGCTGGAGCCGCAGCTGCGCCAGGGCCTGGCCGACCTGAAACTCTCTCTGGATGATGCCCAGGTCGCCAGCTTGCTGGATTACCTCGATCTGATCCAAAAATGGAACAAGGTCTATAACCTGACCGCGGTGCGTGAAACGGCGGACATGCTGACGCACCATTTGCTTGACAGCCTGGCGGTGATCGCTCCCTTGCGCCTGCGCTTGTCGGACCTTTGCGGCGGTGATGGCGGCGCCGTGGCCGGCGCGCAATTGGTTGCGGCGCCGCCTGTTCGTCTGCTCGATGTCGGCTCGGGCGCCGGCTTGCCAGGCGTGGTTGTCGCGATTTGCTGCCCCGATATCATGGTCGATTGTGTCGACGCGGTGGCCAAGAAGGTTGCATTTGTCAGGCAGGTGGCGGCGAGCCTGGGATTGCCCAACCTGCGCGGGCTGCATCAGCGGGTGGAGAGCCTGACGGGGAAATACGACCTTGTCTGCTCGCGCGCCTTTGCCTCCTTGCCAGATTTTGCGCGCTGGTCGGAAACTGCGTTGGCTCCCGAAGGGGTCTGGATGGCCTTGAAGGGCAAATATCCGGAGCAGGAGATTCTGGCTTTGCCCGAAGGCATTCGGGTGTTTCACGTGGAACACTTGGCTGTGCCCGGACTGGATGCGCAAAGATGCATTGTGTGGATGCGCAGGGCGTAACGTAAACTCGCGCTGTCTGGAAGGAATAAATCTCATGTTTGGCATAGCCGACTACGGCGCATTTGCCGTCGCAATCATCGTTTTTCTGCTGATTCCCGGTCCGGGAAATCTGGCCCTGATCACATCGACCGGCAAGGGCGGGATCGGGGGCGGGCTGGCCGCCACGGTCGGCGTCATTCTGGGCGACCAGGTGCTGATGTGGCTGGCGGTGGCTGGAGTGGCCGCCTTGCTCGGCGCCTATCCGACGGCCTTCAACGCGGTGCAGTGGCTGGGCGCGGCCTATCTGGCCTGGCTGGGCGGCAAGATGCTCCTGGCAAAACCCGGGTCGAAGCCGATTCTGCATATCAAGCCGCATCATTTTCTGCACCAGGCGCTGATGATCACGCTGCTCAATCCCAAGGCGATTGTGTTCTACATGGCGTTTTTCCCGCTTTTTGTAGATCCGGCCCGACATCAGGGCCTGACTACTTTCGCGGTGATGGCCGTGACCATCGCAACGCTCACCTTTGCCTACGGCCTGACCGTGGTGCTGCTGACCCATCATCTGGCCGAACGGCTGAGGGCCAGTCCAAAGCTGTCGGGCGCGCTGGAAAAACTCGCCGGCCTGTTCCTGCTTGGTTTTGGCGTCAAGCTGGCGCTCGCGCGCTGAGTTTCTTCGCTGTTTCGCGTTCATCCCAAAGAAGTACCTCATGGCCAAAATTTTCTGCGTTGCCAATCAAAAGGGCGGTGTTGGCAAGACCACCACCGCCGTCAATCTGGCCGCAGGCCTGGCCAAGCTTGGCCAGCGGGTGCTGCTGGTCGATCTCGATCCGCAGGGCAACGCGACCATGGGGTCCGGGGTCGACAAGCGCAAGCTGGAATTGACGGTCTACGATGTCTTGCTGGAGTCGGCGTCGATAGCCGAAGCCAGGGTCAAGAGCGACAAGCTGATCGAAGGCGGGTGCAGCTACGACATCCTTGGTGCCAACCGCGAACTGTCGGGTGCCGAGGTCGAACTGGTCGACCTGGAGCGGCGTGAAAAGCGGCTCAAGCAGGCCTTGCTGCAGGTCGGGCCGGACTATGACTTCATCCTGATCGATTGTCCGCCGTCGCTCTCGATGCTGACGCTCAATGGCCTGTGTTGCGCGCATGGGGTCATTGTTCCGATGCAGTGCGAGTACTTTGCGCTCGAGGGGCTCACGGACCTGGTGAATACCATCAAGCAGGTGCATGCGAACCTGAACAAGGAGCTCGCCATCATCGGCCTGCTGCGCGTGATGTTCGACGCCCGGATCACTTTGCAGCAGCAGGTGAGCGAGCAACTGAAGGCGCATTTCGGCAGCAAGGTTTTCAATACTGTCATTCCGCGCAACGTGCGCCTGGCTGAGGCGCCCAGCTATGGGCTGCCCGGGGTTGTGTTCGATCCTTCCAGCAAGGGCGCGCAGGCCTTTGTGGCATTTGCCCAGGAGATGGTAGAGCGGATCGACAAACTATAGGGCGCCAGCGTGGAGTCCCCTGAAAAGCAGCTGGCTACAAAAATGATAGCAAACTGATGGCGTCCAAGGTACTGATTCTGCCGGGGTGGCAAAACTCGGGCCCCGACCACTGGCAGAGCCTGTGGCAACAAGCCTATGGTTACACGCGGGTGGAGCAGCACGACTGGATGCGTCCGCTGCGCGGTGACTGGACCGCGCGGCTGGAGGACGTGCTGCTGCAGCACGCTGAACCCGTCATTCTTGCGGCGCACAGCCTGGGCTGCCTTCTGGTGGCGGCGTGGGCCGCGCACTCGCGCAACACCCACCTTGTGAAGGCCGCGCTGCTGGTGGCGCCGGGCGATGCCGAGCGCGAAGAGCTGCTGCCGGTTCTCGCCAGCTGGTCGCCGATTTCGCTGCAGGCGCTGCCGTTCAGCAGCTGCCTGATCGCCAGCCGCAATGATCCCTATTGCACTGAGCAGCGGGCGCGACAATTCGCCCGCGCCTGGGGTTCCCGATGGATGGATTACGGAACAATGGGACACATCAACGCAGAATCCGGCCTGGGGCTCTGGAATGAGGGTCACGCAATACTGGCCGGCCTCGACCGCCCTGGGATGGAATCGAAAGCCAGCCCCGCGACATACTGAAAAGGAACAACATGGTCACCAAGAAACCCAAAGGCCTAGGCCGCGGACTCGAAGCGCTGCTCGGACCCAATGTCAGCGACCGGGCGGCGTTTGACGCCTCGGCCGGCAATCCGGTAAGCCCGGGCTTGCCGGCTTCGTTGCTGCTCACCGACATGCTGCCCGGCATGTACCAGCCGCGAACCCGCATGGACGAGGGTGCCTTGTACGAGCTGGCCGAGTCGATCAAGGTGCAGGGTATCCTGCAACCGATTCTGGTGCGTCAGCTGGTGGACGGACCGAACCAGGGCAAATACGAGATCATCGCCGGCGAGCGCCGTTTCAGGGCTGCCAAACTGGCTGGGCTCGACAGTGTCCCGGTGCTGGTGCGCGACGTTCCCAATGAAGTTGCCGCGGCCATGGCCCTGATTGAGAATATTCAACGCGAAGACCTCAATCCTCTGGAGGAGGCCCAAGGCCTGCAACGCCTTGTCAAAGAGTTTGGGCTCACTCACGAACTGGCGGCCCAGGCTGTGGGGCGCTCCCGCAGCGCTGCCAGCAATCTGTTGCGGCTGCTCAATCTGGCCGACCCGGTGCAAACCATGCTGATGGCGGGTGATCTGGACATGGGTCATGCGCGCGCGCTGCTGGCGCTCGACCGGGCGACGCAGATCAGCGCCGCCAGCCAGATCAGCGCTCGAAAAATGTCGGTGCGTGAGGCCGAGAGGCTGGTCAAGAAACTCGGCGCCGAGTTCTCACTGACATCGGTCAGACCCAAGAAGGAAAAGTCACGCGACGTCAAACGGGTCGAAGAGGAGCTCTCGGACCTGCTCGCCGCTGAAGTCGAGGTGCGAGTGAAGAAACGCGTCAAGCGGGCCGGGCGGATGGAGGAGATGGGAGAAATCAGCGTGCAGTTCGGCTCGCTGGACGAACTCAATGGCCTGATCGAAAAATTGACGCGAGCAGCCCATTGAAGGCTGCCCGGTTTAAGATTGCCGATACTTGCCGGGCAGAGACATATTGAGAACACAGGGGACCAGATTTTGAATTTACCTGAAAGTGGCCAGCCAAAAGTTGCCGATTCCGTGCTTGAAGGCATGTCGGTTGCGGCTTTCACCCTAGCGAAATTGGCGGGCGCCCGCAGTTCCGACACGGCCAACCATATCTGGCGTATCCAGCATTACCTGAAGTCGCTTGCGCGGCGGCTCCAGGGGCATCCCAGGTTTGCCGCCGCTTTAACAGACGCCTATGTCGATCTTCTGTACTTTGCCGCGCCGCTGCATAACCTGGGCACGATCGGAATTCCGGACTGGATCCTGCTCAAGCCCAGCAGCCTGACGCCAACCGAGCTCGCGGTCATGAAGACCCACACCACGCTCGCGCACGATGTTCTGGAGCAGGTTGAAAAGACCTTCAACTACAAGGGCGAGCCGTTCAGGACCTTGAAGGAGATGGCCCATTCCCACCACGAGAAATGGGACGGCAGCGGTTATCCGCAAGGCCTGGCGGGGGAGCAAATCCCGCTGTCGGCGCGGCTGCTGGCGATTGCCGACGTGTACGAAGGCTTGATCTCGAACCGGGTCTACAAAGTCGGAGTGCCTCACGACCAGGCGGTCGCCGTGATCTTTCAGGCGCGCGGCAGTCATTTCGATCCGGACATCGTCGACGCCTTTATCGAGATTCAGGATGATTTCAAGGCCATTGCCCAGCGCTACGCGGACACCGATCAGGACATGCAGCGGATGATCGAGTACATGGCCAACGCGATCGCCGAGGAAGCCGAACTACCGGCGAGCTAAAGCCGGAAGATCTTGCCCGGATTCATGATGTTTTTCGGGTCCAGCGCGCGCTTGATGGTGCGCATCATCTCGACCGCACCGGTGCCTGCCTCCGAAACCAGGAAGTCCATCTTGTGCAGACCGACGCCGTGCTCTCCGGTGCAGGTGCCCTCCAGGCGCAGGGCGCGGGTCACCAGCGCGTGGTTCAGTCTTTCCGCGATCTCGCGTTCCTCGGGCTTGCCCGGGTCGATCAGATAGCCGAAATGAAAATTGCCGTCACCGACGTGGCCGACCAGGAAGTACGGGATACCGCTCGCATCGGCTTCGGTCACAGAATCCAGCAGACAGTCGGCCAGGCGCGAAATGGGAACGCATGTGTCGGTTGAAATGGCGCGGCAACCCGGTCTGGACTGAATGGCCGCGAAGTAGGCATTGTGCCTGGCGGTCCACAAGCGGGTCCGCTCCTCGGGCGTGGTGGCCCACTCGAATGCGGTGCCGCCAAAGCCGCTTGCTATCTCCTGCACCATCTCGGCCTGCTCCTTGACGCTGGCCGGCGAGCCGTGAAACTCCATCAACAGCAAAGGCTCCTCCCTGAGCGTCAGCTTCGAGTGGCTGTTGACCATGCGCACGGTGTTGCCATCAATCAGCTCTACGCGCGCGATCGGAATTCCCAGCTGGATGATCTGAATCGTGCTGCGCACCGCCGCCTCGATGCTCGGGAACGAGCAGATCGCGGCCGAGATGGCTTCCGGCAGCGGGTACAGCTTGACAGTCACCTCGGTGATGATGCCCAGCGTGCCCTCGGAGCCCACCAGCAGACGCGTCAGGTCGTAGCCGGCGCTGCTTTTCTTGGCGCGCGTGCCGGTACGGATGACCTCGCCGCTGGCGCTCACGATCTCCAGCGCCAGAACATTCTCGCGCATGGTGCCGTAGCGCACCGCGTTGGTACCGCTGGCGCGGGTCGCGCTCATGCCGCCGAGCGTCGCGTCGGCGCCAGGGTCGATCGGAAAAAACAGACCGGTGCTCCTGACCGCTTCGTTGAGCTGCTTGCGCGTCACGCCGGCCTGCACCGTCACCGTCAGGTCCTCCGCGTTGATGGCCAGGATCCGGTTCATGCGGCTGACATCGATGCTGATGCCGCCCTGTATGGCCAGCAGATGGCCTTCGAGCGAGGTCCCAACGCCAAAGGGAATCACCGGCACGCTGAATTGGCTGGCCAGCGTCACCGCGGCGGCGACGTCGCGCGTCGATTCGGCAAACACCACGGCGGAGGGTGGTGGCGCGGCAAAGGACGATTCATCGCGCCCATGCTGTTCGCGTATCACCAGTGCGGTTGAGAGTCGCTCCGCAAAGCGCGTTCTCAATGCATCGATCAGCGCCGCCGGCACCTCGCGCTGGTGGATGTTCGGGACCGTATGGGCTGGCGGGGTCGGTGCATTCACGGGTCGTCCTAGGTATTACGGATTTAGAGGTTGAAAGGGCCGCCCTTTGCTGTGGCCAGCCCCTTCGGCTTGATCGCTCGGGGACAGGGATTCGCTGCGCTTGGATCTGTCCCGCAAGGCGTCTAGTTTACATTTTGCTGCAACAATAGCCCCAACAGAGGAGCAGCATCATGGGTCAACGACTGACGCAAATCGCCACCCGCACCGGGGACCAGGGCACGACGGGGCTAGGTGACAACACCCGGGTCTCCAAGAACAGCCTGCGCGTGCATGCGATGGGCGACATCGATGAGCTCAACTCCAATCTCGGCGTGCTGTTGTGCGAGGACATGCCGCCGGCTGTTCGTGCGCTGCTGGTCGAGATCCAGCATCAACTCTTCAACCTGGGCGGCGAGCTGTCAATTCCCGGATTCGAACTGCTCAAGTCCGAGGCGGTGCTGGCGCTGGACGCAGCGCTGGCCGAGTACAACGAAACCCTGCCGCGTCTGCAGGAGTTCATTTTGCCGGCCGGCTCGCGAGCCGCCGCTTTGGCACATGTTTGTCGAACCGTGGCGCGGCGCGCCGAGCGCGCTGTGGTGGCGCTGGAGGGCGAGGAGTTGCTCAAGGATACGCCGCGCCAGTACTTGAACCGGCTCAGCGACCTGCTGTTCGTGCTGGCCCGCGTACTGAACCGCTACCGTCCCGATGGAACGACGGGCGACGATGTCTACTGGAAAAGCGAGCGTCTTAGCGGGGCGCAAGAATTGCCATCGTGATGCGCGACACGCAGGTCAGTTCAGCGGCTTCGTTGTGCAGCTCAACCTGCCAGACCTGGGTGGTGCGGCCGAGGTGAACCGGTCGCGCGATGCCGCTCACCCAGCCGCTGGTGCTGCCTTTGATGTGGTTGGCATTGATGTCCAGTCCCACTGCCCGGTAGCCAGGCGGGCTGGAGAATGCGGCGCCGCAGGAGCCCAGCGTTTCGGCCAGCACCACGCTCACGCCACCATGCAGCAGGCCATAGGGCTGTTGGGTGCGGTGGTCGACCGGCACGCGGGCCCTGATGAAGTCGTCGCCGACTTCCAGGAATTCGATGCCCAGGTGCGCTACCGTCGTGTTGACATGAGCGGCGGCAAGCGCTGCCACCGACAGGGGTTGCTTCCAGATGCGCATCGGGGCTCCAAACAGGCAGGTTGCGCCGACTATAGCCAGGGCGCGCGCGCCCAGCTGTCAAACGAGTGTCAGCTGCCGCTGTTGTCGGGCTTAAAAACCGTTTAACCTTGGAACATGATCCAAGCTACCGCGCCCTATATACCCCAGATTCGCCTTTACCAGGACTGGCTTCGCGAGCGCCGAGGGCTGTCGTTTGATTCGTATGACGCGCTGTGGCGCTGGTCAACAAGCGATCTGAGCGCGTTCTGGCAAAGCATCTGGGACTACTTTGAGCTGCAGTCGCCCACTGCCTGCAGTGTCGTCTGCGATGGCGCCGCGATGCCCGAAACCCGATGGTTTGTTGATGCCAAGGTCAACTACGCCCAGCAGGTTCTGCGGCATGTACAGGCGGCCCAGGCCGCAGGATTCCCGGCCATCCTGAGCCACAACGAGAAAAGCCTGGGCAGCTGCCCGGCAAGCGAAATGAGCTGGCCCGAGTTGCGCCGCCAGGTTGCCGCGCTGGCGCTGCATCTGAGGGCCCACGGTGTCGAGCCGGGTGATCGTGTGGCAGCCTATCTGCCCAATGCGCCGCAAGCCATCGTGGCGTTTCTGGCGACCGTCAGCATCGGCGCCGTGTGGAGTATCTGCGCGCCGGACATGGGCACCAATGCCGTGCTCGATCGCTTCAGGCAGATTGAACCCAAGGTGCTGATCGCCTGCGATGGCGTGACCTATGGCGGACGCGATCTTGATCGCAGGGCGGTGGTCGCAGAGCTTTGCGCGGCGCTGCCGACGGTGCAGCATGTGATTCTGCAGAACAATCTGGGACTGGCGCCGGATGCATCCGAGCTCGCGGCAGGTCACGCGCGATTCGATGCGGTGATCGACCGCGACGACGCCTGCACCGACGAATTTGCGCCGCTCTGGCTGGACTTCGATCACCCGCTGTGGATTGTCTATTCCAGCGGCACGACCGGCCTGCCCAAGCCGATCGTGCACGGGCATGGCGGCACGATTCTGGTGGCGCAGGCGCTCAAGTGCCTGCACAACGATGTCGGCTGCAGCTACGCGCCCAACTCACTGGGCGAGCGCTTTCACTGGTACAGTTCGACCGGCTGGGTGATGTGGAATGCGCAGCTCAGCGGGCTGCTCAGCGGCGTCACGTGCTGCATTTTCGACGGCAATCCGGCCGGCTCTTCGGTTGACGCCAGCGGCAACAAGCTGGCGCCCGACTGGACCACGCTCTGGCGTTTTGCCGCCGAGCTCGAGGTCACCTTCTTTGGCGCCGGCGCCGCGTTCTACGCCAATTGCCAGAAGGCCGGCGTCGATCTTGCAGCGTGCGGCGATCTTTCCCGCGTGCGTGCGCTGGGCACCACCGGCTCTCCCCTGAGCGTGGATGCCCAGGCCTGGGGCACCGAGCAGTTTCGGCGCCTGAGGAATGCGGGCGACCAATTCTCCGCCGGGCCGCCCCAAGGAGAATTGGCCCCCTCGGGGGGCAGCGAGATACACGCAGTGAACGAGCGTGGGGGCGACATCTGGTGGTGCAACATCTCGGGCGGCACGGATTTTTGCGGCGCCTTCATTGGTGGCAACCGGGAGTTGCCGCAGGTGCCGGGCGAGATGCAGTGTCGCCTGCTGGGTTGTGCGGTGCAGGCCTGGAACGAGCAGGGGCAGCCGGTGATCGACGAGGTGGGGGAACTGGTCTGCACCCAGCCGATTCCGAGCATGCCCTTGTATTTCTGGGGCGACCCGGGCAAACAGCGCTACCTGTCGAGCTATTTCGACATGTACCCCGGTGTCTGGCGCCATGGCGACTGGCTCAAGGTCGGCCCCAACGGCGGCTGCATCATCTATGGCCGCAGCGACGCCACCATCAACCGCTACGGGCTGCGCATGGGTACCAGCGAACTCTACAGCGCGGTCGAGGCCCTGCCCGAGGTGCTGGACTCGATGGTGGTTGATCTCGAATATCTCGGGCGCGAGAGCTATATGCCCCTTTTTGTCGTGCTGCGCGAGGGGCTGGTGCTGACCGGGCCGCTGCGCGCGAAGATCGTCGATTCGATCAAGACCGCGCTGTCGCCGCGTTTCGTGCCGAACGAGATATTTCAGGTGCCGGAAATTCCGCGCACCCTGTCTGGCAAGAAGCAGGAATTGCCGATCAAGAAGCTTTTGCTGGGCCAGCCTATCGAGAAGGTGGTCAACCGCGAGGCGATGGCCAATCCCGCAAGCCTGGATTGGTACCTGGCGCTGGCCCGGTCGCGCCAGTCGGCTGAAAAGCAGGCCTAGCGCTGCCCGTTTTTGGTGCCGGGACCCGTACAAACCCCGATGATATTCATGGCACGAAAATAGCTTAGCTCATTAGAATAACCTGACCGATTGGTTGGTTTCCGGGCTGCATCGCCTCGTTGTGGTGCGATGCAAGCCCCATTCGCGCGCGTCAATGAAAAATCCTGAAATGCCGTTACCGTCAATTGCCAGCCCTTTGGCGAGTGCGCGGCTGGCGGTTGAAGTTCGCAACACCAGTGTCGTCTATGAAACGGCCGATACACCGGTGCATGCGCTTGAGAATATCGATCTTGATATACGCGAAGGCGAATTTGTCGCATTGATCGGTCCCTCGGGCTGCGGCAAGACCACGCTGGTTCGCGTGATCGCTGATCTCGAGAAGATCAGTGCCGGTCAGGTGCTGGTCAATGGCGTCACGCCGCACGAAGCGCGGCTGGCCCGCGCCTATGGCTACGTGTTCCAGGCGCCGGCCTTGTTCCCGTGGCGAACGGTGCTTGGCAACGTCACCTTGCCGTTGCAGATCCAGGGCCGCTCCAGGGCCGAGAGCAAAGCCATAGCGCTGGAACATCTGGCGCGTGTCGGGCTGACCGGGTTTGAGAGCAAGTATCCCTGGCAATTGTCCGGCGGCATGCAGCAGCGCGTGTCGATTGCGCGCGCGCTGTCGTTCGAGCCGCGCATTCTGATGATGGACGAGCCATTCGGCGCGCTCGACGAGATCACCCGGGACCGGCTCAACGAGCAACTGCAGCAACTGTGGCAGCGCGAGCGCCGCACCGTGGTCTTCGTCACGCATTCGATCGCCGAGGCGGTCTACCTGTCCACCCGCATCGTGGTCATGTCGCCGCGTCCGGGGCGCATCATCAAGGTGATTGAATCTCCGCTGCCCGATGCGCGCCACCTCGGTCTGCGCGATACCGCGGTCTTTATCGAAGTCGCGCATGCGGTGCGCGAGGCGCTGGCCGAGGGCCACCATGACTAGGGTCGTCCACCGCGGCCGCTTGACCCAGTGGGGCTCGCAGGGTTTTCCGGTGGCCGTGATGCTGCTGGCGGTGCTGCTGGCATGGTACGCCGGCACCTGGGTGCTCAACGCGCCCGGCGCGATCGAACGGGTGCTGCCGCAGGACCGAGCATGGGGCTGGCAGGATCTGCTGCTGGCCACCATGGAGATGCAGCGACCGGTGTTGCCGGCGCCGCACCAGGTGTTGCAGGACTTCTGGTCGGGCCTGGTCGATTGGCCGCTCGACTCCCCGCGCAATCTGCTGTACCACGTTGCGGTCACGGCCGAGTCGACCTTGTGGGGCTTTGCCATGGGCACTCTGCTGGGCCTGGTCCTGTCGGTGTGCATTGTTCATTCCCGCACGCTGGACCGCGCCCTGCTGCCATGGATCGTGGCGTCGCAAAGCGTCCCGGTGCTGGCGATTGCGCCGATCGTGCTGGTGATCCTGGGCAGCCTCGGTTTTGCCGGCGTCGCGCCCAAGGCGGTGATCGCGATGTACCTGTGTTTTTTCCCGGTGACGGTGGCCATGGTGCAGGGACTGCGCTCGCCCCAGCGGATCGAGACCGAGATGCTGCACACCTATGCGGCAACGCGCTGGCAGGCGCTTTGGCTGCTGCGTTTGCCGGCGGCGTTGCCGTTCCTGTTTCCCGCGCTGCGGGTTGGCATCGCCGCCGGCCTGGTCGGTGCGATGGTGGCCGAGTTGCCCACCGGCGCCCAGGCCGGGCTTGGCGCACGGCTGTTGACCGGCTCCTACTACGGCAACACGGTGCAGATCTGGTCTGCGCTGGTGATGTCGGCGCTGCTGGGACTGGCGTTGACGACGATCGTGGCCGGCGTAGAGCGGCTGGCGCTGCGGCACAGGAATCACGCATGAAGCGCGCCACGCTGTCAACCGTGCTGCTGGTTTCGGGCGGCCTGGCCTGCGGGGTTCTGTTGATGCAGTGGATGCCGGCCCCCGGCGAACTCGCGCCCACTCCCTTGTTCTGGCTGGCCGCTTCGCTGCTGGCGCTGCTGGCGGTGCAATCCATTCGGCGCATGGCGGCACTCGACGCCGCGCGCATCTACGGCACGCTGACGGCAGGCCTGTTTGGCATCTGGGTGGTCTATTTCTGGCAATTGCTGGTGGTCGCGTTCGAGGTGCCCCGAGTCCTGCTGCCGCCTCCTAGCCTGATTCTGCACTCCCTTGCAAGCCATGGCCCGACCCTGTGGGGCGACTTTGTGCAAACCGTCTTGAAGGCTGTGCTGATCGGTTGGACGCTGGGTTGCTGCCTGGGTTTCACGGTGGCGGTGGCGATCGACCGGCTGCCGTTCCTGCAGCGCGGCCTGCTGCCGCTGGCGTCGCTGACGAGCACGATTCCCCTGGTCGCTGTGGCGCCGATCGCGGTGATGTGGTTTGGCTTCGAGTGGCAGTCGAAAGCGGCGGTTGTCGCGCTGATGACCTTTTTCCCGATGCTGGTGTCGACCCTGGCCGGGCTCAAGGCGGCGGGCAAACTCGAACGTGAGCTGATGCACAGTTATGCGGCGGGCTATGGCCGCACACTGCTGGCGCTGCGGCTGCCGGCGGCCTTGCCTTTCATGTTTGCAGCGCTCAAGGTCAATGCGACGCTGGCGCTGATCGGCGCCATCGTGGCCGAGTTTTTCGGCTCCCCTACCTCGGGTCTCGGATTTCGTATTTCGACCGAAGCCTCGCGCATGAACATGCCGCTGGTGTGGAGCGCCATTGTGGTGGCGGCGGTCACGGGCTCAGTCGCCTATGCCCTGCTGGTCCAGTTGGAGAGGCGTGCCGCGTTCTGGCACCCATCAGTGCGTGAAAGTTGATTCTGTTTTCCGTCGCGTGTTTTGTCTCTCGTGATTGAGCACGTCGTTTTTTGACCAACCCCAAGGAGCCTCCCATGATTCGTTCTTCCAAGATCACCAACAGCCTGCTGGCAGCGGTGCTGGCCGTTTGCGGCGCCACGCTCGGCGCCAGCGCGAGCGCGGCCGACAAGGTCACCGTGCAGCTCAAGTGGCTGCCGCAGGCGCAGTTCGCCGGCTACTACGTCGCCCAGTCCAAGGGCTACTACAAGGCCGAGGGGCTGGACGTGACCATCAAACCGGGGGGTCCCGACATCTCTCCGGTGCAGGTGATCGCAGGCAACGGCGCCGATGTCGTGGTGAACTGGATGCCCGATGCGCTGGCCGCCCGTGAAGCCGGCGTGCCGCTGGTCAACATCGCCCAGGTGTTCAACCAGTCCGGTCTGATGCTGACCTGCAAGAAGGCCAGCGGCGTGACCACACCGAAGGACTTCAAGGGCAAGACCCTGGGTGTCTGGTACGGCGGCAATGAGTACCCGTTCCTGAACTGGATGGCCAAGCTCGGTTACAAGACCGATTCCGACATCAAGATCCTCAAACAGGGCTTCAACGTCGATCCGCTGTTGCAGAACCAGGCGGCCTGCATTTCGACCATGATCTACAACGAGTACTGGCAGGTCGTTGATGCCGGTGTCAAGGAGACTGACCTGGTCACATTCTTCTATGAAAAAGAAGGCGTTGCCTCGCTTGAGGACGGCCTGTATGTGCTCGAGTCCAAGCTCAAGGACCCGGCCTTTGTCGCGCGCATGGGCAAATTCCTGAAGGCCACCTTCAAGGGCTGGAATGACGCCGTCAAGAACCCGGCCGAGGCCGCCAAGATCGTGGTCGCGGCAGACACCTCCGGCAGCGCGACCGAAAAAGTGCAGAAGCGTCAAATGGAAAATGTCGCCAAGCTGATCACCAATGCCGGCACGGCGAAAATGGGTTATCTGGAGCCTGCGGCCTTCGAACGCACTGTCAAGGTCCTGCTGGCCGCTGGCAGCTCGCCGGTGATCAAGAAGGATCCGGGCAAGGCGGCCTATTCGCACGTCATCTGGGAAGCCTCGTCCAAGTAAGCTTGCTGTCGTTCAGAGATCAGGGGTCTTATCCTCGCGGGTAGGCCCCATTTTTCTTCAATCGATGAATCCCGCAGTTCCCATCAGGTCGTCGACCCAACTGATCGAGGAGGGGTCGAAGGGCCAGATACGCCAAGCCAATGAAGCCCTCATTTTGGCGGCAGCCGAACGCGTTTTCGCCGGCGCCGGCTTCGGCGGCGCCACGATGGCCGCCATTGCTGAAGGTTCGAACCTGCCCAAGGCCAATCTGCATTATTACTTTGGCAGCAAGCAGACCTTGTACCGCGCGGTGCTGGCGCGAACGCTGGAAGATTGGTTGCTTCCTACCCATGGCATCACGCCCAAGGCCGATCCGCGGATGGCGATTGAAAACTATATCCGCGCCAAAATGGCCTTGTCGGCGCAGCGGCCGCATGCCTCCAAGGTGTTTGCCAACGAACTGCTGCATGGTGCACCGGTGTTGAAATCCTTGCTGGCGACGGAGTTGCGTGAACTGGTGTTGGCGAAAGCGGCGGTCATTGACGGCTGGATCAGCGCCGGGCTGATGGCGCCGGTGGACTCTGTGCACCTGTTTTTCACGATCTGGGCTGCGACCCAGACGTATGCCGATTTTGACGTGCAGGTCAGCGCCGTGCTCGGCCTGTCTGCGTTGACTCGAGAAGACTACGACCGTGCCACCGAGCATGTGGTGTCGCTTATTTTGCGCGGTTGTGGCTTGTCGGGTGCGGCCACATAAGCACGGTGCCAACTTTGGCGCCCGTCTAATAGGGGCTTTCAACCGTTGAAGCGGATGAATGTGTGGTGATTCCTTGAATGGTGACAGTAGCCGGTCATGGTCGGTCTTCGGTCGGCGCGTAGATGCCCCAAGGAGCCAAAGCGTCCCTTCAGATTGCCGGTCCGTTGACCTTGATCTGTCCGGCACCAGCGCAGCGGGAGGAGGCGGTCACGACAGGCTACTTTGCGGTTGCCCAATTTCAAACATTAGTTTGCCTTCTACCCTTTGTTCGCATCTGCCTCTTCCCCCAACATGCTCAATCAATCCAGCAGTAACATCAGAATCGGCGTCAGATCAACCGACTTCAAAGTGACCGGCGCCGTGGTCGGGCTGCCAGGGCCATAGCCATAGCTGTTCGTTCCAGTGACTCCGTACCCAGTGGTTGCAGCGGGTGTGACGGTGCAGGCGCTTGCGGTTGTTCCAGCACAGGTTCCGCCCGTCCAGGCATAGGAAGCCGCTACTGGATTGCAAGTGGGCGTGAGCGGTGACGTGCCATTCTTGCGAATCGAGGCTGGGGTGGCGGCCAGGGTGCATTGGGCGTACCCCTGTCCCACTCAAAGTGACTATGTGCGGGCTACCTGATGCATCGTCGGTAACTTTTGCTACACCTATTCTTTCTCCCGTGGTGGTGGGCGTAAATGTGACACCGAGATTGCACGTACCACCGGCGGCCAAGCTTGAGTGTGGGGAGCCGGTGGCACAAAGCCGGAGGGGTGCATACCCCTTACCTTACGCGGCGCGGTCCTTGAACCGCGCGCTCCGTCACGGATTCCCAAGGAACACCTCCTGGTCGACCGCATTGATCGGGTTGGCGACTCGTTCGGGATCAGTACTTGCAAGCGTTGTCAGCGGAGTAATCAGCTACCTTGATCTTGCCGCTGATGATGTCGGCCTTGGCGGACTCTACTATTTTCTTCATGTCGGCAGTGACCAACTTGGCATTGAATTCGTCCACTGCGTAGCCCACACCTTCTTCCTTCAGACCCAGATTGGTTGCACTCGCTTTGAAGCTCTTGGAGGCATTGAACACGGCCACATCCACGCGCTTGAGCATGGAGGTCAGCATGGTGCCGGGTTGCAGATAGTTCTGGTTGCTGTCCACACCGATGGCCAGCTTGCCGCCGTCCTTGGCAGCCTGGTACAAACCAATGCCAGTAACACCCGCAGCGGCAAACACAACATCAGCGCCCTTGGCGAACTGGGCCTTGGCCAACTCACCGCCACGTGCCGGGTCGTTCCAGGCCGCACCCGTAGTGCCGGTCATGTTCTGAAACACTTCAGCCTTGGGGTTGGCGTATTTGGCGCCCTGTTCGTAGCCGCACTCAAATTTGCGGATCAGCGGGGTGTCCATGCCGCCTACAAAGCCAACCTTGCCGGTCTTGCTGGCCAAGGAAGCCAACATGCCGACCAGAAAGCTGCCTTCCTGCTCCTTGAAGGAAATCGACTGCACATTCGGCAAATCGACGACTTCATCGACGATCACGAATTGCAGCTTGGGGAATTCCTTTGCAACCTTTTCAATGGCCGACTTCTGGCTAAAGCTCATCGCGATGATGGGGCTGGCATTCTTTTCAGCCATACGACGCACCGCCTGTTCGCGCTGCGACTCATTGGTCACTTCAAACTCCAGGTATTTTTTGCCTGTTTCATTTTTCCATCTTTCCATGCCGTGGAAGGCGGACTCATTGAAGGACTTGTCGAATTTTCTACCCAGGTCGTAGATGATGGCGGGTTCGGCCAGCGCTGCAAAACTCCCGACCATGGCTGCGGCCAGCACGCCCAGTTTCACATGGCTTCCAAAGAGCACAATGTCGTTCCATGACTTCCGATGCCTTCAGTCAGTCATTGCGATTGCTGCGCACAATCGAGCGTTTGCATTGCCTCTTTGGTTCCGGTTCGTCCGACTTAGGGCCTTGCCAACCTAGTAGTTCGTTCCATCAATAACATTACAAAATAGCGGATAATGACCATGATCT
>JBMOJJ010000355.1:0-3676 GCA_049315845.1 Rhodoferax sp.
CTTTGTTCATGCCAACTGCGACGCCAAGATGGGCTTGCAGATTGGTCATGCCGGTCGCAAGGGTTCGACCAGGCTGGCTTGGGACGGTATTGACCAACCGCTCGACAGTGGCAACTGGCCCTTGATCGCCCCCTCGCCTCTGCCCTACATCAAGGCCGTGTCGCAAATACCGCGCGAGATGACCCGTGCCGACATGGACCAGGTGAAGGCCGACTTCGTCGCCGCCACCTGGCGGGCCGAGGCCGCCGGTTTCGATCTGGTGGAATTGCACGCGGCGCACGGTTACCTGTTGTCATCCTTTGTTTCGCCGTTGACCAATCAGCGCGGCGACGGGTATGGTGGCAGCCTGGAGAACCGCTGTAAGTACCCGCTTGAAGTGTTCAATGCGATGCGTGCGGTCTGGCCGTCGCAGAAGCCGATGTCGGTGCGCATTTCTGCGCACGACTGGGCTGCCGGCGGCATCACGCCGGCCGACGCTACCAAGGTGGCCAAGCTGTTCCAGGACGCTGGCGCAGACATCATCCACGTCTCCTCGGGCCAGGTTGTCAAGGAAGAGCAGCCGGTCTATGGCCGCATGTTCCAGGTGCCGTTTTCGGAACGCATCCGCAACGAGTTGCGTGTGCCAACCATTTCAGTGGGCAACATCTTCGAGGCCGACCACGTCAACACCATCGTCGCCGCCGGTCGCGCCGACCTCTGCGCGCTGGCACGCCCGCACCTGGCCGATCCGGCCTGGACGCTGCACGCGGCAGCCGAGCAGGGCTATGCCGGCGTCGCCTGGCCGAAGCAGTACATCGGCGGCAAGGTGCAGCTTGAGCGCAACCTGGAGCGCGCGGCTCAGTTGGCGCTGAATGCCTGATGTGCCTGATGCTTCAGCGCTCAGGCAGCGAAGTGACGTAGTCAAGGACTCAAAAGGAGACACCGTGTCCGAACTTTCCATTCAAGACAACAAGCGACCCTTCAAAGACTATCCGGCGCGCCACTTCAAGTGGTCGTGCGATGATGATGGCCGTGTCGCCACGATCACGCTCAACCGGCCGGACAAGAAGAATCCGCTGACCTTCGAGTCCTACGCCGAATTGCGCGACCTGTTCAGGAATCTGCAGTACGCGAGTGACGTGCGCGCTGTCGTGTTCAGCGGCGAAGGCGGCAATTTCTGTTCCGGCGGCGACGTTTTCGAGATCATCGAGCCGTTGACCCGCATGAGCATGACGCAACTGCTCGAATTCACGCGCATGACCGGGGACCTGGTGAAGGCGATGCGCCGCGCACCGCAGCCGATCATCGCCGCCATCGACGGCTTCTGCGCCGGCGCCGGCGCGATGGTGGCATTGGCGTCCGACTTCCGTTTCGGCACGCCCAGCGCCAAGACCGCCTTTCTGTTCACGCGCGTAGGCCTTGCCGGCGCGGATATGGGTGCCTGCGGCCTGCTGCCGCGCATGATAGGGCAAGGCCGCGCCAACGAACTGCTGATGACCGGGCGCGTGATGAGCGCCGAGGAGGGTGCCAGCTGGGGCTTTTTCAACAGCCTGCACAGCACCGCCGAGCTTTTGGTCAAGGCGCTGGAACTGGCGCGCAGTCTGGCCGATGGCCCCTGGTTTGCCCATACCGTCACCAAGACCATGATCAACCAGGAGTGGGCGATGGGCATCGAGGAGATGATCGAATCCGAGGCCCAGGCGCAGGCCATCTGCATGATGACGGGTGACTTCCGGCGCGCCTTCGAGGCCTTCGCCGCCAAGAAGAAACCGGCCTTCCAGGGCAACTGAGGAGGTAAATCATGGACCGCTCCTTTCTCGATCTGCCTTTCTACGGGCCGCAGCATCGTCAACTGTCGGATGCACTGGCCGACTGGACCGGGCAGTGCGCGCCAATTGATCACCACGACACCGACAACGCCTGCCGCCGCCTGGTGCGCGAGCTCGGCGACGCCGGCTTCCTGCGCTACTGCGTGCCGGCCCGGTTCGGTGGCGCCTTGCCTGAGCTTGATTCGCGCTCGCTGTGCCTGGCGCGCGAAGTGCTGGCCTACCACGATGGTCTGGCCGACTTTGCCTTCGCCATGCAAGGCTTGGGCACTGGCGCCATCACGTTGGCCGGGTCAGACCAGATTCGCCAGCAGGTCCTGCCCAAGGTGGCGGTCGGGGAGTGGATTTCCGCCTTCGCCCTGACCGAGCCGCTGGCTGGCTCCGATGTCGGCGCCATGTCCTGCGCCGCGCGTCTGGCGGGCGATCACTACGTCATCGACGGCGAGAAGACCTGGATCTCGAACGGCGGCATCGCCGATGTCTACACGCTCTTTGCGCGCACCGGCGAAGCTCCCGGTACGCGCGGCATCACGGCCTTTGTGATCACGCCCGACATGCCCGGCTTCGAGGTCGCCGAGCGGCTCAATGTCATGGCGCCGCATCCGCTGGCGCGTCTCAGGTTCACGGGTATGAAAGTACCGCTGGCCAACCGGCTCGGTGCGCCGGGCGAGGGCTTCAAGGTGGCGATGCGCACGCTCGACATCTTTCGCTCCTCGGTGGGAGCGGCGGCGCTGGGTTTTGCGCGTCGGGCGATGGACGAGGCACTGTCGCATGTACGCCAGCGTCCGATGTTTAGCCAGACCCTGGCCGACTTTCAAATCACCCAGTCCAAGCTGGGTGAGATGGCCACCGACATCGACGCCGCCGCACTGCTGGTCGCGCGCGCCGCCTGGAGGCGCGACGTGCAAAAACTGCCCACCACGCGTGAAGCGGCGATGGCCAAGATGATCGCCACTGAAAATGCCCAGCGTGTGATCGATGCCGCCTTGCAGATGCATGGCGGGCAGGGTGTGCGCGTCGGCGTCAGGGTTGAATCGTTGTACCGAGAGATTCGCGCTCTGCGAATTTACGAGGGCGCGACAGAAGTGCAAAAGCTGATCGTCGGTCGAGATCTCTTGAAGCAGGCGGCATGAGTTCTTCGCCAGGAGCGGCGTGGTATGAGCTGTCCACAAAGCCGGGGGGCGAGTTCGTTTGCGAGTATCGGGTGCGCTTTTCCGATTGCGACCCGGCGGGCATCGTGTTTTATCCAAACTACCTTGTCATGCTCAATGGCGTGGTCGAAGACTGGTTTTCCTCTCTCGGTGCGCCTTGGGATACCTATCACATGGTGCGCCGCATGGGATGTCCGACCGCGCAACTGGACAGTACATTTTTGATGCCCACGCGCCAGCGCATCGTCTCCACCTCACTCGACACGCAGCGTACAACCCCCTGGCCGGACGATATCCGCACGGCCATCCATCGCTTTACGGAGAACTCATGACACACAAGACCCTTCAACCCGAAGGCTGGGTCGCCCCCAGGGGATACGCCAATGGCATCGAAGCGCGCGGGCGCCAGATCTACGTTGGAGGCCAGATCGGCTGGAACCCGCAGTGCAAGTTCGAGTCGGACGATCTGGTCGCGCAGATCAAGCAGGCCCTGATCAACTGCATCGCGGTCGTGGGTGCGGCCGGCGGCGGACCGGAGCATGTCGTGCGCATGACCTGGTATCTCAAGGACAAGAAGGAGTATGTCGCTCGCTCCAAGGAAATTGGCGCGGCTTATCGGGAAGTCATGGGCCGCAACTATCCGGCGATGAGCGCCGTCCAGATCGCGGACCTGATCGAAGACGAAGCCAAGGTCGAGATCGAAGTCACGGCCATCATTCC
>JBMOJJ010000356.1:0-3663 GCA_049315845.1 Rhodoferax sp.
TGATCGAAACCATCAACAAGATGAACCGCATCAGCCGCCAGCATCTGCAGGAATTTGGCTTTGAGCCCGACGCCAGCGTATTGGCCGAACGGATGGAGATTCCGGAAGACAAGATTCGCAAGATCATGAAGATCGCCAAGGAGCCGATCTCGATGGAGACACCGATCGGCGACGACGACGATTCGCATCTTGGCGACTTCATTGAGGACAGCGCCAACACTGCCCCGATGGAAGCCGCGATGCAGGCGGGTCTGCGCGATGTGGTGAAAGACATTCTGGACAGTCTGACGCCGCGTGAGGCCAAGGTGCTTCGGATGCGTTTTGGCATCGAGATGACCAGCGATCACACCCTGGAAGAAGTCGGCAAGCAATTCGACGTGACACGCGAGCGCATTCGCCAAATCGAAGCCAAGGCGCTGCGCAAACTGAAGCACCCATCTCGCTCCGACAAGCTGCGCAGTTTCACCGACAACCTCTGACCCGCCGCAGGCGAGTTCCCGTCATTGTCGGCATCGGACTTTGGGCGTCATTCGACCAGTGCGGCGTACACCAGATTGCGAAACAGCATCCGGTAGTATTCGCGCTGATTTGGAGCCTGCAGCATCAGACAGGCGAACAGGTCTTCGGCCGGATCGACGAAAAATGTGGTGCCGGCCATGCCACCCCAATAGTACGTTCCTACTGAACCTGGGACCGGAGCCACACCCTGCGCCGTTCGAACCGCGAAGCCCAAGCCAAAGCCATAACCGGGCAGCAGCAGTTCGCGCGAAGCCGCGCTATGCACCGGAATACGCCCCAGATGATCCGAGGTCATGAAATCAACGGTGCGTGAGCCGAGCAGGCGCACGCCGCCAAGTTCGCCCCTGTTCAGCATGAACTGCAGGAACCGGGCGTAGTCCATTGCGGTCGAAGCCAGACCACCGCCACCAGATTCCATGGCAACATCTTCGCGCACATTGATCAGCCTCATCTGCAGGCCGCCCTCCGGGTCCCGAGCAAAGGGCTCGGCAATGCGGTCCTGATGTTCCTTTGGCACTGCAAACCAGGTCTCCTCCATTCCCAAAGGTTGAAAAATACTCTCCCGCAGATAGGCGCCGAGAGTCTTGCCGCTCAGCACCTCGACCAGGCGACCCAGCACATCCGTGGCGCGTCCGTATTCCCAGGCCGTGCCAGGCTCGAACAACAGCGGCAAAGCGGCGATCTGCAGAGAAAACTCGGCATTGCTGCGCTGGCGCGAGCCGATTCGGGTCTGCGCATACTGCCGCTGTACCGAGGAACCACCCATGAACTCGTAGGTCATGCCGGCAGTGTGACGCAGCAGATCCTGGACAGTCGCCACCTTTGCGGTATCCCGCAGTTGTGGCACTCCTTCAACCATTTCGACGACTTTCTGAGCCGCAAACTCGGGCAGATACCGGGCAACCGGATCACTCAACAGCAAACGCCCCTGCTCCATCAGCATCATGACGGCCACCGACACGATCGGCTTGGTCATTGAATAGATGCGAAAGATCGACTCCTTCACCATCGGCTCCCCTGTGGCAGGATCCAGCGAGCCGAGGTTTTCATAAAGAGCCAGTTTGCCGTGCCTTGCAATCAGGACCACCGCGCCGGGCAAGCGCTGACGATCCACTTCGGCCTGCAGCACCTCTGTCAGCCGCCTTGTACGCTGGGGGCACAAACCGACCTCCTCAGGCGAGGCTGGCGGAAACACCCATGCTGGTGCGTGGCCTGACAAGCGCCCGACATTCATGGCACCGTCCGATCAATGGAAACAAAAGGCAAGTTGTACTCCCGCGGGTTCGAAAAGCTGTCGTGATCGGCCTTTCCCAGGTCCATCATGCCGCAGCCGCAAGGCGAGCATGACTTCGCATCGATGGGTCGCTTCGGCCCAGCGCAGCAAATGCCTGGCGCTAATATACTCGCTGCGGACGGGACGTCTGTCTGTTGTGCCCCATGAAGGTAACTGAATTGTCAAGACAAGGTTTGGCGCAATGTGCGTTGTCGCTGTACATCCTGGCCACCCTGGGCCTTACCAGCAATGCCTCTCCCGAGCTTGGCAGTTGCCTGTACTCGGGGCGCTGCATGATGAAAGAATTTGTCTTCAGCCCTTACCTTGACATCAACGTTGCTCTTCAGTCGGATTCGGCGCCATTGCCAAGTTCTTCCACTGACAGCCTGGAACCTTTGAACGACCCCCCGCTGACCAACCTGCCGCAGGGCATCAAGGCTCTCACACTCGCGTTCGCAACAGGTGAATGCGGCCGCGAGCGTTGGGGTGATCTGGACGCCAAAACAGTCGCTGCGTCACATCTGAAGCCGCTCCAGCGCGCTGGCGTCGGGTACGTGATTTCAACCGGCGGCGCGGAAGGCATTTTTACCTGCAGCAGCGAACAAGGCATGGCAGCGTTCATCGCCCACTACAACTCCCGCCATTTGCTGGGCCTCGATTTCGATATCGAGGCCGGCCAGTCTGAATCGATGATTGCCGATCTGGTGGAACAGGTGCGCATCGCCATGCAGCAGCACCCGCACCTGCGCTTCAGTTTCACCCTGGCCGCGCTTTCTTCGAAAGACAGTGGACAGCCCAGTCTCAATCAGCACGGAGATCTGGTCATGAAGGCCATCATGCGGGCTGGCCTGCGGAACTACTTCATCAACCTGATGGTCATGAACTACGGCGAGGCGAAATCGGACAACTGTGTGGTCGAATCCGGTCGATGCAATATGGCTGCCTCGGCCATTCAGGTGGTGCAGAATTTCAGTCAAAGATATGGTCTGCCACCGGGGCGCATCGAGGTAACGCCGATGATCGGGGTCAACGACGTGGTCGACAATGTGTTTACATTGGGAGACGCTCGTGCATTGTCCCTTTTTGTTGCCGCAAACGGCCTTGGAGGCCTGCATTTCTGGTCTCTCAATCGCGATCAGCCGTGCGCCCAGCCCCGGCTCGCGGTTTCTCCAACCTGCAGCAGCCTCGAAGGTCCGGTCCAGCTGGAATTCGCCAACACCTTCGCCCTGGGGTTACGTTGATTCAGGCCGTCGTGAAAGAGCGACCCCGAGCCGATCATCGGTCACTCTTCGGCCTCCTGCTAGGCCCGCCACATTACCTTCCCCGCACCACTCTTGGGCAAAGATTCCACAATCGGCACCAGTCGCGGGCATTGGTAGACGGCCCGGTTGGCGCAGCACCCATCCAGCATGTCCTCCTCGCTGACCAGTCCCTGATGTGACGAACGCAGGCCAATGACCGCCTTGACCGTCTGACCTCGATAGCGGTCCTTGATAGATATCACACGCGCATCGGTGCTGCTGAAGGGGATACCCAGACACTGCTGTTTCGGCTCATCCGGCGGATTGCTGTGCGACCGAGCCGCGGCCTGCGGCATCGCGATAGCGATTCTTTCGGGGTCTGGCGCCAGGGCTGGCAAAAAGCCGCACGATGGCATAGTTCCTGCTGCGGCCAAGAGGGCATAATTATCGATAGCGGAATGGCTTATGAAGCTTTTGCGCTCTGGGCGAGAGTAAACCCCGATACTTGGGTCATCCTGGTGCTGCTAAAGTGCGTCTCCGGGATGACCTTGAGGGTGGCCGTGTCCGTCCAATTTGATCCGATTTTTTAACTGGAGTAATCTAAATGTATTTGAGCAAACTGAGAACTAT
>JBMOJJ010000357.1:0-3660 GCA_049315845.1 Rhodoferax sp.
CGGATCGTAGTTCTTGTAGACCCGGTGTCCAAAACCCATCAATTTGACGCCGGAATTCTTGTCCTTGACCTGCTCCATGAAGTGGCCCACTTTGGCAATGCCGCCACTTGCCTGAATCTCTTCCAGCATGTTCAAGCAGGCTTCATTGGCACCACCATGCGCCGGCCCCCAGAGGCAGGCGACACCCGCCGCTATGGCGGCGAACGGGTTCGTGCCCGAACTGCCGCACAGACGGACGGTCGAAGTCGATGCGTTTTGCTCGTGGTCCGCATGCAGAATGAAGATGCGGTCCAGTGCGCGCTCGATGACCGCGTTGACCTTGAAATCTTCGCACGGAGTGGCGAACATCATGTGCAGGAAATTGCCGGCGTAGCTCAGGTTGTTCTTGGGATACATATAGGGCTGGCCCATGCTGTATTTGTAGGCCATCGCCACCAGCGTCGGCATTTTTGCGATCAGGCGTAGCGCGGCGATGTCGCGATGTTCCGGGTTGTTGATGTCGGTGCTGTCATGATAGAAGGCGGACAAGGCGCCAACCAGACCGGTCATGATGGCCATGGGATGGGCGTCGCGGCGGAAGCCGCGCAGGAAGAACTGCATCTGCTCGTTGACCATGGTGTGATGGGTAACGCGCGCGGTGAAGGCGGCTTTTGCGGTGGCATCCGGCAGATTTCCATACAGCAGCAAATGGCATGTTTCCAGGAAATCGCAGTTGGTGGCCAGTTGCTCGATCGGATAGCCGCGATACAGCAATTCACCCTTGTCGCCATCGATGTAGGTGATGGTCGATTGGCAGGATGCAGTAGACAAAAAGCCTGGGTCGTAGGTGAACATGCCGGTTTGTCCGTACAACTTGCGGATGTCCACCACGTCCGGCCCTACGCTGCCCTGGTAAACAGGCAAGTCGATACTGGGACTACCGTTACTGAACGACAGGGTGGCTTTGTTCTCAGATAATTTCATTTTCTTGCCTTTCTAGGGGTTTTCTCAACATGCACAAAACTTCGCGAACATCCTCGCGATCAAGATCTGCGTCGACTTGAGCCAGCGTTTGCCGCGCCAGGTGCAGGTCAAGCAGATCATTGTCACTGAGCTCCATCAAGGCGCCAAGACTTTGCGACTGCGTGACAGTCAGGCTCGATCCATAGCGCCTGAAGAAGCGGTCGATGAAAATATCATTCTCAAGCAGACCACGGCGGCAACGCCATCTCAGCTTGCTCAGGCTCCTCGCATCGATCAGGTCGTTGGTTTGTACCATGGTGCGGGGCTTCAGATGTTGATCAAAGTCAAACCGTGCGCATCACCATCATTTCCTTGATCTTGCCAATTGCGCGGGTTGGATTGAGCCCCTTGGGGCATACCTCGACACAATTCATGATGGTGTGGCAGCGGAACAGCCGGTAGGGGTCTTCCAGGTTGTCCAGGCGCTCTGCGGTCGCCTCGTCGCGACTGTCGGCCAGAAACCGATAGGCCTGCAACAGGCCGGCAGGTCCGACGAATTTGTCGGGGTTCCACCAGAAGCTGGGGCAGGACGTGGAGCAACTGGCGCACAGAATGCATTCATACAGACCGTTCAGCTCGTCGCGTTCCTGTGGGCTCTGCAGACGCTCGCGCTCAGGCGCGACGGTGTTGTTGATCAAGTAGGGCTTGATCGAGTTGTACTGTTTGAAGAACTGCGTCATGTCGACGATCAGATCGCGGACCACTGGCAAGCCGGGGAGCGGCTTCAGAACAATGGTGCCGGGCAGCGTCAGCATATTGGTCAGACAGGCCAGTCCGTTCTTGCCATTGATATTCATTGCATCGGAGCCGCACACGCCTTCCCGGCAGGACTTGCGAAAACTGATGGTCGGGTCTTGCGCCTTGAGCTTGATCAGGGCGTCCAGCAACATGCGCTCGCTGCCATCAAGCTCCACCGCAATCGTCTGCATATAGGGCTTGGCGTCCGTGTCGGGGTCATAACGGTAGATCTGGAAAGTGCGTTTTGACATGGTGGTTCCGGTTAAAAACTGCGCACCGTCAGCGCTACCGATTCGGCGGTGAGGGGTTTCATTTGCACGGGTTTGTACGCCAGACGGTTGTCCTGCCGGTACCACAGGGTGTGCTTGTGCCACTCGGCGTCGTTGCGGCCGTTGGGGTGCTCCGGGCTATCGGCGTAGTCGTTGACGGAATGCGCGCCGCGACTCTCATGGCGGGCGGCGGCAGACACGATCGTCGCCTGCGCTGCCTCAATCAGGTTATCCACTTCGAGCGCCTCGATGCGGGCCGTGTTGAATATCTTCGACTTGTCTTTCAGGTCGATGGTCTGAACGCGTTCACGCAAGGCGGCCATCTTGACGACACCTTCGTCCATGCTGGCCTGGGTGCGGAAAACACCGGCGTGCTGCTGCATCGTGCGCCGGATGTCATTGGCCACGTCCTGCGAGTACTCGCCAGCGGTCGCGTTGTCCAGACGCGCAATGCGTGCCAGTGTTGCGTCAGCGGCGTTGGCCGGCAAGGGCTTGTGAGCCGTGCTATCGCGGTTGAACTCCACGATGTGATTGCCGGCCGCCCGGCCAAACACCAGCAGATCAAGCAGGGAATTGGTGCCCAGGCGGTTCGCCCCGTGCACACTGACGCAGGCGCACTCTCCGACCGCATAGAGGCCGCTCACAATCTCGCTTTGGTTGCTGGCGTTTTGCGAGACGACCTGTCCGTGAATATTGGTGGGGATACCTCCCATCTGGTAATGGATGGTGGGGATGACGGGGATAGGCTCCCTGGTGATATCGACATTGGCAAAGTTATGGCCGATCTCGAAGACCGACGGCAGTCGCTTCATGATGGTCTCGGCACCCAGATGCGTCATGTCGAGGTTGATGTAGTCCTTGTTGGGCCCGCAGCCTCGGCCCTCCTTGATTTCCTGGTCCATGCAGCGCGACACGTAGTCACGCGGAGCCAGATCCTTGTAGGCGGGGGCGTAGCGCTCCATGAACCGCTCGCCACTGCCGTTTCGCAGGATCGCGCCCTCGCCGCGACAGCCCTCTGTCAGAAGCACGCCAGCCCCATGCACACCGGTAGGATGAAACTGCCAGAACTCCATGTCTTCCAGCGGAATGCCGGCCCGCGCCGCCATGCCAAGGCCATCGCCGGTATTGATGAAGGCGTTGGTTGAGGCGGCGAAGATGCGACCGGCGCCGCCCGTGGCCAGCAGCGTGCTCTTGGCTTCGAAGATGTGCACATCGCCTGTTTCCATCTCCAGTGCCGACACGCCCACGACGTCGCCATCGGCGTCACGAATCAGGTCCAGGGCCAGCCACTCGACGAAGAAACTTGTTTTTTCCCTGACGTTTTGCTGGTACAGCGTGTGCAGCATCGCGTGCCCGGTGCGGTCGGCGGCCGCGCAGGCGCGCTGTACCGGCTTCTCGCCGTAATTGGCGGTGTGACCGCCAAAGGGCCGCTGGTAGATGGTGCCATCGGGATTGCGGTCGAACGGCATGCCCATATGCTCCAGGTCGTAGACGACCTTGGGAGCCTCGCGGCACATGTATTCGATTGCATCCTGGTCGCCAAGCCAGTCGGAGCCCTTGACGGTGTCGTAGAAGTGGTAATGCCAGTTGTCTTCGGACATGTTGCCCAAAGAGGCGCCAATGCCGCCCTGAGCCGCCACCGTGTGTGAGC
>JBMOJJ010000358.1:0-3617 GCA_049315845.1 Rhodoferax sp.
TGCCCTTGTCGATACCTTCCTTGAAGATCTTGGTGTTGGTCACGAACAGGTCGTCGCCGACGATCTGGACCTTCTTGCCAAGGCGATCGGTCAGGATCTTCCAGCCATCCCAGTCGTTCTCGGCCATGCCGTCCTCGATGCTGATGATCGGGTATTTGTCAACCCAGGCGGCCAGCATGTCGGTCCACTCCTGCGAGCTCAGGATCAGCCCCTCGCCTTCGAGGCAGTACTTGCCGTCCTTGTAGAACTCGCTGGCCGCACAGTCGAGGCCAATCGCGATTTGCTCGCCCGCGGTGAAGCCAGCCTGGTCGATCGCTTGCAGGATCATCTGGATCGCCGCTTCATGATTGGCAACGCTGGGCGTGAAGCCTCCTTCGTCGCCCACCGCAGTGCTCATGCCCTTGTCGTGGAGGATCTTCTTGAGCGCATGGAACACTTCCGCGCCGTAGCGCAGCGCTTCGCGAAAGCTGGGTGCTCCCAGCGGAATGATCATGAACTCCTGCAGATCCAGATTGTTGTTGGCGTGCGCGCCGCCGTTGACCACGTTCATCATCGGCACCGGCAATTGCATCGCACCCATGCCGCCGAAATAACGGTACAGCGGCAGACCGGACTCCTCGGCCGCGGCACGCGCCACGGCCATCGAGACCGCCAGCATGGCGTTGGCGCCCAGGCGCGACTTGTTGTCCGTGCCATCCAGGTCGATCAGCGTCTTGTCCAGAAAGGACTGCTCTGACGCGTCGAGGCCGAGCACAGCTTCCGAGATTTCGGTGTTGATGTGCTCGACCGCCTTGAGCACTCCCTTGCCGAGGTAGCGGCTCTTGTCACCGTCGCGCAGCTCGATGGCCTCGCGGCTGCCCGTGGATGCGCCCGATGGCACGGCGGCGCGGCCCATCGTGCCCGATTCCAGCAGCACGTCGCACTCGACCGTGGGGTTGCCGCGCGAGTCGAGAATCTCGCGGCCTACGATGTCAACAATTGCACTCATGGATTTTCCTCAATAACAAAAAATTCTAAACGCCAAACGCGGTCGATCATGCGCATGCTCAGACCCGCAAACTGTCTTCCAGAAAGCTGCCCTTCTTGACCACGCGGTCGATCGCCAGCAGCGATTCGAGCAAAGCCTTCATGTGTTTGAGCGGCACCGCATTGGGTCCGTCGCTCAAGGCGATCGACGGATCCGGATGCGTCTCCATGAACAGACCGGCGACGCCAGCCGCCACTGCGGCGCGCGCCAGTACCGGCACCATCTCGCGCTGTCCGCCGCTGCTTGTGCCCTGGCCGCCCGGCAACTGGACCGAATGGGTGGCATCAAACACGACCGGGGCGCCGGTTTCACGCATGATCGCCAGCGAGCGCATGTCCGCCACCAGATTGTTGTAGCCGAAGCTGACGCCACGCTCGCAGGCCATGAAATTGTCCTCCGCCAGGCCTTTTTCGCGCGCCGCGGCCCGTGCCTTGTCGATCACGTTCTTCATGTCGAGCGGCGCCAGGAACTGACCCTTCTTGATGTTCACCGGCAATCCCGACTGCGCCACCGCGTGTATGAAGTCGGTTTGGCGGCACAGGAATGCCGGCGTTTGCAGCACGTCGACGACCGCTGCCACCTGCGCGATCTGGTCTTGCGAGTGAATGTCGGTCAGTATCGGCAGGCCGAGTTCACGCCTGACCTTGGCCAGGATCTCGAGTCCGCTGTCGATGCCGGGGCCGCGAAAGCTGGCTCCGGAAGAGCGGTTCGCCTTGTCGAAGCTGCTCTTGAAAATGAACGGGATGCCCAGCGAGGCGGTGATTTCCTTCAACGCGCCTGCCGTGTCCATCTGCAACTGTTCGGACTCGATCACGCAGGGCCCTGCGATCAGAAAGAACGGTCGCTGCAGGCCGATCTCGAAGCCGCACAGTTTCATATGGCCTCCACGCTTGCCGTTTCATGTGACGCGTTCGCCCCCGCGCGGGTCGTTCCCGGCCTGCAACGGCCCGGCGCTGCCAGCCTCATGCGGCCGCCTCATGGCTCTGCCCCAAAGCCTGATGCGCCAGCGCGGCCTTGATGAAGGCGTTGAAAAGCGGATGTCCGTTCCACGGCGTCGACTTGAATTCAGGGTGGAACTGGACCCCGACAAACCACGGGTGCACATCGCGTGGCAGTTCGACAATCTCGGTCAGGTGTTCGGTCTGGGTCAGCGCAGAGATCACCAGGCCGGCCTTGCGCAGCGCGTCGAGGTAGTTGACGTTAGCCTCATAGCGATGACGGTGCCGCTCGGTCACGACACCGCCATAGATCTCGTGCGCCAGCGTGCCTTTGACGACATCGGAACTCTGCGCGCCCAGGCGCATCGTGCCGCCCAGGTCCGAGTTTTCATCGCGGGTCTTGATGCTGCCGTCCTTGTCCTTCCATTCGTTGATCAGCGCAATCACCGGATTCGGGCAGTCGGGCTCGAATTCGGTGCTGTTGGCCGCCGTCAGCCCTGCCACATGGCGGGCAAACTCGATCGTTGCGACCTGCATGCCCAGGCAGATGCCAAGATAGGGAACCTTGTTTTCACGGGCAAAGCGGGCTGCGCATATCTTTCCCTCGATGCCACGCTTGCCAAAGCCGCCGGGCACCAGGATGGCGTCATATTTGCCAAGCTGCTGCACTTGTTCGGGCGTCAGCGTCTCTGAATCGATGTAGTCGATCTTGACCCGCACATGGTTCTTCATGCCGGCGTGGCGAATGGCTTCGTTGAGTGATTTGTAGCTGTCGCTCAAATCGACATATTTGCCGACCATCGCGATCGTCACATTGCCCTGCGGGTGCTCTGTCTCGTACACCAGGTCGTCCCAGCGTTTCAGGTTGGCCGGATGGGTGTTGAGTCGCAGTTTGTCGCAGATCAGGCCGTCCAGCCCCTGCTCGTGCAGCATGCGCGGCACTTTGTAGATCGTGTCCACGTCCCACATCGAGATCACGCCCCAGTCGGCCACATTGGAAAACAGCGAAATCTTCTCGCGCTCCTCGGTCGGGATCGGCCGGTCGGCCCGGCAGATCAGGGCGTCGGCCTGAATGCCGATTTCGCGCAGTTGCTTGGCCGTATGCTGGGTTGGTTTGGTCTTGAGTTCGCCCGCTGCCGCAATCCAGGGCACATAGCTTAGGTGCACAAAAGCGGTGTTATTGGCGCCCAGCTTCAAACTCATCTGGCGCACCGCCTCCAGAAAGGGCAGCGACTCGATGTCGCCCACGGTGCCGCCGATCTCGACAATCGCCACGTCAACCGCGTCGGCCGTGCCAAAACCGGCGCCTCGCTTGACGAAGTCCTGGATCTCGTTGGTCACATGGGGGATCACCTGGACCGTCTTGCCCAGGTAGTCGCCTCGGCGTTCTTTTTCAAGCACGCTCTTGTAGATCTGGCCGGTGGTGAAATTGTTGGCCTTGCGCATCCGCGTTTCGACGAAGCGCTCATAGTGGCCCAGGTCGAGATCGGTCTCTGCGCCATCGTCGGTGACGAAGACCTCGCCATGCTGAAACGGCGACATGGTGCCAGGATCGACATTGAGGTAAGGGTCCAGCTTGATCAAGGTGACTTTGAGACCTCGCGATTCCAGAATCGCAGCTAAGGAGGCTGAGGCGATTCCCTTGCCAAGGG
>JBMOJJ010000359.1:0-3616 GCA_049315845.1 Rhodoferax sp.
GCATCCCCGGCGGCACCTGCGAGTTCGACCTGCCGGCCTACTACGCCTGGCAGCAAGGGGCCAGTGTCCGGCGCAGAGCCGATCTGCAGCGCTGGGCCGGCACGCTGACCCCGATGGCCGAAGCCATTTATCTGCTGCTGAAGTTGCTGCGGGGTTCCAGCAGCGCGCAAAAAGTCATGGCTGTGGCCGGCCAGTTCCAGCAAAACCTGCCGCAGGGCAAGACTTTTCAGCTGCTGCGCATGACGCTGGACCCGGCGCTCGAGTTGATCCCGGAGATCAGCGGCAATCGCCTGATGGTGTCGATTCGGCTGATGCGCCATGGCAGTGACGACAAACTGCACCCCGGTGCCGACGACACCTCTTTCGAACTGACGCTGTGCTCATGAGCGGCTCCGAACCTTCCACTGCAGCGGCGCCGAAGCGGATTCGCTGCCCGAACTGCGGCGGTGACAGCGTCTACGCGACGTCCAACCCGTTTCGTCCGTTCTGCAGCGAACACTGCAAGAATGTCGATCTGGGCGCCTGGGCCAGCGAAAGCTTCCGCATGCCGGTCAACAGCCTGCCCGAAGATCAGCTGACCGAGCCCGATGGCGAGTTCCGCTCATCTTCCAGCCACTGAAGAACCGGCAGCGTTCCTGGCAGCAGCGGCGTAACCTGCACCGGCAGCCTCTGCCAGGAAAATTCCTGGGCCTCGCGCATCTGCAACTCGCCGCTCCATTGGTAGACCTTCAGGAAGTTCAGGCGCACCAGCGCATGCGGGTAGTCGACGGTTGCCACCCGCCACGCGAGCGCCGCTCCGATCCGGATGCCGAGTTCTTCGTGCAGTTCGCGCTCCAATGCCTGCTCCACCGTCTCCCCCGCTTCCTGCTTGCCGCCCGGGAACTCCCAATACCCCTGGTAGACCTTGCCATGCGGCCGGGTCGTCAGCAGAAAGTCGCCATCGGGCCGAATCAGCACGCCGACGGCCACATCGACCAGCGGCCGATCGGCGCCGCCGGCGCGCGGCAATTCGGCGTTGGCCACCAGCGTCGGCCGGTTCATGTCTGCCCCCACGCCGGCTTGGGCCGGCCCGGCGCGGCGCTCACGCGTGCTGAGCCGCGTAGTCGCGCGCAAACTGGTAGGCCACGCGGCCGCTGCGGGAACCCCGCTCCAGTGCCCAGATCAGCGCCTCGGAGCGGGCGGCATCGGTCGCCTGCGCCAGCACGCCGAAGGACGACAGCCACTGCGCAACGATGCTCAGGTATTCATCTTGGCTGAACGGGTAGAAGCTGACCCACAGTCCGAAACGCTCGGACAGAGAGATCTTTTCCTCCACCACCTCGCCGGGATGCACCTCGCCGTCCCCGGTGTGGGTGTAGCTGAGGTTTTCCTTCATGTACTCGGGCAGCAGATGGCGCCGGTTGCTGGTGGCGTAGATCAGCACATTGGCGGTCGTCGCCGCCACCGAGCCATCCAGAATCGACTTGAGCGCCTTGTAGCCCGGCTCGCCGTCCTCGAAGCTCAGGTCATCGCAATAGACGATGAATTTCTCAGGACGCTCCGAGACCACGTCGACGATGTCGGGCAGGTCGGTCAGGTCGGCCTTGTCGACCTCGATCAGGCGCAGGCCCTGCGATGCGTATTCGTTCAGGCAGGCCTTGATCAGCGATGACTTGCCGGTGCCGCGGGCTCCGGTGAGCAGCACGTTGTTGGCCGGTTGTCCGTTCACAAAGTGCAGCGTGTTGCGCTGGATCTTGGCCTTCTGCAGGTCGATTTCCTTCAGGTCCGACAGCACCATGCTGCCGACATGGCGCACCGGCTCGAGCACGCCGTGGCCGGAGCTGCGCTTGCGGTAGCGGTAGGCCAGCGAGGCGCTCCAGTCCGGTGCGCGCAAGGCCTGCGGCAGCACCGCCTCAATGCGATCAATGAGCTGCTCGGCCCGCGCCAGCAAGTGCTCGAACTTCTGGTTCATGAGCGGTAGTCGGCGTTGATCGTGACGTAGTCATGACTGAGGTCGCAGGTCCAGACCGTGTCGCTCGCCCCGCCGCGTCCCAGCAACACGCGCACCGTGATCTCGCTCTGGCGCATCACTCGCTGTCCGTCCTCCTCGCGGTACGCAGGGTGGCGCCCGCCGCGCTGGGCCACATGCACCTGGTCCAGGTAAAGATCGATACCGCCCTGGTCCAGATCGGCTATGCCGGCGTAACCGACCGCAGCCAGAATGCGTCCCAGGTTCGGGTCGCTGGCAAAGAACGCCGTCTTGACCAGCGGTGAATGGGCGATCGCATAGGCAACCTGGCGGCACTCGGCCTGCGTTGTGCCGCCTTCAACCTGGATGCTGATGAACTTGGTCGCGCCCTCGCCGTCGCGCACGATCGCCTGCGCCAGCTTGCGGGCCACCTCGAGCAAGCCGGCCTTCAGTGCCCTGCCGTTGGCGCTGTCCAGCGAATCGATCTCGCCATGGCCCGCCTTGTTGCTGGCGATCAGCATGAAGGAGTCGTTGGTCGAGGTGTCGCCATCGACCGTGACCCGATTGAACGAGGCCTCGGCAAGTTCCAGCGCCAGCTGCTGCATCAGGGTCTGGCTGACACAGGCGTCGGTCGCGATGAAACCCAGCATGGTGGCCATGTTGGGCCGTATCATGCCCGCGCCCTTGCTGATGCCGGTGATGCTCACCCGGGCGCCGTCGATCGTCAATCGGGCTCCAAAGGCCTTGGCCACCGTGTCGGTGGTCATGATCGCTTCGGCGGCGCGCGCCCAGTTGTCCTCGCGCGCGTCGGCGATGGCGCCGTCAAGCCCGGCCTCGATGCGCTCCACCGGCAGCGATTCCATGATCACGCCGGTCGAAAAAGGAAGAATCTGCGCCGCCGGCAGGGCCAGCCTGGCCGCCAGCGCGGCACAGGTCCGGTTCGCACGCTCGCGCCCATCTTCGCCGGTGCCGGCATTGGCGTTGCCGGTGTTGATGAGCATTGCCCGCACGCCGGCGCCGCCGGCCAGATGCTCGCGGCAGATCTGCACCGGCGCCGCACAGAACCGGTTTTGCGTGAAGACACCGGCCACCGACGCGCCAGCGTCGATCAGCAGCACGGTCAGATCCTTGCGGCCAGGCCGGCGCACGCCGGCCTCGGTGACGCCAAGGCGAACACCGGCAATGGGGTAAAGCTCTGCCGGGTTGGGGGGGGACAGATTGACTGCCATCACTCGCTCCTAATCAGTTGGGGACAGCGCTTGTTCACCTGGTGTGACCGGTGACCGCGGTTCGTCCCGCAAACATGCTAATTCAGCTTTCCGTGGCACTGCTTGTATTTCTTGCCGCTGCCGCACGGGCAGGGCTCGTTGCGACCGACGCGCGGAACAACCGTCTGCGCATCGACCACGGTCTGCGCCTCGCCGGTCTCGGTTGGCCCGGTGTAGGTCACGTTGGAAATGCTTTCGGCGCGGGCTTCCATATCGACGGCCGCCTGCTCCAGTTGCTCGCCGGACTGGATCTGAACCGACATCAGCACCTTGGTCACGTCATTCTTGACCGCATCGAGCAGCTGGCCGAACAGCTCGAACGCCTCGCGCTTGTATTCCTGCTTCGGCTGCTTCTGGGCATAGCCGCGCAGATGGATGCCCTGGCGCAGGTAGTCGAGCG
>JBMOJJ010000051.1:0-16142 GCA_049315845.1 Rhodoferax sp.
ATGCGCCTTGCACAGCTTCTACAATGCGGGTTGACTGTAATGGGTCGTCGTTGTGCCTGTTGGCATGGCGAGATGTTCAACCAACAACTCCAGGAGTGAACCACATGGATCGTCGTTCGATCATTAAAAACGCTGGCATCGCCAGTATTCTCGCGGCGGGCGCAGCACCCGCCGTGCATGCCCAGGGGGCCAACGTCCGCTGGCGACTGGCTTCGAGTTTTCCGAAGTCGCTCGATACCATCTATGGCGGAGCCGAGGTGTTTGCCAAGGCGGTCAAGGCGATGTCAGGTGGCAAGTTCGAGATTTCGGTCCACGCTGGCGGCGAATTGCTGCCGCCGTTTGGAGTCGTCGATGGCGTCCAGAATGCGACCGTCGAGATGTCCCACACCGTGCCCTACTATTTCTATGGCAAGAATCCGGCGTTCGCGCTTGGTTCAGCCGTCCCCTTTGGCCTGAATGCGCGTCAGATGACGGCCTGGATGATGCACGGCAATGGTCGCAAGTTGATGAATGAGCTGTACGCCGGGTACAACATGACCAGTCTGGCCGGTGGCAATACCGGGACCCAAATGGGCGGATGGTTCCGCAAGGAAATCAAGTCGATCGCCGACTTCAAGGGCATGAAGATGCGCCTGGGCGGTGGCCTGATTGGCCAGGTCATGCAGAAGCTGGGCGCTGTGCCGCAAAGCATCCCCGGCGGTGAGATCTACCAGGCGCTCGAGAAGGGCACGATTGACGCGGCCGAATGGGTCGGTCCC
Organism: Rhodoferax sp.; assembly: GCA_049315845.1. Classification (GTDB taxonomy): domain Bacteria; phylum Pseudomonadota; class Gammaproteobacteria; order Burkholderiales; family Burkholderiaceae_C; genus Rhodoferax. Next base: position 759 of record JBMOJJ010000051.1, read on the forward strand.
TACGATGACCAGAAGCTTGGATTCAACAAGGTGGCCCCGTTCTACTACTATCCTGGCTGGTGGGAGGGTGGTCCGGAGGTTGATTTCTTCATCAACCAGAAGGCCTTTGACGGTCTGTCAGCTGACTACAAGGCGATCGTGGAGGCCGCAGCCGCAGTGGCCAGCTCAGACATGCTGGCCAAGTACGATGCGCTCAACCCGACGGCTTTGAAGCAACTGGTGGCTGCCAAGACCAAGGTTCTGCCTTTCTCGCAGGCCGTGCTGGATGCCTCCTTCAAGGCTTCCATGGAGGTGTTCGCGGAGAATGACGCGAAGAGTCCTGAATGGAAAAAAATCTACGCAGATCTGCGTTCCTTCCAGCGTGATCAGGTGGCGTGGTTCCGTTTTGCGGAAAGTCGCTTCGATTCCTTCATGGCGATGCAGAAGCTCTGATCAGGCAACTTCGCCGATCCGAAAAGGGCCTCGTTTTCGAGGTCCTTTTTTTCGTCGATCGCGACCGCTGGCCGCCGCTTTCATGGCTGGCGGTCGCAGGAAGCGCCTGCTTCTTCGCCTGATGCGCCGGCTTGTGCCGGCATTTTGAACAACAATAGCGCTTCGGAGGTGACTTGATTGAACGATCTTGTGTTGTGGCTGGTGCTGGCGCTTGCTGTCTTGAATGGTCTTTCCTTGTTGTGGCTGGTCGTCCGTCGACCGGACGTCGCACAGGGGCTGCTGGCCGAGCAGCGCCAGGCTGAATTGCTGACCACGGCGCGAGCCGGAAATGAGCGCTTGGAGCGCGAGCTGCGCCGCGAAATCAGCGAGTCTGCGCGGCTCGGAAGGCAGGAACTGATGCAAAACCTAGCCACCTTTCAGCAGTCTGCTGTGCAGCAGGGTGCTGAAGCGACGCGAACTCAAAACGCCCAGTTTGACGTCTTTGGCAACCAGCTTGGCGTTCTGCAGAAGACTCTGACCGACACCCTGACGCTGCAATTGCAGTCCCTGAGCGAATTCAATGCACGGCGCATGAGCGAGGTGCGGCAAACCATGGAAGTGCAGTTGGCGCAACTGCAGACCAGCAATGCGGCCAAACTCGACGAGATGCGCGCCACGGTCGACGAAAAACTGCAAAGCACCTTGCAGGCGCGTCTTGGCGAGAGCTTCAAGCAGGTCGCTGACCGGCTGGAGCAGGTGCACAAGGGGCTGGGCGAGATGCAGACCCTGGCCCAGGGGGTGGGCGACCTGAAACACTTGCTGACCAACGTCAAGACCCGTGGCATCTTCGGGGAGGCGCAGCTGGCCTCGCTGCTGGAGCAGGTGTTGGTGACCGATCAGTATTCAGCCCAGGTGGCGACCCGTCCAGGGAGCAAGAATGTGGTCGATTTTGCGATCAGATTGCCGGGATTGGCGGAACATGGCGAGCCGCTGTGGTTGCCGATCGACGCCAAGTTTCCCAATGAAGACTACGAGCGCCTGCTGGAGGCGCAGGGCCGGGCCGATCTGGCGGGAGCGGAGGCGGCGGGCAAGGCGCTGGAGTTGCGCATCCGGCTGGAAGCCCGGTCTATTGCCGAAAAGTATGTGGAGCCGCCGCATACGACGGACTTTGCCATCCTGTTCTTGCCGACTGAAGGTCTTTATGCCGAGGTGTTGCGGCGACCGGGCCTGATGCAGGCTTTGCAGCGTGAACATCGCATTACGCTGGCTGGTCCCACCACGCTGCTTGCCATGCTGAGTTCGCTGCAGATGGGCTTTCGTACACTCGCGCTGGAAAAGCGTTCGAGCGAAGTTTGGCAGGTGTTGGGCGCAGTCAAGGCCGAATTCGGAAAGTTTGGCGATGTGCTGGCCAAGGTCAAGAGCCAGACCGAGACCGTGCTCAAGACGCTCGACGGTGCGCAGACCCGAAGTCGTGCTGTAGGGCGTGCACTGAGGAAAGTTGAGGCGCTGCCCGAAACCCAGGCGCAGATCCTGATCCCGGTGGAAAAGGACTTCGACGGCGATGCGGAGCCTGGCATCCGGTGAACCGGCGCCGCGGTTGGCTGATAGCTGATCGGCCTCAACAATGCAGCCGCTGCATTTCACCCGAAAGCAGCACGCGCGTTCCCTGCTCGGTGCTGCGCATTGCGACTATCAGGGCGCGTGCCACTTGTGTTGCGAGGATCGCTTGATAGTTTTCCGGGATCAGTGGCTTCAGCAGAGTCATGGCCAGCAAGCCGAATCTTTCGGCCGGTCGGCTCGGCTGGTCCAATGCCCCGCGTTCGCCGGCCAGCATCGACGGTCGTGCGAGGACCAGCGTCTGATAGCCGATGCCGGCCAGTGCGTCTTCCATCTCGCCCTTGACTCGGTTGTAGAAGACTTTTGAGCTTGCGCTCGCGCCCATCGCGCTGATCACGCCCAACTTGCTTGCGCCGGCCGCTTTGGCCGCCCGGGCCAGCGCGATGACGGCGTCAAAATCGACGGCGCGAAACGCCTCTTTGCTGCCAGCCACCTTGATGGTCGTGCCCAAGGCGATGAAGACATCGTCGACGCGGCCAAGGTCGGCCAGCGTCAGCGGTGCGGTGAAATCAACGACATGTTGCGCCAGTTTGCGGTGTTTGAGCGTCAATCGGCGGCGGCCCAGGACGTGTACCGTCTTGTAGCGTCTATCGGTTAAAAGAGCCGCGAGAACCTCCCGGCCCACGAGACCCGTTGCCCCCGCCACCAAAGCCACCCGAGCCGCCGCCGGAGCGGCCACCTGATCCTGCATAGGAACCTCCACTGCGATTGCCGCCACCAAAACCGCCGCCGCGGCGGGCGCCGCGTTCGGCCATCATGTCGACACTGGTGCGCATCGGGTCAGGCTGGCTTTGGCTGGATCTGGCCGGTGCCGGATTTCCCGCACCGGGGCCGCCGCCGTAGCCGCCGCCGCCGCTACGACCCTGGGCCGGTCGCTGGCCCAGACCGCGTGGCGGTTGCTGGTCGCCGAGCGGGTTAGGGCGCTGAGCACCACCGCGCTGGCCGCTCCCGCTGCTGCCACCACCGCGCCTGCCGCCTGCGCTGGCGCCGCGTTCGCCCTGACTGCCCTTGCTGTCACGCACTCTCTGCATCATCTCAGTGCGCGCCGCCTTGGCCGCAGCCTGCATGACGTCGCGGCTCGGCGGCTTGCCAGCGCCGCCCCAAATGGTCTGACGACCCATCGCGATGGGTTCGGCTTTCTCACCGGGCTCGGGCATGAAGCCCTCGACAATCTGCACCGGAATATCCTGTTTGGTGAAGCGTTCAATGGCCTGCATGAAACCTTCTTCGTCCAGGCACACCAGATTCACCGCCTGGCCGTCAGCGCCGGCGCGCCCGGTGCGGCCAATGCGGTGCACATAGTCTTCGCAGACGTTCGGTATTTCATAATTCACCACATGCGGCAGATCATCGATGTCGATGCCACGGGCAGCAATATCGGTGGCGACCAAGGCGCGAATTTCGCCGCTCTTGAAGCCGGCCAGGGCCTGCGTGCGGGCCATCTGGCTCTTGTTTCCGTGCAGCGCCATCGCATTGATGCCGTTCTTGACGAGAAATTCGGCAACGTTGTTGGCGCCGAATTTGGTGCGGGTAAACACCAGCACCTGGCTCCAGTTGTGCAACTGGATGATGTGAGCCAGAAGGGCTTTCTTTTTGCCGCGGCCCACCGGGTGAATGATCTGCGTGATGCGCTGCACCGTGGTGTTGCCGGGTGTGACCTGGATGCTCTGGGGATTCTTCAGCAGGGTCGCAGCCAGATCGCGAATTTCTTCACTGAAGGTGGCGGAGAAAAGCAGGCTCTGCTTGTCCTTGGGTACTACAGCCAGGACCTTCTTCACGTCATGAATAAAGCCCATGTCGAGCATGCGGTCGGCTTCGTCCAGCACCAGCATCTGGACCTGACCCAGATCCAGAACACCTTGTTGTAGCAAGTCCAGCAGGCGGCCCGGCGTGGCCACCAGAATGTCGACGCCTTTCTTGACGCGGCTGATCTGGGGATTCATGCCGACGCCGCCGAAAACGACGGTCGAAGTCAGTTCCAGGTATTTCCCATAGGTCTGCACCGACTCCTCGACCTGAGCCGCCAGTTCCCGGGTGGGGGTCAGAACGAGCGCTCGAATCCCGACTCCGCCAAACTTGTTCCTGGGCGTCTCGCTGGTGCTGAGTTTGTGCAGCATCGGCAGTACAAAGGCGGCTGTCTTGCCGGTGCCGGTTTGGGCGCCGCCAAGCAGGTCGTGCCCTGCAAGCACGGCGGGAATCGCCTGTGCCTGGATCGCCGTAGGGGTTTCGTAACCCTGTTCGAGCACGGCTTTAACGATGGCCGCAGCCAGATTCAATTCTTCAAATTTCATAGTGTGGCGCCTATCCTGGGCGCTATGGCATCGGCCTGTCCCGTTGCCATGGGCAACAGGTCAGTCAAAGGCAGATGGGAGACAAAATCGGAACGGATGCAGATTGCAAAGTTCCCGGCAAGGTGCCGACGTTGTGGGTAACTGACGCGCCACAACAACCCTCATTGTCGCACGCTCCGGGCTATTTGGCTTTCAGCCCGCTATTTGTTGCGTTTGGGTCGCAGTGCGTAGGCGCGGCAGGCCGCATAATTGAGCTTGATTGCCTTGAGACTTTCAGCCTTGTTGCGCCGCGGTGGGGCCGTCAATTTGTTCGAAGGACCTCCCCGTTCATGCAAGATGATCCGATTTACCGATTGATCCACTTTGTTTCGCCCAGGGTGTGGCTGCTTGTGTCTATGCTGTCGCTGCTGCTGGCTGGAGCTTCTGGCTGGGTCTTGCTGTCGCGCAGCGGCGAGAATCCGAAAGACGGCCTGTACGCACTCTATGACGGCGTGGTTCGTTTCACCCATGAGACGATTCGGCTGACGTTCAAGACCGACAAGAAGCAGGCGGCGGTGTTTGTGGCGCCGATCGGGATTTTGAATCAGAAGTCAGACTTCAAGTGGGTTCAGGGCTATCAGGACTTCAAACCCCTGTCTGAAGACGGACAGGCCGAACCAAAAGCTCCCGCTCGGCTGCTCGAATCCGACTGGCAGCCGGCTTTTTCCGATGCCTACGGGCGCAAGGAGTCGTGAGCATGGCCCTTTCCAGTTTGAATAACGCCGCTCGCAGGAACTTGCTGCGTCAGGTCCTGCTCGGTTTTCTGCTGTGCCTGTCGAATTGGCTTCATGTTGCAGAGGCGGCGGCGCCCGTGCCGCTGGAGTCGGTCTACTTGTATTCCAGTCCGATCACAGCGGCCTTTTTCACCGCCAACGGGACAAGTTATGACGATCTGAAGCAGCGCTGGCGGGAGTATTTTCGGCCCTACGGAAAGTCGTTTCGCGAGGTCTCCAGGGCCAACCTGATTGCCGGACTGAAACCCGGCGTACTGGTGCTGGGCTCGGCGGCCTTGCTGGATGAGCCGGAACGAAAGGCCATCAGGACTTTTGCCGAATCGGGTGGAAGCATCCTTGTCACCTGGGGTACCGGCGTGCGCGACGGTCGCGGGCAGTGGACTGGTTATGGTTTTCTTGAGGATCTGCTGCAGATGAAAGTCATCGGCAAGGTGATGCAAGAAGACAGCAAGGAAAACGCCACCCGGTTTCTGAACCCGTTCGGAGACGGGCCCTTGAGCTGGAATGTTCCCGCCGGCCAGCGCATCTTCCTGGGGGAGGTGGCAGAGACCCCGATCCGCGTTGAATCGGCGAATCTTGCCGCACGCTACTTCAGCTGGGAACGCTATCCCGCTCCAAGGGACAGCAACGGGGCGATTGCGTTTCTTGAAAAAGGAGGGTCGCGCCGTGTTTACCTCGGCTTCTCGGAGTCGAGTTGGGAATACGATGAACGCATCGAACTGCCCAACCTGATCGATTCAGTGATGGCATGGCTCAAGCGTGACACGAGTATCTACAAGGCGGCCTGGCCGAATGGTATTTCTTCGGCCCAGTTGCTCGAAATGGACACCGAGGAAAAATACCTGAACGCGTTGAACCTGTCGCGCGATCTCGACGCAGCCAACCTGCGCGGCACTTTCTATTCGCTGACCAGCATTGCCAGGCAGCATCGGGAAGCGGTTCAGAGCTTGTCGGAAAGGCACGAAATTGGTTACCACGGCGAGGTCCATGTCGGCTTCAAGGGCAAGACACCCGAGGCGCAGGCAAAGCGATTGAATATCATGGTGACCGAAATGCAGGACACCGTCGGGTCAAGGGCGCTGCCCATGGTGACTGGCTTTCGCGCCCCGACCGAATCCTGGGATTCAAACACTGAAAAAGTGCTGCGAAAACTGGGAGTACGCCACAATGTCACCGGTCCGTCGGCGTCGGAAGGCCGCTTGCCGTTCTTTTCCGAGTCAGAACCCGGCCTCAAGCCAGCCGATGCGATCGTTGGCTTGCCGCGCACCCAGATGGACGACCTGAACTTTTTGGGTCTGCGGGTGAGCGCGGCCAAAGCTGCCGAGTTGATCATGATGGACTTTGACTATTCGCGCGAGGCCGGCGCCTTGAGTGTGCTGTCGGTTCACTCGCAGAACTACGCAGCCGGCGATCTGATGACCAAGATCGCGCCGCCTTACATCAAGAAGCTGCAGCAGCATCGGGACAGTGTATGGACTGCATCGGGCCGCGAAATCGCGGATTGGTGGCAGGCGCGTGAGCGCGTTGCTTTCAAGCCGGTCAAAGGTGCGTCCAATCGACTCGCCTTCGAGGTGCGCGACCCGGGAAAGGTCAAGGGCGTGACCTTTCTTGTGACGCATCCGGCCATCGATGCGGCTCCCCGGTCGATCACCGCCGTCAGCGCGAATGCGCCATTGCCCGAACTCAAACGCATCGATGCCTACCGCTCGGCGCTGATCTTCAGGCAGGAATTGAACGCCGGCAGCTACGCTTACACTTTGAATTTCTAGTCCGGGGCGAGGCGCCAATTGTAAGTTTCTGGGACTTCTTTGTAGCATTCGGAAACAGTTTGTCAGAGGACTGTTCACCGGTCGCTGCAAGCGGGAGAATGGTGCCCACGGTAATCGAATCGTGATCTGACGGAGCGCCTTGATGAATAGATTCGAATGGCGTCGGACTGGATTGGCCAATGAAGTCGCTGGCACGCGTCCAAGCTTGCATGGCTGCGTGCAGGCCGTGGTGCAACTGTCCGACACGCTGATGCAGGAGGTGCTCGACGGCTTGGCCATTCTGACCCACGGCATCCGGGTCAACAATGCGTTTGCCTGTCCATTTCCTATCGACAAGGGGATGACAGAGCTGCTGTGCCGCAACGCGCCGGCAGTGACGCAGACGTTTGTAACCCAGTTGGAGATCATCGTCTGCAGCGGTCCGCAACTTGTCGCGGACCGGCCTGCGGCCAGTTTTCTGGATTTGCAACAGCTTAATATTGAGCGGATTGACGCCAATATCGAATTTGCACTGGCGCTGCACGAGGTGTCCCGCTGTGTCGATGGCGTTCTGCCGACGGTGGACGCCCTGATCAGCAGCCTGTCAGGCTGGATCCGGGTTCAGCCGCTGCTCAATCCGGTCAAGACGGAGGTTTTCGCCCAGGCCTTGCTGGCTTGTCTGACCCTGCATGTGCCGGACCGAAGCGTGCGCAGAGCATTGCTTCTTCCCGCCGCGGGATTGCTCGGCGTCAGTCTTTGCCAGCACTATCGCGAACTCTGTGAATGGCTTCAGTCGCAAGGAATTGAGTCCTGCTGGCCTGTCGATCCGCGTCTCGGCAGTGACAGGGCGGTGCCGGTGACAGCGATGAACAACTCGGTCAACCGAACGATCGGGATTCTTGAAAAGTTCAGAAGACTGCTTTCTGGTGACGCAGAAGACAGTGCACGCGGATCGGCAGAGCAGGATTTTCTGCCCACGGTGCCCTTGTCGTTTACCGCGCTGGAGGACCTGAATCTGATTGCGCCGCTGATGCAGCGGCTGGCCACGCGGGAAATCCAGTTCGCCCAGGCAACCGCGAAGCAGCATGCGCGGGGTGGAGACATCTGCGACGAGTCTGCCCGCGTGAGGCTTTTGAACAGGGATTTGGGCGAGGAGGTGCTGCCCCTGATGCTCGACAGGCTTTTGCAGGACAGGCGACTGTTGCCCAGTGTGCGCGACCAGATCAGAAGGCTGGAGCCTGCGTTGCTTTGTCTTGCAAGGTCCGATCCCCGGTTCTTCAGCGATTGCCAGCATCCCGCTCGACAACTGCTGGCTTGGTTCATTCGACACGGTCTGCTTTGTGATTCTGTGGATGAGCAGGACATTCAATGGTTTTTCACGGCTGTCACCGCCGCCATCGATGCCCTTCACAGCACCGATTGCGGCGCCTCGTCGTTTGCATCGGTTTTGCGAAAGCTTGAAGACCAGGGGACGTTTGAAGCGATGCTCCATTGCAGCGCGGACGGTCTGGAGCAGCGCCAACCGAATCAAATAATTCCTGACTTCAACATATCGATGGCAACTTGGGGCGCGGCGATGCGTCGATAATGCTGGCTTTCCTTTCAGCGATCCCTCGCTCGTCCAATGGCTCAATACGTATTTTCCATGAATCGCCTCGGCAAGATCATTCCGCCGAAGCGTTTCATTCTCAAAGACATATCACTCAGTTTCTTTCCCGGCGCAAAGATCGGCGTGCTTGGAACCAACGGTTCAGGCAAGTCGACCCTGCTGAAGATCATGGCCGGTGTCGACAAGGAGTTCGAAGGGGAAGCGATTCCGATGCCGGGGCTCAATATCGGCTACCTGCCGCAAGAGCCCCAACTGGACCCCGAGCAGACCGTGCGAGAGAGCGTCGAGGCCGGCATGGGCGATGTGCTGTCCGCAAAGAATAGGCTGGAAGAGATCTATGCCGCTTACGGCGCGGAAGACGCTGATTTCGACGCGCTGGCTGAAGAACAGGCCAAGATGGAGGCCATCATCGGCAGCGCTGGAACCGATTCCGAGCATCAGCTTGAGATCGCCGCGGACGCGCTGCGCCTTCCACCTTGGGACGCCAAGATTGGCGTATTGTCGGGCGGCGAGAAGCGTCGGGTCGCGCTGTGCCGGCTGCTGTTGTCCAAGCCCGACATGCTGCTGCTGGACGAGCCTACCAACCACCTGGACGCCGAATCGGTGGACTGGCTCGAGCAGTTTCTGTTGCGCTATCCAGGCACGGTGGTGGCCATTACCCATGACCGCTACTTTCTGGACAATGCGGCCGAATGGATTCTGGAACTCGACCGCGGTGCCGGCATGCCCTACAAGGGCAATTACAGCGCCTGGCTGGAGCAGAAGCAGGAGCGCTTGGCGCAGGAGCAAAAGGGAGAGGAATCGCGTGCCAAGGCCCTGAAGAAGGAGCTTGAATGGTCGCGCCAGAACCCCAAGGCCCGCCAGGCCAAGAGCAAGGCCAGACTGACCCGGTTTGAGGAACTCTCGGACTTCGAATATCAGAAACGCAACGAGACCAACGAAATATTCATCCCGGTGGCGGAACGGCTGGGCAATGAAGTGATTGAATTTGTCAACGTCAGCAAGTCCTTTGGCGACCGGCTGCTGATCGACAATCTGAGTTTCAAGGTGCCGCCTGGCGCGATCGTCGGCATCATCGGACCCAATGGCGCCGGCAAGTCGACGCTGTTCCGGATGATTGCGGGCAAGCAGAAACCCGACAGCGGCGAGGTCAAGGTGGGCTCGACCGTCAAGATGGCGTTTGTGGACCAGAGCCGGGACGATCTGTCGAACGAGAAGACGGTATGGGAAGACGTGTCCGGCGGTCTCGATATTCTCAATGTCGGCAAATTCCAGATGGCAAGCCGGGCCTATTGCGGCCGCTTCAATTTCAACGGTGCCGACCAGCAAAAACGTGTGGGCAATCTATCCGGAGGCGAGCGCGGGCGCTTGCATCTGGCCAAGACGCTGATTGCCGGCGGCAATGTGCTGATGCTCGATGAGCCTTCCAACGACCTCGATGTGGAGACGCTTCGCGCTCTGGAGGATGCTTTGCTGGAGTTTGCCGGATCGATCATGGTGATCAGCCACGACCGCTGGTTCCTGGACCGCATCGCCACCCATATTCTGGCCTGCGAAGGCGACAGCCAGTGGACGTTCTTTGACGGCAACTACCATGAATATGAAGCGGACAAGCGAAGGCGCCTGGGCGAGGAGGGCGCCAAACCCAAGCGCATGCGTTTCAAGGCGCTGAAGTAGACGACTGTGCAAGGTCGGTGGCCGCAGGCCAGTACATGCCGTTGCATCTGAGGCTGTAAGCTGCCATCGCGGCGCGTACGACGGCCCTGGCGGTGACTTCAGCCGCCATTGTGCTCAGCAGCATCATGCCAGCCGTCTTGCCGGCTCGCCCGGTACCCAGCGCAAATAGCGTGTCGCCATCGGACATGGTGTGGACCGGATTGATGCTGCGGGCCAGTCCGTCGTGTGCCACCACGGCCAGGCGGTGAGCCTGCGCCTTGGTCAAAAGGGCGTCGGTGGCGATCACGCCAATGGTCGTGTTGGTTCCGGCCAGGACCGGTTGGGCGCCTTCGCCGGCCAGCAGCGCGTCACGGCTGTTGAGAAGTGCGCTGCCATCGGCAGTGCGGGCGCCCGCCAGCACCTGACCGGTGGCGGGGTTGACGATGTCGCCCATCGCGTTGCAGGCAACGATGGCGCCCACGGTGATGCCGTCGACGCTGATCGACGCGCTGCCGATGCCACCTCTCATCGCACGCTGCAGGCCAAAGAGCTTGCCCACCAGCGCTCCGGCTCCGGCGCCGACATTTCCTTCTGCTGGTGTGGCGCGGCTGGCCGCAAGGCAGGCCTGATAGCCGGCCTGGGCGTTGGGCCGGATCTTGTGGTCGCCCACCGGCAAATCGAACAGCACGGCCGCAGGCACGATAGGTACCAGGCCGAAACCGACCGGCAGGCCGATGTTGTTTTCTTCGAGCCACTGCATCGCGCCACTGGCTGCATCGAGGCCCCAGGCGCTACCGCCTGACAGAACGACAGCATGAATACGATCCACCAGATTGGACGGATGCAGCAGCTCCGTTTCGCGGGTTCCGGGCGCCGCGCCGCGCACATCCACGCCAGCGACAGCGCCCTCGCGCGCGATGATCACGGTGCAGCCGGTCGGGCGGCGTGTGTCTGTGAAGTGGCCCACTTCCAGGCCGGGGACGTCTGTGATGGATCCGTTCGGACCCTGCGGGTGGTTCATGATCCAGCCAGCGCGAACGGGTCAATGACCCAGGATCTTGGACAGAAAATCCTTGCTGCGCTCGTTCTGCGGATTGTTGAAGAAGTCGTGCGGATTGTTCTGCTCGACGATCTGACCCTCGTCCATGAAGATCACGCGGTCTGCCACAGCCTTGGCGAATCCCATCTCGTGCGTGACACACAGCATGGTGATCCCCTGGCTGGCCATCTCTACCATCACGTCCAGCACTTCCTTGATCATTTCGGGGTCAAGCGCGGACGTCGGCTCGTCGAACAGCATGATCTTCGGTTTCAGGCAAAGCGCTCGCGCGATGGCCACCCGCTGTTGCTGACCGCCCGAGAGTTGCAGCGGGTACTTGCCGGCCTGCTCGGCGATGCGCACGCGCTTCAACTGGGTCATTGCCCTTTCTTCGGCTTCCTTCTTCGGCATCTTGCCGACCCACATCGGCGAAAGCGTCAGGTTTTCAAGAACCGTCAGATGCGGGAACAGATTGAACTGCTGAAACACCATGCCCACTTTCTTCCGGATGTCATCGATGGCCTTGACGTCGTCGGTGACCTCGACGCCGTCGACAAAAAGGCGACCCTCCTGGTGTTCTTCCAGCCGGTTGATGCAACGGATCAGGGTCGATTTGCCGGATCCTGAGGGGCCGCAGATGACGATGCGCTCTCCCGGAGCCACGCTGAGGTCAATATCACGCAGAACGTGAAAATTGTTTCCGTACCACTTGTTGAGCTTGTCGAATTTAATGATGGGTTCTGACATGATGAACTCTTGAAATAGGCTTTGACGAACTGATTGCGGACGATGCAGCGCCGGCTCAGCGTCGCGTGCCCCGGTTGACCTGCTTTTCAACCCATATGCTGTAGCGGGACATGGAGAAACAGAAGATGAAATAGATGATGGCAATGAAGATGTAGCCTTCAATCATGAAGGGCCGCCAGTTCGCATCCGAATTCAAGGCCATCGACAGGGCGCCGGTGAGTTCGTAAAGGCTGACGATGGTCACCAGTGATGTGTCCTTGAAGGTTGAAATGAAGTTGTTCATGATGCTGGGGACGACCATGGCCAGCGCCTGCGGCAGGACAATCTTGCGCTGGGTCTGCCAGTAGGATAGCCCGAGCGTCGCAGCCGCTTCAATCTGGCCCTTGGGGATGGCTTGCAGCCCGCCGCGGATCACTTCGGCCATATACGCCGCGGAAAACAGCGTGATGCCAACCAGGACGCGAATCAGCACGTCGATGGTGAAGCCTTGCGGCATGAAGAGCGGGAACATGAACGATGCCATGAACAGCACGGAGATCAGAGGGACGCCGCGGATCAACTCGACATAGATGGAGCAGAAAGTTCGGATCGCCGGCAACTTGGATCGCCTGCCCAGCGCGACGACCAGCGCAATCGGGAACGCCGCCACCATCGACAGTGAAGCCAGCAGGATGGTCAATGGCAGGCCGCCCCAGCGGTCGGTTTCCACTTTGCTCATACCCAGTACGTTGCCCAGCATCAATGTGAAAAACACTGACAGAACAACGATCCACAGGATCACCAGCCAGCGCCGCCAGAAGGCCCGCGTGCAGCTGGCGGCCAACAGTCCAAGCATCAATACGGTTGCCACCAGGGGCCGCCATTGTTCTTCGAACGGATAACGTCCAAAGAAAATCAGGCGATGCTTTTCGGCCACCACACCCCAACAAGCCCCGACGCCGTCGACCCTGCAGGCCGCGAAATTGGGAAGCCAGGATGCCCGAAACAAGGCCCAACCGAGCAGTTGCGGCACCAGATAGAGAAGGATGCCGCCGATCAGGAGGGTCATCAAACCGGTCAACCAGTCACCAAAGAGATTGCTGCGTATCCAGGGCACGACGCCCTCGGACGCAATTGGCGCCGGACGTGCGGCAACGGTCTTGAAAGTCTGTGCGGTCATGATTTCGTGCCTTGCGTCGGGTCAGCGCTCTTTGATGGCAGATCGGCTGTTGTACCAGTTCATCAACAGCGACGTGCTCAAGGAGGTTGTAAGGTACACCAGCATCACGATCGCGATGCATTCCACGGCGCGACCGGTCTGGTTCAGAGCGGTATTGGCGATCGACACCACATCCGGATAGCCTATCGCGACGGCCAGCGAGGAGTTCTTTGTGAGGTTCAGGAATTGGTTGGTCATCGGCGGAATGATCACGCGCAATGCCTGCGGCAGCGTGATCAGTCGCATGGACTGACCCGGGCTCAGCCCGAGCGCCGCGGCGGCCTCGTTCTGGCCACGGGCAACGGATTGAATGCCGGACCGAACGACTTCGGCGACAAAGGCGGCGGTGTAAATGGTCAGGCCCAGCAGCACCGAGAGGAACTCGGGAGTCAGAGAACCCCCTTTTTCAATCGCAAACTCGCCCTTGATCGGCGAGTCCAGCGCGGTGGGTGCACCTCCGGCCAGCCACCCGAGGACAGCGCCCGCCAGGCAAATCGCGACCGGAACCCAGAACATGCTTCGGAGTCTGCCGGTGGCCTCAAATTGCCGTAGGGCCCAGCGCCTGTAGCCAGATGCAAATGCCAGGCCGGCGATGAGTCCGACGAGCGACCAGAGATGTCCAGCGGCCCATACCGGAATCGGGAAGCTCAGGCCGCCCTTGCTCAGGAAAACAGGACCAATGGCCCAGGCGTCGGTCGTGGCGGGCAGCGTCTCGGTAAAAACGATGTACCACATGAGCAACTGAAGCAGCACCGGCACGTTACGGAAAAACTCGACGTAGGCGTAACACAGACCGCGCACCAGCGCATTGCGGGAGAACCGGCCGACTCCCAGCAGCGTGCCAAGCAGCGTGGTCAAAATGATGCCAATGATGGCGACACGCAAGGTGTTCGTCAGGCCGACCAAAAAGGCTTGCCAGTAGGGTTGTGCAGAGTCGAAGGGGTACAGGCTCTCGCCGATGTCAAAGCCGGCTGGCCCGCTCAGGAAATCAAAGCCGCTCTGAATACCTCGAATCTTCATGTTCAGCAGCGTGTTATGCGCCAGAAACCAGACTGCTGCAACAATCAGTCCGATTGCCAGAAGCTGATAGATCAGACCTCGGAACGCCTGACTGCGCCAGGACCAGCTTTTCTTTTTATGGGGGGGCTTCGGGGTCATGGATTTGCATTCTCAAAGTGGATCGTCGTACAAGCGGGAGAAGCAGCACAGAGGCCAAAAAAATGCTGCCGGCACAAGCGGGGTGCACCGGCAGCTGTTTCCTGGTCAATCTCGGGGACGTTGCAGGTTAGCGGACAGGGTAGGCGTACATCAGGCCGCCCTTGTTCCACTGGTTGTTCAGGCCGCGCGGCAAGCCCAGAGGTGATTGAGGACCCACATTGCGCTCAAAGCTTTCACCGTAGTTGCCGGTGGCCTTGATGGCGCGGGCCAGCCATTCCTTGTCCAGACCGAGCAGCTTGCCGGTGTCTTCATTGCCTCCACCGAGCAGACGCTGCACCACCGGGTCGGTGCTTGACTTCATCTGGTCGACGTTGGACTGTGTCACGCCGTACTCCTCAGCCTCGAGCAATCCGTACATCACCCATTTGACGACCGCAAACCACTCGTCGTCGCCGCGACGGACCATCGGGCCCAGCGGCTCCTTGGAGATCAGGTCCGGCAGGATCACGTGTTCTTTGGGGTCCTTGGCTTTCTGGTTGCGGGTTGATGCCAGACCCGAAGCGTCGGTGGTGTAGGAAATGCAGCGACCGGTGAAATAGGCGTTCTCGGCGGCCTCCAGTTTCTCAAACACAACCGGCTTGATTGCCAGGTTGTTGGCCTTGGAGTAATCGGTCAGGTTCTTTTCGGTGGTGGTGCCCGATTGCACGCAGACGGTCTGCCCCTTGAGCTGTTTGGCGCTCTTGATCTTGCTCTTGACGGTGACCATGAAGCCCTGGCCATCGTAGTAGTTCGGAACCGTGACGCTCAGACCCAGCGAGGCGTCGCGGGTCATCGTGAAGGTGGTGTTGCGCGGAAGGATGTCGACTTCACCGGATTGCAGCGCGGTAAATCGTTGCTGGGCGTTCAGAGGAACGTACTTGACCTTTTCCGGATCGCTCAGCACCGTGGCTGCCAGCGCGCGGCAGACATCAACATCAAGCCCCGACCATTTGCCGGCTGAATCCGCCGCCGCAAACCCGGCCAGCCCGGTGTTGACGCCGCATACGAGCTGGCCGCGCGCCTTGATGCCGTCCAGCGTCTTGCCAGCGTGGGCGGGGGCCGCCACGACAGCTCCCATGGCGGCCACGATGGCGGCCA
>JBMOJJ010000360.1:0-3602 GCA_049315845.1 Rhodoferax sp.
GCCATTGGCGGGCACCAACAGTTTTCCAGCGATGGATTTCGGTAGCGCAGCGGAGCCGACCGTCGCCAGTACCCGCTTTAGGGCTGTCCAAAAGCGCTTGTTCAGCAAATCCCTGTGCCATAGCACCCCCACCAACTTCGTCGGCGATCACGACGCCGATAAAGACAACAGGTGGCGCGTCAAGAACTCCAACTCGTCGCTCACGATCTGGTCGAAGCCTTTGCCGCTGTAGTAATCGAAGTGACCGTTCGGGTAGCTCTTCACTTCCGCTCGTGCAACGCGCTTGGCGATGGCATGGGTTGGCGCCGCCGGCGCGATGGTGTCCTTCTCGGCGATCGCAAAGAATATCGGAATCGCTATCTTCGCTGCACGACGCCCTGGCATGTACATGGGCAGCACTAAGCCTGCGCGCGCGCTCATGCGGTTGCGCCATGCACCCGAGGCCAGCAGTTCTGGAGGAACCAGCTTCATATATCCCTCCGAGCAGTCGGCTGCGGTCATCATCGCAACGTCACCCGGTCTGCCGACCAGACCGATGTAGCGCGGTGACAAGCCGAGCAACTGCCGCACAAGGTCTATCAAGGCGTTGAGAGTGATCCGCAGTGCCGTTACTGTCGGAATCGCCAGCGTACTCGCCAGTCCGTTGCTGAAGGGCACCTGCGAGACGGCCGCCGCAACGCCGAGTGCTTCGCTCGCCAGGCGCATTACGTGCCCGCCGCCGAAAGACGAACCCCAGATTGCCACGCGGGTGGGATCGATGTTCGGGAGCGCCTTGCCAAACGTAATGGCCGCGCGCCAGTCGTCGAGCTGTTTGCCGATCGACATCAGCTCGCGCGGCTCGCCTTCGCTTTCTCCGTAATGGCGATAGTCGAACACGAGCACGCCGAAGCCTGCCGCCTGGAAGCGCAGTGCGTACGCATCGAGGCCAAGCTCCCGTGTTGCACCGAGTCCGTGTGCCATGATGATGAGCGCACTGGGCGTGACGCCCGGCACTGGATAGAACCACGCGGCGCAGCGAAGGCCATGTGAGGAGAAGGAAATGTCCTGGCGACGGGCTTGGGTCATGGAACTGGTCCGGGGGAAGAAGACAGGGGTGCCTGACGGGTGGTCGTTACAACAGCCATCTTGTCACCGGCTTGTCCGTCACCAATCGGTACAAACCCTTCCCACAATTGGGGGGAAGGCGTTGGGCTGAATCGCAGCGTTACCAGTCATACGACTTAGGACTGCAGCTGACTCCAGAAAATCCATTGCTGTCAGCCAGCCTTCCGAATTGCCTCATCCAAACCGGCCGTTCAGACCGGCGTTTGAAAGTTGGCAATTTGGCGACGATTTCGATGATCGCTGCACCTCCAGTCGGCCAGAAAGAGCTACTCGATGTCAGAACCTATCCAGCAGGTTCAAAGCGATTACGGAATCACTCGAATTTTCTTCAATCTGCTCCGTATGGGAGTGGCGACGCAAAAATCCCCACGCGTTTTATGTCAAACTAGTTTGCACAACACCTTGACTTAGCTCTCCTTTACCTATGTCTCTACGGGCGTCATTTTCCGGATTTCGCAAACTTCAAATCTCGCATCGAAGGATGCATCAATGAATTCGATTCCACCCACAAATCGAAACTCAACTCCCTGATGACCCACAACTTTCAGACCTTTGAAAACCGGTCAATTCTGACCGCGTAAGGTATAAATGCACCCGAAACATGGCAAAGCTCCTGAACTTTATGCGCATTGACCTGCCTGCTACGGCCCGGTCTTCAGATATTGAACGAAATAATCCACGCTCGCCGAGAGCGCGCTGGCAAGCCCGTCACCCTCGTAATGATGGTCTTCGTTCGGCAGCGGCACAAAATAGAACGGCTTGTCGTTTTGCTCCAGCGCCTGAATGAAGTTGATCGAGTTTTCAAGGTGGACGTTCCTGTCTGCCAGCCCGTGGATGATCAGGGGGGCGGCTTTGATCTGCTTGGCAACCGTCACCAGGTTGATCGCGGCATAACCTGCCGGATTCTCCAGCGGCGTCTGCATGTAGCGCTCGGTGTAGATGGTGTCGTAGGAAGCCCAGTCGGTGGGGCCTGAGCCGGCGACACCAACTTTGAAGACCTCGGGTGCATGGATCAGCCCGTACAGCGTCAGAAATCCGCCGAACGATTTGCCGTCGGTCCCAATCCGGCTCACGTCCACATAGGGGAGTGTTCGGAGGTAGTCAACCCCAGCGATCTGATCGTCGAGCGCTGTTTTGCCCATTTCCTTGTAGATCAGGGTTTCGAAGGCATGCCCGCGACCAAAACTGCCGCGGTTGTCGAGCCTCCAGACGATGAAGCCTTCCTGGGTATAAAGGACATCACGCTCGATGAGATTGAAGATGTTGGTGGCCCCGTACCGGTTGGAAATCATCTGCAGGGTGGGCCCGCCATACCAGTGAATGATCACCGGGTATTTCTTGGCGGGGTTGAAGTTCTCCGGCTTGACGATCTGCGCGTACAAGTCGGTGCCGTCATGCGCCTTGACGGTCACGAACTCGCGCGTGACCTTCGGCAGTGTGATGGCAGGGCCGGCGCTTTGCCCCAGCACTCCTACTCGCGTCCCGTCGGCCTTGACAATCCACGTGGCCGTCGGGGTCGAAACATCGGAGAACTGGTCAACCAGATAATTGCCGTCGCCCGACAGTGCGCCAAGGTGGAAGCCGGCCCGCATTGACACCTGCTCCAGCTTGCCACTGGCAATCTCCACGCGATAGATCTGGCGCTCCAGCGGGCTGTTCTTGGTACCCGAAAAATAGGCATATACGCCTGCCGGGTCCACATACACAGGACGCCCCGGTATCAGCAGGTTCCAGGCTGGCGAATCAATCATCCACGTACCCTGGGTCACCTGGCGTATGAGATCGCCCTGTCGAGAGTAAAGATAGAGGTGCATGTAGCCGTCGCGTTCGGAGAGCCACAAGAAACGCCCGTCGGGCAGGATGACGGGGGCGGCGTACGAATTCTCATTGATCCAGAACGGGTCGGTTTCCGTGATGATGGTTCTGCCCACACCCGCAGAAGGATTCCATGCCATGAGCTTTAGGACCGAGTGGGCGCGATTCTCGGTGACGAAGAATGCTTCCTGCGAATCCGGGAACCAACCGAAAAAAGGCATGACGTACTCGACGTCATCCGCCAACGGGACGGCGCTGCGTTTGCCAGTTTCAAGATTGATCGTGTGGACCGATGCCTTCGGATTCGGGCTGCCCGCCGTAGGGTATCGGGTGTAGCTGATCGTCGGTGGTGTGGTGCGATAGTCGGTGACTGGATGATTCTGGACGGCAGCCTCATCCAGGCGCAGATAGACCAGCCATTTGGCGTCCGGCGACCAGGCGTAGGCCGGCTGGGCTGAGCGGGTTGCCAACTCCTCGTTGTAGACCCAGTCCAGCGTGCCGCTGAAGACGGTGCTGCTGCCATCCGTCGTGAGGCGGACCAACACGCCGTCACTGACGCGCACTGTGTACAGGTCGTTGTCCTGCACAAACGCAATGCGGGTGCCGTCTGGAGAAAACATCAGGCCGGTCTTTGCGCTGCTGCCGGCGGCTATGGACTTCAGCGCGCCAGTCTTCGCATCAAG
>JBMOJJ010000052.1:0-16068 GCA_049315845.1 Rhodoferax sp.
GCTCCTTGAGTGTGGCCAGCACATGGCCAAACTGGCGCAGTTCGCTGACATCGCTCACACCCATGCCCATGGCGACGCGGCGTGTGCTGCCAAACAGATTGCCCAGCACCGGCATGCTGTGGCCGGTCGGGTTTTCAAACAGCAGAGCCGGGCCGCCGGCGCGCAGCGTGCGGTCGCACAGCGCCGTCATCTCCAGGTGCGGTGACACGGCCGCGCTGACGCGCTTGAGCTCACCCAGCTTTTCAAGTTGGGCAATGAAGTCTCGCAGGTCGCGGTAAACCATGGCCTTCTAGTCCGCCGCCGAGTCAGCCGCGGTTGCAACGGCCAGGCCGGCCCAGCGCGGCGCCTGGGGTTGCGGCAGGCCCAGCAGATCGACGATCCGGCTGACCGTGTGATCGATCATCTCGGCCAGCGTTTGCGGTCGATGGTAGAAACTCGGCACCGGCGGAAAAATGATGCCGCCCATTTCCGTCACGCTGGTCATATTGCGCAGATGCGCCAGGTTCAGGGGCGTTTCACGCACCATCAGAATCAGGCGGCGGCGTTCCTTGAGCGTGACATCGGCGGCGCGCGCGATCAGGTTGTCGGACAGGCCATGGGCAACCGCCGCCAGCGTGCGCATCGAGCAGGGCGCGACCACCATCGCGTCGCACTGGAAGGAGCCGCTGGCAATGGCCGCGCCCACGTCCTGCACCGGGTAAATGACATCGGCCAGCGCCTCGACCTGCGAGCGGCCGATGTCGAGCTCCTGCTGCAAATTCAGGAAACCCGCGTCGGAAACAGTCAGATGGGTCTGGACACAGCTCAGTTCGCGCAGAACCGCCAGCAGGCGAACGCCGTAAACAGAGCCGCTGGCGCCGGAGATGGCGACAATGATCCGCTTCTGTGGCGAGGAGTGGGCGAGGTGCACGGCAGGCGAACGTTGCCGGCTCAATGGGGCGCCAGTTTTGCCTTCAGGCGCGCCAACACCTTGGCCGGCTTGAGCTGATCCAGACTGAACACCGGCAATTCGATCGCGTCGATCGTGTTCTTGACCAGCAGGCCCAGTTCGGTATCGCCCTCCATCGCCAACCGGCGGCTGAAGAACAGCGTGTCCGGGTCTTCCTGGCGGCGCGCCAGCAAGACAAAATCATGCGCGCTGGCGCTGATCGTCAGATCGGCCTCGGCCCTGTTCTGGCAGGCAGAAAACCGCTCGTTGAGCCACTCGAAGTCAAACACCACCTGGGCATCGGTCACCCGCAGGCGCAGCTTCTTGCCGAGCAGCATCTGCCTGACATCACTCGCCAGGTTCTTTGCCAAAGCCAGGTTCAGACCGGTCACAAACAGCAAGGAGCCCGGATAGGCGGGCAGCATGGCCAGAAGATTTCCCACCGGCTTGGGCAGCGTGTAAGGCGTGGCGTGCATGATGAATTCCTTTAGGGCAGAGCTTACTGCTTTTCAGCGCGCCCCGGCGCTGCCGCGTCTTCGCAATAGTCGAGACCCGGTCTGCCATACCAATAGCCGTTGCAGCCCTGCTCCGGCATCCAGGCCGTCATCGCCGGCATGAGTTCAGCGGCGCCGGTTTTGTTGGCGATCACGCGATGGAACGCATCGATAATTTCAACCGTGTGCTGCGACTGCGGGCTGACGCGCACCACATCGACGCCCATGGCCTGCATGGAAACCAGTTCAGGCAACAGGTTGTAGACGCGGGCCGACTGCGTCTGTATGCCGTTGAGCACCAGAAATTCCTCGTTTTCGCGCGTGCGCATCTGCAGGCCGTCGGCGTGATCGATGCAACGGAACTGGCAGTCGTCCTTGGGCAGGTTGTAGTGGCGCGCGGTAAAGCAGCGCGCGGAAAACGCCAGCGGCATGCGGCCATAGGCGAACACTTCGGTCTGCAGCCCGGCGGGCCGCCCCTGCTGCAACAGCTTGAGGTCGTCGCGGCCCATCTCCAGCGGCATCACCCAGCGCTTGATGCCGAGCGCGGCCATCCATTGCAGGGTCGGCAGGTTGTAGATGTTGAGGTGCGGACCGGCCACAAACGGCACCTTGCCCTCCAGGCAATGGACCGCCCCCATGTCGTTGGCCTCGACCATGAAGTCGCCATTGACCGACATCTCGGCGATCTTGTGCAGGGTCGTCACATCCGAGCCCGATTCGATCAGCACCTGGGTCGACAGCACCACTTCCTTGCCGGCCTCCTTCAGGGTCGCGGCGACGTTCAACCAGTCGGCCAGCCGCAGCTCGCGCCGGCGCGAGCAGACCGACTCGCCCAGGTAGACGATGTCGGCCGGGCTTCTTGCGACGGCCTCGTAGAAGCTGAGCACCGCGTCACGCGGCCAGTAATACAGGAGGGGGCCCAATGCAAGTTTCACAGGACATCCAAAAAGTAATTGAGGACAGAGCTGGCTCGCTGCGCGTAGCTGCGGTCTGTCCCGCAAGGTCTCAGGACTGGTTTCATTTCCATGGCCTGTGGTAGGCGCCGAGCGTGTGCTGCTGGCCTTCTGCCACCTTGTCCAGATCGTTCATCCAGACCGGCTTGGCGGAGTAGCGGTGCGGATTGTCGCGGCAGTTGTCGATCGCCTCGCGCCAGACCCGGGTGACCTGCGCCACATAGGCCGGACTGCGCTGACGCCCTTCGATCTTGATCGCCCTTACCCCCATCTTCATCAACTGGGGCAGCAGGGCCAGCGTATTGAGGCTGGTCGGCTCCTCGATCGCGTAGTAGTTCTTTTCATCCCCGACATCGAAGCGGCCCTTGCAGAGTGTCGGGTAACCGGCGTTTTCGCCCGCCGCATAGCGATCGATCAGCACACCGTTCAGGCGCGATTCGCGTCCCTGGGGCGTCTCGACCCAGCGCACGGCCTTGGGTGGCGAGCAGACGCCATTGGTGTTGGGCGCCTCGCCCGTCACGTAGCTTGAGAGCGCGCAACGCCCCTCGACCATCACGCACAGGCTGCCAAAGCCAAACACCTCGATCTCGATCGGGGTCTTCTCCAGCACCTGCTCGACCTGCGTCAGCGACAGCACGCGCGGCAGCACAGCGCGCGAGATACCGAAGTGCTGATGGTAGAAATTGAGCGCTTCGTAGTTCGTCGCCGAGCCCTGCACCGACAGATGAAGGCGCAACTCCGGGTGGTGTTTGATCGCATAGGCCATCAGGCCTGGATCGGCCAGAATCACCGCATCGACGCCGCTCTGGGCGGTCCGGTCCAGCGCGCTGCGCCAGACCTCGGGGCTGGCCGCCTGCGGATAGGTGTTGAGCGCGACGAAGACCTTGCGGCCACGCTCATGGGCATAGCGGATGCCGGTGCTGATCGCGGCTTCATCAAAATTGAGCCCGGCAAAATTTCTCGCATTGGTCGCGTCGCGAAAACCCAGGTAAACGCAGTCCGCACCGTTGTCGATGGCAGCTTTGAGCGCAGGCAGACTGCCGGCAGGGCAAACCAGTTCCATCGGCGCAGCCGCAGGGCCAGGCTGCGCGGGCGGCACAGAACTGTCGGATTTGGAATTCATAGATTGATCAGGGTGGGACATCTCGGGCGATTGTGCCGCAGCCTGCCCAGCAGCAGGCAAAGTTGAAGGCTGCGAAGTTATCAGACCTCATCGGCAAAATCCATGACATAAGTCAACCCGGTTCGAGTTATACACGCTGGCCTGCGGACATCGATGCACCCGCCTGCGTTCGCTGCGACAGACGGCAGGAAAGAGGCATTGTAAATACCTCTTCAATTCCGCCTCAAAGCAGTGAGAATGGACAGCACCACCATTACCCTGCGACAGGCACGCTTCATGAACCGGCAACTTTGGCTGCTGACGCTCTGTCAGGGACTGTTCCTCACCAACAATGTCACCTTCATCGCCATCAACGGTCTGGTCGGACTGAGTCTGGCGCCATTGGGCTGGATGGCCACAGTGCCCGTCATGGCCTATGTGGTGGGCGGCGCGCTGTCGACCGGGCTTGTGGCAAGAACGCAGAGCCGCTTTGGGCGCAAAGCGTCGTTTCAGCTGGGCTTGCTGGTCGCGCTGCTGTCGTGCCTGCTTTGCGCCTACGCCGCCGTCAGCCGAAATTTCTGGCTGCTGTGCAGCGCCACGCTGCTGGCCGGCTACTACAACGCGAACGCCAACCTGTACCGCTTTGCGGCGGCAGAACTGGCATTGCCCGCCTGGCGCGAGAAGGCGGTCTCGCTGGTGCTGGCCGGCGGCCTGATCGGAGCGGTGATCGGTCCGAATCTGGCCCAGCAAACCCGCTCCATACTGAGCGCGCCGTTTGCCGGCGCCTACCTGGCGCTGAGCGGGGTCGCGTTACTGGCGATGACGGTGCTGGCCTTCATTGACTTTGCGCCGGTAGCGGTCAAGCAATCGGCCAGCGGCGGCCGACCCTTGCGTCAGATCATGAAGCAGCCGCTGTTCATCGTTGCCGCATCGACCGGCGCGCTGGGCTACGGCGTGATGAACCTCCTGATGGCGGCGACGCCGTTGGCGATGCAGCAATGCGGGCTGGTCTTCTCCGATGCTGCGCTGGTGCTTCAGTGGCACGTGATCGGCATGTTCGCACCGGGCTTTTTCACCGGCCATCTGATCAAACGCTTCGGTACACTGCCGATCATGGGTCTGGGACTGGCGCTCAATGCGCTGTGCATCATGATCGCGCTGTCTGGCGCCGAACTTCAGCACTTTGTGCTTGCGCTGTTCCTGCTCGGCGTCGGCTGGAATTTTCTTTTCACCGGCAGCACCACGCTGTCCCTGCAAACCTACGCGCCTGAGGAGAAGGACAAGGCCCAGGGTGCGCTGAATTTCTTTGTGTTTGCAACCCTGGCGTTGAGTTCCTTCTCGTCCGGCGTGCTGGTCACAACCAGCGGCTGGACACTGCTCAATTTGGGCTCCCTGCTGCCGGTGGCATTGATCGGGGCGGCGCTGCTGTGGCTCTCAATCACCCATCGTCGCCCGCCCGGCACGGTCTAGAAACGGGCCTCAAGCCACTTCTTCAGTTCGTCGAAGACCGGCCCGGCGTCGAGTTCGTTAAAGATCTCGTGATAGAGCGCCTCAAAACAGCGCGCGCTCACCACCCGCTGCGGCGCATTGGCTGCAAAGGCCCGGCTGCCGGCCGGGTTGACCAGCTTGTCAGCGCCGGCATACAGCAAAAGGGTCGGCACCTTCCAGTCCGAGGCCGCAGCCACGGTCGCCGGTCCGCCGTCGGCAATGAAGCGCGCGAGCCGGGCCGAGACGCGGTCGTGCACCAGTTTGTCAAGGCGATAGGCGGCAACAACGGCCGGGTCGTGCGATATCAAGGAGGCGTCGAGGCCGTTGCCGACGCGCAGATCAGGTGCGATCTTCGGCAGCAGCGCAACCAGTAATTTTTGAAATGCATTGAGCCCGGGATCCAGCGCCGGCGAGGACAGCACCAGCCCCTCGACCGGGCGTATGCCCAGCGCGACAAAACGCGCCGCTACCAGACCGCCCATGCTGTGTCCGAGCAGAATCAGCGGCGTGTCCCGACTCATGCGGGAGCGGGTGCTGTCCACGATGTCGGCCAGATCGTCCAGCAAACGATGGGCCGAGGGCAGGCCGCCGCGCGGGCCGCCGGACTCGCCGTGACCGAACTGGTCGTGCCCGCGCACCGCATAGCCCCATTCGTTGAGCCGGCGCGCCACGTGCTCGTAACGGCCGGCATGCTCACCCAGCCCGTGCACCAGCAGGACCACGCCGCGAAGGGGCTGCCCGTGTTCCAGCGGCCAGTCCTGGATGGCAAGGTTGTCGCCATCACTTGCGACGAAAGTTGAGAGGGTGCTTTCGGTATGCATCGAAGAGGAGTTGCGTCAAATTGGCGCATATCATGCCACGTTCGGTATACGATTGTCGATGTTGCGGAATGCCGCAACATCAGTTCAAAAACCTGCCATGATGCCATTGACCCGCCCCGAACCTGCTCAAACCACGCTCCGACGCCGCACCTGCTTGACGCTCGCCGCGACGTTCTGTCTGGCAACGCGACAGGCCTGGGGCCAAAGCCGGCATCCGCTGCGCATCTCCACGCCGGCCGTCTCCGATGACTGGCACGCGCGCATGTGGCCGGTTTTGAAGGAGCAATTGGATAAATCGGCGCCCAGCCAGTTCGATGTGCAGATCAGTCTGAACGCCTCGCTGTTCAAACAGGGAGCGGAGCCGGTGGCCATGGCGCGCGGCAACCTGGAGATGGCGACGATATCCGCCTTTGACGTGGCCAAGCTGATCCCCGAGTTTTCCATCTTTACCGCCGGCTATGTGATTCGCGATCCGGCGCACCTGATGAAAGTGTTCAACGGACCGATCGGCGAGGAACTGTTCAAGCGGGTCAGCGAGAAGATGGACATCACGGTGCTGGCGCCGATCTACTACGGCACGCGCCAGCTCAATTTGCGCGACCTGCGAAAAGTCAACACGCCAGCCGACCTGAAAGGCGTCAAGCTTCGCATGCCGGGCAGCCGCGAATGGCTCTTTCTGGGCGAAGCGCTGGGCGCCACCGCGACGCCGCTGGCGTTCGGCGAGGTCTACCTGGGACTGAAGACCGGCACCATCGACGCGCAGGACAACCCTTTGCCGACGGTCAAGAGCGCGAAGTTTTTCGAGGTCACCAAGCAGATCACCCTGACCAGTCACCTGGTGGACGTGCTCTTCATCGGCGTCTCCAACAAGCTGTGGGACAGTCTGAGCCCGGACCAGAAAGGCAAACTGAAAAGCGCCGCGCAGGCGGCCGCCAGCTACAACAACGAAAACCGCATTGCCGATGAAAGGCAGCTGGTCGACTACTTCAAAGGCCAGGGCCTGAGCGTGACGACGCCCGACCTGGATGCGTTTCACAAATCGGTTCAGGCCACCTACCTTCAATCCGATTACGCCAAGGTCTGGCCCAAAGGACTGCTGGAACGCATCAACGCGACCCGGTAAGCCAGGCGATGCTGAACCACATGCGCCGCGCGGCCAATGCCTTCGGCGTGCTGCTGTTCACGCTTTTGTTTCTGGTGTTTGTGGTGCAGGTGGTGGCGCGCTTCGTTTTCAACAAGCCGCTGGCCTGGACCGACGAGGCGGCGGTGATCCTGTATTTGTGGGCCATTCTTTGGGGCGCCGCGCTGGTCTGCCGGGACCGGGAAAACGTCGCCTTCGATCTGCTCTACCAGAAGGCCGGCGCGCGGCTGCAGCGCGCGATGGCCATCGCCGGCTGCGCGCTGATTGGCGTGCTGGCCGCATGGGGCTTGCCCGGCTCGCTGGACTATATCCACTTCATGCGGCGCGAGACCACGCCGGTCATGGGCCTGCCCTTCAACTGGGTATTTGCGCCTTTCGCGCTGCTGCTGTTCGCGCTGGCCGCGCGCTACGCCTGGCGCCTGTACCGGCTGCTCGGACGTGACTGGCGCAACCATCTATGAGTGCGGCGCTGCTGACCCTGCTGGCAGTGCTGGTGGCGGGCATGCTGCTGCGCGCGCCGATCGCGTTTGCGATGCTGGCCAGCGGCATCGCCTACCTGATCGTCAAGGGCCAGGACCTGGGGCTGGCCGCGGAACAGGTGCTCAATGGCCTTTACAGCGGCTATGTGCTGCTGGCGGTGCCGCTGTTTGTATTCGCGGCCAACCTGATGAACGCCGGCACCATCAGCGAGCGCCTGTTCGACTTTTCCCGCGTTCTGGTGGGACGCATGCGCGGCGGCCTGGCGCAGGTCGACATTCTGGTCAGCGTGATCTTCTCCGGCATGAGCGGCAGCGCCATCGCTGACGCTGCCGGACCCGGCCTGGTGACAATCCGGCAGATGCTGAAGAAGCCCGAGTACACGCCCGGCTTTGCCGGCGCCGTCGTGGTGGCCAGCGCCACGATCGGCCCGATCATCCCGCCCTCGATCCCAATGGTGATCTATGCGCTGGTATCGGGAACATCGGTCGGAGCGCTGTTTCTTGGCGGCGTGGTGCCGGGTCTGATGATGGCCGCGCTGTTGATGATCGGCGTGCATATCATCGCCACACGCCGCAACATGCCCAAGGACGACCCGATCAAGCCCGGCGAATTGCCGGGTATCGTGTCGCGCGGCTTGCTGCCACTGACGCTTCCGGTGGTCTTGCTGGCTGGCATCTACTCGGGGGTCTTCACACCGACCGAAGCCGCTGCCGTGGCGGCGCTGCACGCGCTGATACTGGCGGCCGGGGTCTATCGAGCTTTTTCGCCGGCCGCCCTGTTCATCGTCACACTGGAGTCGCTGCGCGCGAGCGCCGTTGTCACCATGATCATCGCCTCGGCCTACCTGCTGAACTACGCCTTCGCAACCGAAGGCATTCCAAATCAGCTGGCGCTGTGGGTCGGCAGCCTGCACCTGGGGCAGTTGCAGTTCCTGCTGATGGTGAATGCGGTATTTCTGGTGCTGGGCTGTTTTCTGGATGTTTCGGTGCTGCTGTTGGTGTTTGTGCCGATGCTGATTCCGGCGGCCCGGCTGCTGGAGCTGGACCTTGTTCACTTCGGCGTGATGGTGGTCGTCAACATGATGATCGGCCTGGTGACTCCGCCCTTCGGCATGCTGCTGTTCGTCACCAACGCGCTGACCGGCATCCCGCTGCGCGACATGGTTCGGGAGGGCCTGCCTTTCACGGCGCTGCTGATGCTGGCGCTGTTGCTGATTACGCTGTTCCCACAGTTGGTGCTCTGGCTGCCGCAAACCATGGGCTATGTAACGCATTGAGCCTGAGCACCGATTTCCCGCACTTGTCGATAATCAGACTTTGAACGGAGCAAGTTGACATGCAAACAGCCAAGCCGATCGAGCTGCACGGAAGGCCCGTGGCCGGCGGGAAGTTTCCCATCATCTGCACCCCGCTGGTTGGCCGCACGCGCGACAACCTACTGGCGGAACTGCAGGTGGTTCTGGCCAAGAGTCCGGACATTCTTGAATGGCGGGTTGATTTTTTCGACGGCATCGGCGATAGCGCTGCGGTGATTGCCCTGGCCGCCAGCATCAGGCAGGCGGCCGGCGAGGTGCCGCTGCTCTTTACCCGCCGTTCGGTCCGCGAAGGGGGGGAGAAGATCGCGCTGTCCGAAGACGAGGTCGTTGCGCTCTATGCCGCGGTCTGCGAAAGCCGGCAGATCGACGTCATCGATTTCGAGATGAGCAACGACCCGACGCACATCAGCCAGGTGCGTGCGGCCTGCAAAGCCAATGACATCAAGCTGATCCTGTCGTTTCACAATTTTTCTTTCACGCCCGCTCTGGAGGCACTCAATCAGCGCTTTCTGCAGGCAGATCGCCTTGGCGCCGACATCGCCAAAGTGTCGGTCATGCCGCGCAACCTGGAAGACGTTCTGACGCTGCTCGGCGCCACCCTGAGCGCCAGCCAGAAGCTGAGAATCCCGCTGATCAGCATGTCGATGGGTCCCTACGGCTCCTTGACGCGGCTGTTTGGCTGGGCCTTTGGCTCGGCTCTGACCTTTGCGGTCGGTGCCAGCAGTTCGGCACCCGGCCAGGTGCCGATCGAAGATCTGAACACGGTGCTTGGAATCCTGCAAAAGTCTCTGGCTGGATCCAAGTAGCCGGCAGCGCGGGCGCAAGCGGCCTGGCGAGCTCGACCCAAGGCGCGGTGTGGGGGATGAAGTCGGCTTCACGCTTCTTCAATGCCCAAATGGTTGTCAACCTTACAAAGGATTGCCGGCTTCATCAAGCTTTACGCCCGGCAGGCACCATCCAGAAGGTCGGCTGCTATGACTGTCACAACGGTCCAAAAGGCGACAGATCCAGGATGTCTGGGTAGTGAAAAAGGCCCGCAATGCGGGCCTTTTCTGCTCAGGGCACCGGAGCACCGAATCTGGCGGCCAGAATCTGTTGCTCAGTGCGAACGAAGGTCGGAAAGGAAGGCGCGGGCACGATCACTCTTGGGGCGCGAAAAGAACTCTCCGGGCGTGTCGGCCTCGATCAGGCGGCCTTGGTCCATGAACCAGACCTGGTCGGCGACTTCACGCGCGAAATTCATTTCGTGCGTGACACACATCATGGTCATGCCCTCGCGTGCCAGGCCCTTCATGACCTGCAAGACCTCGCCCACCATTTCGGGGTCGAGCGAACTGGTGGGCTCATCGAACAGCATGGCCGGCGGCTCCATCGCGAGCGCCCTGGCGATGGCCACCCGTTGTTGTTGACCGCCCGAAAGCTGCCCGGGGTAGGCATCGATCTTCTCAGCCAGTCCTACCCGCTCCAGCAGGTCAATCGCGCGGCCCCTGGCGTCGGCTCGCTTGCGCTTGAGAACATTGACCGGCGCAAGCATGATATTTTCAGCGACCGAGAGGTGCGGAAACAGGTTGAAACTCTGGAACACGAAGCCGACATGGCTGCGAAACCTGTTGAGGTCAAGCTCTGGAGAGTGCACGTTCTGCCCGTCAAACTCAATCGTTCCCTTCTGGATCGCCTCAAGCCGGTTGACGGTCCTCAGCAGCGTCGACTTGCCCGAACCGGACGGACCGCAGACGACGACCACTTCGCCCTTTGTAACCTGGGCGACGATGTCCTTGAGCGCATGGTAGTCGCCGTACCATTTGTTGACGCCCTTGAAGTTGATCATTGGGGCATTGCCTGGATCGGTGGTCATAAGAGTTCCCTGCGGTGAACCCGGGCTAGACGGGTGAAAGCGCCTTGGCGCCGACATCCTTGAGCGCCGTTTTAGGCTTTGCCGTTCCGGCCCGTTTGGCTGCGATGCGAGCCTCCATATAGCGCGCAAACTGCGTCAGCGAAAAACAGAGAGTGAAGTACATGGCCGCCAAAATGAAGTAGACCTGAAACGGCTTGGTCAACAAGGTGCTGTTGATCTGGTTGGCTGCAAAGGTCAGCTCATTGACGCTGATCACGTATCCCAGCGAGGTCTCCTTGATGGTGGAGACGAACTGGCTGATCATCGCGGGCACCATGTTGTAGAGCGCCTGGGGCAAGAGCACTTTGATCATTGTCTGCATATAGCTCAGGCCGACGGCCCGCGCCGCTTCAGCTTGCCCCTGCGGCAAGCCCTCGATGCCCGCGCGGACGATCTCCGCGAGATAGGCCGCCTGGTAGATCACGAGCGTTACCACCATCGTCGTGAAGCCGCCGACGGTGCGCCCGATCAGAAGCGGAACAAAGAAGTAGACCCAGAAGATGAACATCACAAGCGGCACGCCGCGAACCACATAGATCAGGACCATCGCCGGTCGGCGCAGCCAGGCAAACGGGCTGATGCGGGCCACTGCAATGCCCACGCTGAGCGGAAACGCAAGCAGCAGACCCAGGACCGACAACAATACCGTGATGGCCAGACCGCCGAGTGGGCCGGACGGATACTGGCCAATCAGAAGCAGCATCCAGTTGTCGCGAAGGATAGTGAAGACGTCACCCACGGCTCACCTTGCCTTGACGCGGTAACGGTCTTCGAGCATGGTCCCGGCGCCCATGATCAGCAGCGACACCATAAGGTAAACCATGGTCGAGAACAGGTAGACCTCGACGGTCTGGAAGGACTGGCTCTCTATCTCTCGTGTCGCATAGGTCAGCTCCGCAACGCCGATGGTCATGGCCAAGCTGGTGTTCTTGAAGAGAAGCACCGTGTGGCTGATCAGTGTCGGCAGAGCAATCCGGATTGCCTGGGGCAGCACCACAAGTCGCGAGGACTGCAGGAAACTCAAGCCAAGCGCGCGCGACGCCTCGACCTGGGATTTCGGAATCGAGCGGATGCCGCCTCGCAAGCTCTCCGATATGTAGGCCGCTGCGCACAGGCCGACGGCAATGAAGGCGAACAGGAACTCGCTGTTGTGAGTGTTGAACCAATGCTGGACATCTTTGGGCAGCAGTGCCGGAATGCCGAAATACCAGATGAAGATCTGCACCAGCATGGGCACGTTTTGATGAACCTCGACATAGGTGGCCACGAATGCCTGAGCGATGCGGCTATTGCTCATCCGGATCAGGGCCAGCACCGTGCCAACAACGACGGCAAGCAGCCAGGCCAGCGCCGTCAGTTCGAACATCGTGACCAGGCCATTGAGTATCATGCGCGGATACTCGTCGCGCAGAAGAACTGAAAAATCCAGCTTGACACTCATGGCATGGCCGGCAAGGAAGCGGCGCCCCTGATCAGCTCTTGATCAACCTTTGATTTGCTCGATCTTGAAGCCGCGCTGCATCCTGTAAAGGGTATTGACACCCATCCACTTGTTGAAGATCTGCAGAGCTTCTCCGGATTTGTCCAGCGACTCCAGGGTGCCGTTCACGTGCTTGATGAGCGCAGCCTCTTCCTTGCGCATGCCGATACCCCAGGGCTCGAGGATCAGGGACGGCTCGATCATCACGATCGGTGTTGTGCTTTCGGATTGCTCCCTGAACTTCACAAGTGCCAATTCAGAAAGTGCGAAGCCGTCCGCCTTGCCTTGTTGCATGGCGAGAAATGCGCTGGCGGGATCCTGGTAGGTGACGGTCGTGGCGCTGGGAATGGATCTGCGCACAGCGATCTCGGACGACGAACCCTTGACCGCGCTCACGCGTTTGCCGGCCAGGTCCTTGAGGGTTGTGAAGCCGCTGTCTTTTCTTGCCGCGATTTTTTGTTCGCTCGCAAAGTACTGGTGACTGAAAGCAATCTGCTCGGCCCGCTCGGCGGTCCAGCCCAGGTTGGCGATCACCAAATCGACGCGACCCTGCTGAAGTTCCGGGATGCGTGCAGCGACGGAAATCATCTTCACTTCCAGCTTGACGCCGAGCGATTTGGCCATGGCCTTGCAGAAATCGACGTCGTAACCCTGAATCTCTCGGGTCTGCGGGTCAGGAAAGCTGAAGGGTTCCGCGGTACCCAATGTGCCGCAGACAAGCAAGTTCTTCGACTTGATGTCCGCCAGCTGATCTGCGCACGCCGACAAGGCAACAAGTGCCAAGCAGGCGCCGGCAACGATGGAAGATGCAGTTTTTAGCATGGGAATTTCCTTATGAAGAGCAGGCAGGGAGGGTCAAAGTTAAATCAGAACACGAACCGCATCATGGATGGCTCTGCAGCCCTCCTCGATCAGTTCGGTGGAAGTTGCAAAAGACATGCGCAGATAAGGCGACATGCCATAGGATTTGCCATCTATCGTGGCGACGTTGGCCTCCTCAAGAAGGTACATCATGACATCGACATCGGACGCAAGCACTTTTCCTTTTGGGGTTGTCCTTCCAATCAGCCCGCTTACGCATGGAAACACGTAGAAGGCGCCGTCCGGCACACCACACTCGATTCCGGGAATGGATAGAAGCAACTGAACCATTCGATCCCTTCGCCCAGAAAAGAGGGCTGCAGCGTCCCGCACGCAATTCTGAGGTCCATTGAGCGCGACCACCGCCGCGGCCTGGCCTAAAGAGGACGAGCAGGAGGTGCTCTGCGAAATCAACATGGAGATGGCCTTGATCAGTGGCGCCGGTCCCGCGCCGTAGCCGATCCGCCAACCGGTCATCGCATAGGCCTTGGACACGCCGTTGACGATGAGCGTTCGCGGCGCCAGCGTTGGCGCCACGTTCAGAGGCGAAACGTGCTTGGCGGCGCCGTAGACAAAGTGCTCGTAGATTTCGTCCGTCAGCAGCCACACCTCTGGATGCTTGAGGAGCACCGCGCAAAGCGCTTCCAATTCCCGAGGGGTGTACACCGCTCCCGATGGATTGTTCGGCGTGTTGAGCACCACCCAGCGCGTCTTTGGACTGATGGCTGCTTCAAGCGCTGCGGGCGAGAGCTTGAGTGCGTTTCGGGGATCGCCTGACGCAATGACGGGAATACCGCCGTTGATCACGACCATGTCCGGGTACGAAACCCAATAAGGTGCGGCAATCACGACTTCATCGCCTTCGTTCAAAGTCGCTGCGAATGCGTTGAAGATGACGTGCTTGCCGCCTGAGCCCACCACGATGTCCTCCAGTTTGAAGGTCAACTGGTTCTCGCGTTCGAGCTTGCCTGCTATGGCCTGTCGCAACGCAGGAATTCCGCTCGCGGCCGTGTACTTGGTGTCCCCACGCATCAGCGCGTCTACGCCCGCTTGAACGATGTGCGCCGCGGTCGGAAAGTCGGGCTCGCCAATCGTGAAATCTATGACATTTTTGCCAGCTGCGCGCAGATTGTCGACGTGCAGCTTGGCGGCCATGCTGGGCGATGGCTTGACGGTGCTCAGGCGGTTGGCAAGCAAACTTCTCAATTGAACTCCAATGCTGCAGGAAAGAAATCGTCGTCTACAGACCGTGCGGCGAAAGGGCTTTTTCCAGCCAGGACTGCTGCACCTGGCCGGTCGCGATCTCGGCCTTGATCGCATCTTCCAGGCCGACAGTCTTCTTCACTGCGTCCAGCAGCCGGTCGGCATCCGACAGCGCCAAGGTGACCACGCCGTCTTCGTCGCCAACGACCAGATCGCCGGGCTGGACGACCTGCCCGCCGACCGTGACCGGCACATTGATGGCGCCGGGACCCAGCTTGTAGGGACCGCGGTGACTCACGCCGCGCGCGTAGCATGGGAAATCGGCATCGTGGTAGGCCGCCGAATCGCGGATCGCGCCATCCACAACGAAGCCCGCGCAGCCCCTTTGCTGCGCGTAGAGCATGATCAGTTCGCCGATCAGGGCGTTGGTCATGTCGCCTGCACCGTCGACCACGAGCACGTGCCCGGGTGACAGCATCATCAACGCCTTGTAGATCAGCAGGTTGTCGCCCGGCCGCGTCTTGACCGTGAACGCCGTGCCGACCAATTTCTTGCTTCGATGGAAGCGCTGCAATCCGACAATGCCCGACAAGCGCTGCAGGTTGTCACTGATGTGGGGTGTGACAACATTTTGGAACGCCTCGACAAGGGCCAGAGGGGCCAGTGACGGGGGCTGATTGACGACAAAACTGGGGGCTACCACGACGCTCTTTCCTGATTTGAGAGGCAATGCTGAAATATTTCCTGCATTATTGGGGTCATCTAGAATCAGCAAAAGCGATATTTTTCGATTAATCAAAGCGAAAAAAAGTGATCGATTGAGTGTAACTGCCTAGGTGCATTGGGGATGATGACTTTCAAGCAACTTGAGGCCATGTACTGGGTCACCCAGTTGGGCGGCTTCTCGCAAGCGGCGCAGAAACTGCACACATCGCAGTCAGCAGTGTCCAAGCGGGTGCAGGAACTGGAGGCGGTTTTCAAGACTGACCTCTTTGATCGCAGTCAACGGTCCGCCAGGTTGACCGAAAAGGGCGAGGAGATGTTCGTACTGGCCAGGAACCTGCTCGAGCAAAGGGACTCGGCGATCGAACAATTCAGCAGTTTGGAGGTTATAGAACGCCGCTTTCGCATAGGCATCACCGAAGTCACTGCCATGACCTGGCTGCCTCGGCTGGTCGAGCTGATCCAGCTTCACTACCCGAAGGTGACCATCGAGCCTGACGTCGATGCAAGTGGCAACCTGCGCGACAAGCTCCTCGCTGATGAGCTTGATCTGGTCTTTGTGCCCGACGTATTCGCAGACCCGCACTTTTCTTCCAAGGTCGTTGGCCAGGTTGAAAGTGCGTGGATGTGCAGACCCGGACTTGTGGAGCCAGACAGGGTTTTTCGCCTGCATGAACTGGCAACACACCGCATGCTGATCCAGGGCAGCAAGTCAGGCGTCGGGCTGATTTACGACAAATGGATGAAGGCGTTGGGGGTTCAGCCCGCAAATACCATCGTCATGAACAATGTGTTGGCGCTGATGGGTCTGGCAGTATCTGGTTTGGGTATCAGCTACTTCCCAAAGGTCTTCCTGAGTCCGATGCTCGCCGCTGACGCTTTGATGGTGATCCCATGTACGCCTGCATTGCCCGCGATTGACTATGTGGCAATGTACAAGGGCGATCGCCGCAGTGCGTTGACATCCTCCATTGTGATGCTCGCGCATCAGTGCTGTGATTTCACGCGGATGTTCCAGACCGGCAGCGACAAAGATAGTTGAAATTACCGGTCTGGCAGCATGGACTGCCAGCAGCTTGAATCAGGCAAGCGACCCGGGCTGCGTCAGATGCCGCAGCAGGCTGCGCAGCTTGGCCGGTCGCACCGGCTTGTGCAACAGGGTCAGCCCGGCGGCCTGCGCCTGGC
>JBMOJJ010000053.1:0-16067 GCA_049315845.1 Rhodoferax sp.
CCTGGTTTGCCAAAATGAGTCGCTGGCCGGGTCCCGTGCCGACCTGGCGCTGGACCTGCGGCGCGAACTGCGCACGCTGATCAAGGCCAACAAGAGCGACGCCGAGATCATGGAATACATGGTCAGCAGATACGGTGACTTCGTGCGCTACCGCCCACCTGTCAAGCCGATCACCTGGATGCTGTGGTTCGGTCCGTTCCTGCTGCTGATCGGCGCCCTGTTCTTTCTGGTGCGCATGGTGCGGCGCAACCAGAGCAACAGTGCCGCACCGGTGCTCGACGCGGACCAGCGCCGAAAGGCGCAGTCCCTTCTCAAAGATACGGAACTTCCCTCATGACTGTTTTTATTGCAATCTCAGCCCTCTTGACGCTGCTGGCACTGGCCTGGCTGGTGCGTCCGCTGCTGTGGCCGGCCAGCGGCGCCGGGGTCTCGAGCCAGGGCCTGAATGCGGCGATCTACCGTGACCAAATGGAAGCGCTGGAGCGCGATCTGGCGCGCGGCGTGATCAGCGCGGCCGACTGTGAGGCAAGTCGCGACGAATTGCAGTTGCGGCTGCTCGACGACACCGAGGAGTCGGCGCTGGTCTCGTCCACGTCCGCCGGCAGTTTCTGGAGCGGACGCCGGACCGCGGCCATGATCACCTTGCTGTTGCCGCTCGGAGCCGGCATGATGTACTGGTGGCTGGGTTCTCCCGCTGCGATCGACCCGGTGGCAGCCCAAAAAGCCAGCAACGATCAGGTCGCGACCATGGTCGACGCACTGGCGGCGCGCCTGAAGGCCAATCCGGACAACCCCAAAGGCTGGGCGATGCTGGCGCGCTCGTACAAGGTCATGGGCAAGCTCGCCGAGGCTGAAGCAGCCTTCCTGAAGGCCGGTGATCTGGTCAATTCCGAGCCCGATCTGCTGGTTGACTATGCCGACCTGCTGGCCGTGCGCGCCAACAACAGCATCGAGGGCAAACCGCTTGAAATGGTCAACAAGGCGCTGAGTCTGAACCCGCAGCACCCGATGGGTCTGATGATGTCCGGTGTGGCGGCCTATCGCCGAAACGATTTCGCCTTTGCGGTCGCGCAGTGGGAGAAACTGCTGCTGGTGCTGGACCCCGGCTCACCCGACGCCCAGCAGGTGGAGGCCGACATCGCCGAGGCGCGCGGCAAGGCCGGCCTGCCGGCCGCAAGCCGGGCCAGTCCGGGCGCCAAGGCGACCGCGTCCGACACCGGAAAAATGCCGCCGGTCGACCCTGCGGCCGCAGGCGCCATGACGCCAGAAAAAGTCAACCAGATGATCGACACGCTGGCCGCGCGTCTGAAAACGAATCCGGACGATCTGGCGGGCTGGGTCCGCCTGGCGCGCGCCTACAAGGTGCAGGGGCGTCTGCCGGAGGCTGAACAGGCTTTTGCCAAGGCCGGCAAACTGGTTGACAGCGACCCGGACCTGCTGACCCAGTACGCGGACCTGCTGGCGATGCGCACCAACAGTCTCGAGGGGCGTCCGCTGGCACTGATCAACAAGGCGCTGGTGCTGGATCCGAAACACCCGATGGCGCTGATGCTGGCCGGCTCTGCGGCCTATCGGCGCGCCGACTACAAGCAGGCCATTGCCCATTGGGAAAAGGTGCTGACCGTGCTGCCGCCTGGATCAAGCGACGCAGCGCAGGTGGAAGCCGAGATCGCCGATGCGCGCGGCAAGGCTGGCCTGGGTCTGCAGGCAAAGCCCTGAGGCGGCTCAGACCATTTCAGTCAGCTGCAGGCCAAAGGCCTCCACTTCGCTCCAGTCGGTGAATTCGACCACCGACTTGGGGTCGGTCGGGCCGTTGGTGATCAGCATGATGAAGCGGATCATCAGGCGATCGAAGAAACGGTAGCGCGGGTAATCCAGCTTGCCGGCAAAGACCCCCAGCAGCTTCGGTTTCCAGCTGATGCCCCGCAGGAACTTGATCAGGTAGGGGTTGTTCTCGGGCCGGTTCTTGTTCGGCTTGCGCGCCACGATGTTGACCGTGAAGAACGCATTCGCCTTGCTCTGCAGCAGCGCCTGGTGGCGCGCGATGAATTGCGCAACCTGGGGTTGATGCTTGCCGTAGCGGATGCTGGCACCGATGACGATCGCGTCGAAGCCCGCCAGATCGGCCGCATCGGCCTGCGCCAGCAGCAGCACGCTCGCGTTGTGCCCCTGGCGCTCGATCACCTGCTGCAGCCGCTCGCAAATGCGCCCGGTGTGACCGTCGGTGGTCGAGTAGGCCAGAAGAATGCGGCTCATCGGGTCGAAGCGCCGGGCGCGTCGTCATCCAGATTGACCGCCTTGTATTTGCTGGCCAGCTGCTGCTGGGTGCTGTCGGGCACCGGCGCATAGTGCGAGAACGCGAGACTGTAGGAGCCCTCGCCCGCCGTGAGCGACTTCAGGCGCCCCTGGTAATCCCCCAGTTCGGCCAGCGGAATCAGGCCGCTGATGGCAACCGCGCCGGCTGGCCTCGGGTGCGTGCCGGTGACCTGGCCGCGCTTGCTGGCCAGGTCGCCCGTGAGGTCTCCGATCGTCGCCTCGGGTGCCAACACCTCGATGTTGACCAGCGGCTCCAGCACGATCGGGCGCGCCTGGCGCACCGCGTCGATGGTCGCCTTGCGGCCGGCCGAGGTGAACGCAATGTCCTTGCCATCGACCGCGTGGGTCTTGCCGTCATGCACGATCACACGCAGGTCATGCACCGGATAACCGGCCACCACGCCTTCGGCCAGCGCCTGGCGCACGCCCTTCTCCACCGCCGCCATGAAAACACCCGGGATCGCGCCGCCCTTGACGATGTCGACAAACTCGAAGCCCGAACCCCGAGGCAGCGGCTCCACGCGCAGCATCACCTCGCCGAACTGCCCGGCGCCGCCGCTCTGCTTCTTGTGGCGGCAGTGGCCCTCGGCGTTGCCGGTAATGGTCTCGCGGTAGGCGATCTGCGGCACGCTGGTGTCAAGTTCGAGCTTGTACTGCTGCTGCATCCTTGAGAGCTTGGCGCGCAGATGCATGTCACCCAGGCCGCGGATCACGGTTTCGTTGGTGCCGGGATGGCGTTCGACCTTGAAGCAGGGGTCTTCCAGCTCCAGCTTGTGCAGGATGTCGAACAGTCGCTGCTCGTCTCCCTTGCGCCGCGTCTGCACCGCCAGGCCGTGCATCGGTTGCGGGAAGGCCAGCGGCTTGAGGTGGATGTGGTCTTCGTCGTGCGAATCGTGCAGCACGCAGTCAAATTCAATCTCGTCGACCTTGGCAACGGCGCCGATGTCGCCTGGAACCAGATCGGGCACCTCGATGTGATCCTTGCCCTGCAGACGGTACAGGTGCGCCACCTTGAACGGCCGCTTGGCCGAGCCGACAAACAGCTGGGCATCGCGCCGGATCGTTCCCTGGTGCACCCGGAAGATGCCAAGCTTGCCAATGAAGGGGTCGATCACGACCTTGAACACATGCGCCAGCACGTGCCGTTCGTCGTCAGGCTGAGCCTGGAAAACCTGCGGCTCGGCGCCCGGTTCGGTGCGGTAAAAAGGCGGCGGGTTGCCCTCTGCCGGGTTCGGCGCCAGCTTGGCCAGCGCATCCAGCAGTTGCGGCACACCGGCGCCGGTCCTGGCTGAAACAAACAGGATCGGGATCAGATGCCCGGCGCGCAAGGCCCGCTCAAACGGCTCGTGCAGTTGTTCCAGCGTCGGATCGGTACCGGTTTCAAGGTAGCTCGCCATCAGACTGTCGTCTTCCTCGACGATCTGGTCGATCAGGCTGCGGTGCTCTGCGGCCACCGAGGCGAAATCGCTCTCACCATCGTCATGGCCCAGCAACTCCACCACGTCCTGGCCATTGTGCGTCGGCAGATCGAGCAGCAGGCACTGCTTGCCAAAGCGCTCCCGAATCTCGTTCACCAGCGCCGGCAGATCCACGTTGTCGGCGTCGATCTTGTTGATCACGATCATGCGGCACAGGCCGCGTTCACCGGCCAGCGCGAACATGCGCTCGGTGGCAAGCTCAATGCCGGTTTGGGCGTTGACCACGACCAGCGCGGTATCGACCGCGGCCAGGGCGCTCATCGACTGGCCCAAAAAGTCCGGGTAGCCGGGCGTGTCGATCAGATGAATCTGGGCGCCGCTCCAGTCAAAGCCGACCACCGCGGCCTGCAGCGAATGCCCCAGCTCTTTCTCGATCGGGTCGAAGTCGCAGACGGTATTGCCTTTTTCAACCGACCCCCGGCTCTTGATCGCGCCGGCGGCGGCCAGAAGACTCTCGGCCAGCGTCGTCTTGCCGACCGCGCCATGGCCCACCAGGGCGACGCTACGAATATGGGTGCTGCGTGTCTGACTCATAAATAACCCTCGGATTCCTTGGCTAACAAAAGTGGCGAATCCACATCTTACTGGACAAAGCGGACCGCTCAGCGGCTGCGTCCAGCCTTGTATTTTCCGCTGCCCGCGCCGATCACGCCGTCGGCCAGCGCCAGCCGCGCGAGCGCCTTGGCCGCATGGGCATGGGTGATCGCCAGGCCCAGCGCATCGGCGGCGTCCGAACCGGGCAGTCCCGGCAGGGCCAGCAGGCGGCGCACCATCTCCTGCACCTGCGACTTGTCAGCGCGCCCATAGCCCACCACCGCCTGCTTCATCTGCAGCGCCGTGTATTCCGCCACCGGCAAATCCGACGACACCAGCGCGGTGATGCAGGCGCCGCGGGCCTGGCCCAGCAGCAGGGTCGATTGCGGATTGACGTTGACAAACACGATCTCGACCGAGGCGCAAACCGGCTGATAGCGCACTATCACTTCGCGTACGCCGTCGAACAGCACCTTGAGCCGGGCCGGCAACTGGCCTTTTTCAATGTGGACGGTACTGATGGTGCCGCTGGCGACGTAGGCCAGCGCCGCGCCCTCGACATCAATCACGCCAAAGCCGGTGGTGCGCAAGCCGGGGTCGATGCCGAGGATTCTCATCCCGCTCCTAGAGTCCAAAATACCATCGAACCGAATGAAAGAAGACCGGCGCCGCAAAGCACAGCGCGTCGACCCGATCCAGCAGGCCGCCGGCGCCGGTGATCGCCTTGCCGCGGTCGCGCCAGATCGGAATGCCGCGGTCACGCTTGAGCGCTTTCATCACCAGATGCCCGAATGACCCGGCGACACAGGCGATCAGTGACAGGGCAAAGGCCTGACCCGGCACAAAGGGCGTGATACCCGCCAGCAGCGCGCCCAGCGCGCTGCCAACCCCAATCCCGATCCACCAGCTCGGCCAGTTGAAGCTCTGGCTGATGTCCGGCGCAACAGGCGGCCTCTTGATCCTGCGCGAGGCCAGATGCTGCGCGATCATGCTGGTCTGCACCACCAGCACCAGAAAGAAGACCAGAAACGCATTCTTCTTGTCGTAGTCGGCAAAATCGAGCAGCAGCAGGGCCGGCACATGGCTCATGCCGTAGATGCAGACCATGATGCCCCACTGCAGCTTGGCATTGCGTTCGAGAAACCGCTGCGGATCGTTGGCCAGCGCACTGGTCACCGGGATTGCCAGGAACACGTAGACCGGGATGAACACCGTGAACAGGTCGAACAGTTCATGCCCGACCAGCGCATACTGGACCGGCAGCACGACAAAGAAGGCCAGCACCAGGCTGCGGTGGTCCCCGCGGCGAGTCGGTGACAGCGTCATGAATTGGCGCAGCGCAAAGAACGACACCAGAGCGAACAGCACAAGCGCAACCCAGTCGCCGGCCAGCCAGCCGACCCAGAACACCAGCATCACAAGCCAGCTGGTCTGCAGAACGCCCTCAAAATTGCGCAGGTCGCTGCGCTGGCGCTCAGCGCGGTCGCTGTCGCCGAGTTCGCGCATCGAAAGCAACACGGCGACACCGCTGGCCAGCAGCAGGATGCCGAACACGATGGTGAACAGCGCGCCCACCTGCTGCGTGGCATTCAGATGTTTCAGGAACTGGTACATGGGGTTAAACGTCCCGCAACGCAATGACGGCGCGGCGCGCGCGCTCCAGAAAGGCCCGACGCTCCTCGCCCTGCTGCAAATGAATTGGCGCGCCAAAGGTGACAGAACACAGCACCGGTACCGGCACCACCTCGCCCTTGGGCATCACGCGCTGAACATTGTTGATCCAGGCCGGCACAAGTTCGACCGCCGGAAACTTGCACGCCAGGTTGTAGAGTCCGGCCTTGAAGGCCTGGGGCTCGTCCTGATTGCCGCGCGTGCCTTCCGGAAACAGGATGATCGAGTCGCCATGCTCCAGCGCCTCGAACAGCGGCTCCAGCGGGTCCTCGTCGGCGCTGTGCTCGCGCGACACATAGATCACGTTGAAGACCGCGGTCGTGATCCACTTCTTGAAAGGCGTCCTGGTCCAGTAATCCCTGGCGGCGATGGCCCGGGTGGTGGCGCGCAGCTCTTTGGGCAATGCAGCCCAGATCATCACCAGGTCGGCGTGGCTTTGGTGATTGGCAAAGTAGATCCGCTGCTCCGCCTTGGGCGGGCAGCCGTACCAGCGCGCCTGCGCGCCGGTCAGGATGCGGATCAGGCCCAGCAGGAAGTAGCTCATCAACTTTGCGCGCATGGGACCAATGATAAATCGACTGCGGCGGCGCGCCGGATTGCGGCCCTGTCTCCGCCTCAGGGCAACTCCGCGCCCACCAGGCGCGACGCGATGACCGCCGCCCGCTCCGCAAGATAGCTCGAGTTGGGCAGCTTTTCAAAATACTTAGGGCGCGGCAACATGACCGCCAATCGCGCGGCTTCATAGGCGCTCAGCCGCGCGGCCGGCTTGCGAAAGTAGTGCTGCGCCGCCGCCTCGGCGCCAAATATGCCCTCGCCCCACTCGACGCTGTTCAGATAGATCTCCAGAATGCGCTGCTTGCTGAGCAGCGCCTCCAGCACCAGTGTCAGCACAAACTCCTGCCCCTTGCGCAGCAGCGTGCGTTCGCCCGAAAGAAACAGATTCTTT
Source organism: Rhodoferax sp. (assembly GCA_049315845.1). Classification (GTDB taxonomy): domain Bacteria; phylum Pseudomonadota; class Gammaproteobacteria; order Burkholderiales; family Burkholderiaceae_C; genus Rhodoferax. The sequence continues at coordinate 6,946 of JBMOJJ010000053.1, forward strand.
GCCAGCTGTTGAGTGATCGTCGAGCCCCCCACCACCTTCGCCGGACGCGCCGCCGGCTTGGCCGCGCCAGCCGTTGCGCCGCTGCTTTTGCGGGCTTGATTCTTTGCGATTTGCGCTTCGGCCCTGGCGTTCTTCTGCCAGGCCTTCTCGAGCGCGTCCCAGTCGACGCCCTCATGGTTGGTGAAGCCGTCGTCTTCGCTGGCAATCACCGCCTTCTTGAGGTAATCGGATATCTGATCGTACGCAAGCCACTGCTGGCGCCATGGCAGTCGGCCCTTTTCAGATTGCAGGCGCCAGGCTTCGGAGCGCTGGAACGAGGTCGAATGGGGATCCAGCACCGCCATGGCGGCGATCCGAAGCACAAAGAAGAGCTGCAGCGCCACGACGGCTGCCAATGCCAGACCGAGCCAACGCAGCAAGGATTTCATCGTCTGTGGATTATTAGCGCATCAGCGCGCGCAACTCATCGAGCACCCGACGCGAGGGCGGACGCACGCCGCGCCATATCAGGAACGCCTCGGCCGCCTGCTCCACCAGCATGCCCAGGCCGTCGCGCGCCAGCGCGCCATGCTCGCCGGCCCAGCGCATGAAAGCCTGCGCGGCAGGACCGTACATCATGTCGTAGGCCAGCGCGCCCGTCCTGAGGACGCTGCCCGGCACCGGGACCGCGGCGCCGCCGAGGCTGCTGCTGCTGGCGTTGATGACAACATCAAAATCACCGGTCAGATTCTGCAGGCTGCGCGCCGCGAGCTCGGCCTGCTGTAATCCGGCCAGGCCCGCGTGGCGCGCCACCAGGACTTCGGCCTTGGGCAGCGAGCGATTGGCCACGGTAATGTGCGCCGGTCGCGCCAGCAGCAGCGGCCCCAGCACTCCGGCGGCGGCTCCGCCGGCCCCAATCAGCAGTAGCCGGCGCCCAGCCAGCGCCAGGCCGGCGTTGCGCTCAATATCATTGACCAGTCCGGCGCCATCGGTGTTGTCCGCCATGATCAGCCCCTGCTGCAGCGTCAGCACATTGGACGCCAGCGCCAGGCTGGCGCGCTCGCTGGTGCGGGAAGCCAGCGCAGCGGCCTCGAATTTGAAGGGGACAGTGACGTTGCATCCATGGCCACCTTCGGAAAAAAACGCATGCACCTCGGCCGCGAACCCGTTCAGCGGGACCAGCCGCTTGCCGTAGCTCAGCTGCTGGCCGGTCAGTTCGGCGAACCGCGCATGAATCCAGGGCGATTGGCTGTGCTCGACCGGGTTGCCCATGATGCAATAGAGATCCATAGATTGTTCCTGCCCTGCTGCTTATGCCTGCTCCGGCTTCAATTGGCGTCGAGCCGGGTTTCCAGAGTTTCCTCGCGGGTGAACCTGAAACGCGAGACGATCACGATCTGGTCGGCTCCGCGGCGCATCGCCGCGCTGAAGCGGCCGAACGGCGCGGCGCTGCGCACGATCGCCTCAGCGCGTCGATCCAGCGCCCGGTTGCCTGAAGGCTGATCGATCTGGGTCCTGATCACCCGCCCTTCGGAATTGACCGTGACCGACATCATCAGTTCGCCGTAAAGCTTCTTGCCGCCCGCTTCGGGGAAATTCTCGGTCCCCTTGTCCTCGATCCGTCGTCGCAGTTGATCGTAATAGATCGCGTACACAGCTTCCCGGGTCGAGGGGCTGATGTAGCGGGTTCTCGGACGCTGATTTTCATATTTGATGCGCCGTTCTATCTCCGCCAGCAGCTTGCTCAGCTGACGACGCGTTTCTTCCCGCTGCAGCTGATCGGCGGAAACCGGAGTCGGCTTGGTCGGGTCGGGCGCGGGCATTGCCGCCAACCTGGACTTGACCTCGGCCAGCAACAGGGTTTGCTGCTCCTGCAGTTGCTGCAGTTGCGCCTGCGCCTGAACCTCGGTTTGATCGCCAGCCTGGGAGACCGGCGCCGGCGGCAACGGGCTGGCGGCGCGGCCAGCCTGCGCGTCACCACCACCGACCATCGTCGCCTGCGCAATCGCTTGCGCCTTGACCGGTCGCTCGCTGGTGCGCGCATTGACCAGAATCACTTCAAGCGGCGTGTCCTGAAACACCCGGTTGAACGCCTCGGGATCGGCAAAGCGCAGCGACAACAGCGCAAGGTGCACAAGAAGCGAGGCGCCAAGGGCGAACTGGAGGGTGGTAACAGAATGCGGCTTCACGGCGCAGCGTTATCACCGGCCGGCGGGCCAGCCTGAGTGTCGTTCTCGCTCACATCGACGGCAATCGCAATCGGGCCCGAGACCGCGTCGTCTTCGTCCTCGGCGCCAGCGTCCTGCGAGTCTGTCGGCGCGCCCTCGGGCAGGGCATCCAGACGTGCCAGCAGGGTGCCGCTGACATCCAGCGTCACTTCGTCGATCGATCCCAGCTTGACCCGCAAGCGTGCGCCACGCGGCAGGCCGCTGATCCCCAGCACCGGCAGCACCAACGGCAACTCGTCGGCACGCACCAGATTGTCCTTGAACACGGTGGCGGTGATTTCGGTGATGGCGTTTTGCTGCAGGTACTTGAGGGTCCAGAAGCGCTCCATCGCGCCCTGGTACCCGTTGTAGGCCGAGTAGGCGGCGTCGAAACTTGAAATGATGGAAAACAGCTCGGCGTCCTTGGGCTTGAAGGGCGCGACCAGGGCGGCCGTCCGGCCATGCCGCGCGCAGGCGATGATCTGCCACTGGTTCACCAGATCGGTATAGCGTCGCAGCGGCGAGCTGCTCCACGCATAGCTCTTGACGCCGATGCCGGCGTGCGGCAGCGCCTTGGTGCCCATGCGCACCTTGACACCCGGCAACAGCGATGCCTGGCTGCGGTAGATGCCGGGCACGCCGAGCTCGGCCATCCAGTCGCCCCAGGTGCTGTTGGCCAGAATCATCGCCTCCGAGACGATCAGGTCCAGCGGCGCACCGCGCTGGCGCGCGCTGATCAGCACCTGCTCGGTGCCCTGCGGCTCGGCGCCTTCGTTTCCCACCAGCCTGAAGTTGTAATCCGGCCGGTTGAAGGTCTCGGGCTTGCAGCGAACCCGCTCGCGCCTGGCTTTCAACTCTTTCGCCAAGCGGTACAGGAACGAAAGCGACGCACGTTTCTTCAGCAGCGGCTGCGGGTCGGCCTGATGCAAGAACGCGGCGTTCTCAAGCCATTCGGTGGTCACGATCGCGTCCAGCTGGTCATGCCGCAGGTTGGCCCCGATGTGCACCCGCTCCAGCCGGGTTTCGCTGCCCCGGATTTCCAGCGTGTCTTCATCCAGCCTGAGGTACAGCGACACGGCCGGGCAGTCGCGCCCCTCCTGCAGCGTGTAGCTCTGCACCACCTCGTCGGGCAGCATGGTGATTTTGTAGCCCGGCATGTAGACGGTCGAGAGGCGGGCTCGCCCGGTCTGGTCGATCGGGCTGCCGGGCAGGATCGCCAGACTGGGCGCGGCGATGTGAATGCCCAGCAGCACCTCGCCGCTGCCCAGTCCCTGGACCGAGAGCGCGTCGTCGATCTCGGTCGTCGCCGAGTCGTCAATCGAGAAGGCGCGCGCTGTCGAGAGCGGCAACTCATCGCGGATCTCCGGCGCCTGGAGCCTGACAAAGCCGGTGCCCCTTGGAAAGTTCTCCAGCAGAAAACGCTTCCAGTGGAACTGGTAGGGCGAGTCAATCGCGCCGGCCCTGATCAGCAGTTCGAGCGGCCCCAGACGGGTGGCGCGCGATGCCTCCACCACGGCCTTGTATTCGGGCGCATTCTTGTCCGGCTTGAACAATATCTTGTACAGCTGATCGCGCACCGCCTGCGGGCACAGCCCCTGGCCAAGCTCGTGCACCCACTGCTCGATTTGCAGCGCAATCTGCTTCTTCTTTTCGATCGCGGCCAGGGCCTGGGCGAGAATATCGGCCGGGGCCTTGCGAAAGCGGCCCTTGCCGGCACGACGAAAGTAGTGTGGCGCCTCGAACAGGCGCAGCAAGGTTCCCGCCTGCTGCTCAAGGCTCGCCGCCTGACTCGAACTGCTGCTGAAGTACTCGCGCGCCAGATCGGCAAAGCCAAACTCCTCTTCCGGCGAAAACTCCCAGGCCAGTTCCAGCTCGATGCCTTCACTGAGGATCTGCGCGGCGGCGAGCAATTGCGATGGCGACGGCTTGTCAAACTTCAGCAGGATGTTGGCGGCCTTGACCTTGACCCGCTTGCCGCTGTCCAACTCGACCTGCGCAGACGACTCCGCCTCCGACAGCACGCGCCCGGCCATGAACTTGCCGGCTTCCTCAAATAGTACAAACATAGACCGCATTGTCCCAGCAAAAACCGAATCGGATCAGCGCCTCAAGGCAGGCCCAGGAAGGCCGTCAGCGCGGGCAGATGCGCATCGAAACCGGTCAGCGCATGATCGCCGCCTTCGAGCAGCAGGAGCGAGGCGTTGCGGTAGCGCGCCTGCATCTCGCGCCAGTCCAGCAGTTCGTCTCCCTTGGCAATGACGGCCAGATAGCGCGCGGGCAGGGTCAGTTGCGCCAGCGTCAGATCACGCAATTCCTGCACGAACTCGCTGCGGAAGAAGAAATGCTGGTCAGGGTCGTGCCAGCTGGTCTGCTGCCCGACATGCTGGTCCAGATCGCGCGCCGGGTTCACCGCCGGGTTGAGCAGCACGGCCCGGCAGCCGGTCTGCTCGGCGACCCAGGTGGCATAAAAGCCGCCAAGCGAGGATCCAACCACCGCCATGCTGTGCCGCGGCCAGTCGGCGATGCCCTGCATCACGATCTCCATGGCCTGGCGCGGTGACGGCGGCAATTGCGGACACCACCAGACCACGCCCGGGTGGCGGGCGGCAAGCAAGGCGGCCATTTGACGCGCCTTGCTGGACTTTGGTGAGGAGCGAAAGCCGTGCAGGTAAAGCAGATGGGTGATCGGGGGTTGAACAGACATGATCGCATCATAGTTGCCGCGGCAAGGGATAATTCACCGATGGCAGTTGTATTCAAGGGCCCCTCCCACTGGCAGCGTATCAGTCCCTGGTTCCGCGGTTTTGACGGACCGCTGGCGTTTGCCGTCTTCTTGCTGGCCTGTGCAGGCCTGCTGACCATGTATTCGTCCGGCTATGACCAGGGCAGCCGCTTCGAGGATCACGCGCGCAACATGCTGCTGGCCGGCTTCATCATGTTCGTCGTGGCGCAGATTCCGCCGCAGCGGCTGATGTCGCTGGCGGTCCCGCTCTACGTTGTTGGAATCACGCTGCTGGTTGCGGTCGCCCTCTTTGGCGTCACCAAAAAAGGGGCGCGGCGCTGGCTCAATGTCGGCATCACGATCCAGCCCAGCGAAATTCTCAAGATCGCGGTGCCATTGACGCTGGCCTGGTGGTTCCAGAAGCGTGAAGGCCAGTTGCGCCCGCTCGACTTTGCAGTGGCGGGCCTGCTGCTGGCGCTGCCGATCTCCCTGATCGTTCGCCAACCCGATCTGGGCACCGCCATTCTGGTGCTGTCGGCCGGAATGTCGATCATTTTTTTCGCCGGCCTTTCCTGGAAGCTTATCCTGCCGCCGCTGCTGCTGGGCGTGCTGGGAGTCGCGCTGGTGGTGGGGTTTGAACCGCAGCTGTGCGCCGATGGCGTGCGCTGGCCGGTGCTGCACGACTACCAGCAACAGCGCATCTGCACCTTGCTGGACCCCACCCGCGACCCGCTCGGCAAGGGCTTTCACATTATCCAGGGCATGATTGCGATCGGCTCGGGCGGCTTCTGGGGCAAGGGCTTCATGCAGGGCACGCAAACCCATCTGGAATTCATTCCAGAACGCACGACCGACTTCATCTTCGCCGCCTTTTCGGAGGAATTCGGTCTGTTCGGCAACCTGTTGTTGCTGGCCGGATTCGGCTTCCTGATCCTGCGCGGGCTGAACATTGCGCTGGAAGCGCCGACGCTGTTTTCGAGGTTGCTGGCAGGCAGCATCACGCTGATCTTCTTTACCTACGCCTTCGTCAACATGGGCATGGTCAGCGGCATCCTGCCCGTGGTCGGTGTGCCGCTGCCTTTCATCAGCTACGGCGGCACGGCCATGGTGACACTGGGCATGGGTCTGGGAATATTGATGTCGATCGCCAAGTCGAAGCGGCTGGTGCAATCCTGACAGCCGGCCCGACAGACCGCGGCCAAGGCGCCCGCACCTGCCGTGTCCTCCACTAAAATGCCGCATGATTTCCCGTGAACCCACCATCGAACGCCTGGCCATCGCCAAGTCCCTGCTGCTTGAACCGTTCGGGCTGAACGAGTCCGATCTGACCCGCGCCCTGAATGAAATCAGGGCCCATCAGGTCGATCAGGCAGATCTCTATTTTCAGTACAGCCGCACCGAGGGCTGGAGCCTGGAAGAAGGCATTGTCAAGACCGGGTCGTTCAGCATCGATCAGGGTGTCGGCGTGCGCGCAGTCAGTGGTGAGAAGACCGCCTTTGCCTACTCGGACGATATTTCCGCCGCCTCGCTGCTGGATGCGGCGCGCACGGTGCGAACCATCTCCAGCGCGGCGCAGTCCGCTCGCGTGCGCTCCTCTGTCAAAAAGATCGCGCGCGCGCGTTCGCTCTACCCGGGCCTGGATCCGATAGCCACGCTCGACAGCGCCGGCAAGATCAGCCTGCTTGGAGTGGTGGAACGCCTGGCGCGCGCCAAGGACCCCCGTGTGGCCCAGGTGATGGCCGGTCTGGCCAGCGAATATGACGTGGTGCTGGTCGCGCGCGCCGACGGCACGCTGGCCGCCGACGTGCGGCCGCTGGTGCGCCTGTCGGTGACGGTGATCGCCGAGCAGAAAGGCCGGCGCGAAATCGGTTCGGCGGGCGGAGGCGGACGTTTTGGCCTGGCCTATTTTGACTTGGCGCGCATCACCCAGTATGTGGATCAGGCGGTCCATGCGGCATTGACCAACCTGGATGCGCGCGCCGCGCCGGCTGGCGAAATGACAGTGGTACTTGGCCCCGGCTGGCCCGGCATCCTGCTGCACGAGGCCATCGGCCACGGCCTGGAGGGCGACTTCAACCGCAAGGGTTCGAGCGCGTTCAGCGGCCGCCTGGGGCAGCGTGTGGCGGCAAAGGGCGTCACCGTGCTCGATGACGGCACACTGGCCGATCGTCGCGGCTCGCTCAACGTCGATGATGAAGGCAATACCACGCAGCGCAACGTGCTGATCGAAGATGGCATCCTCAAGGGCTATATGCAGGACGCGATGAACGCCCGCCTGAGCGGCGTCGCCGCCACCGGCAACGGGCGACGCGAGAGCTATGCCTCGGTGCCGATGCCGCGCATGACCAACACCTATATGCTCGGTGGCGACAAGGATCCCGCGGAAATCATCGCCAGCATCAAGAAGGGCCTGTACGCGAGCAACTTCGGCGGCGGACAGGTGGACATCACCTCGGGCAAATTCGTGTTCTCGGCAAGTGAGGCCTATTGGGTCGAGAACGGGAAGATCCGCTATCCGGTCAAGGGCGCCACGCTGGTCGGCAATGGCCCGGATGCGTTGACCCGCATCAGCATGATCGGCAACGACATGAAGCTCGACAGCGGCGTCGGCACCTGCGGCAAGGAGGGCCAGAGCGTGCCGGTGGGTGTGGGTCAGCCCACGCTGCGGATCGACGGACTGACCGTGGGCGGCACCGCCTGAAAGCAACTGTGATACATTCACCGCCATGAATTGCGTTCACTTCTACTTTAGCTATTTTTGCTTCTCAGGCGCCTGCGGCGGTAGAGAGTTCTGAGCGTTGCCCAAAGAAACGTCCTCAAATTCCAGAAACCGCCGGCACCCCCGGCGGTTTTTTTATGCCCTTTTGACTTTGCTTCGATCAACCCAGGAATCTCAACATGAAATCACGAATCATTGCCGGCCCGTCCGATGTCTGGCATGCAAACCCGGTTACCAACTGGAACGACCGGACCGGCCAGACCGACGACGAACGCATCAAGGACATCACCGTGTTGCCGCCACCCGAACATTTGATCCGCTTCTTCCCGATTCGGGGCACACCGGTCGAATCGCTGATCAGCGACACGCGCCGGCGCATCCACAACATCATGACGGGCGCGGACGACCGCTTGCTGGTCGTGATCGGCCCCTGCTCGATCCATGACCCGTCGGCTGCGCTGGACTACGCACAGCGGCTCAAGGTACAGCGCGACCGCTATGCGGGCACGCTGGAGGTCGTCATGCGTGTCTATTTCGAGAAGCCGCGGACCACCGTGGGATGGAAAGGGCTGATCAACGACCCCTACCTCGACGAGACCTTCCGCATCGACGAGGGACTGCGCATGGCGCGCCAGCTGCTGATCGAGATCAACCGGCTGGGTTTGCCGGCGGGCAGCGAATTCCTGGACGTCATTTCTCCCCAGTACCTCGGCGATCTGATCTCCTGGGGCGCCATTGGAGCGCGCACCACCGAGAGCCAGGTGCACCGCGAACTGGCATCGGGCCTGTCAGCGCCGATCGGCTTCAAGAACGGCACCGACGGCAACATCAGGATCGCGACCGACGCGATCCATGCCGCCGCCGGCGGCCACCACTTCCTGTCGGTTCACAAGAACGGACAGGTGGCAATTGTCCAGACCAGCGGCAACCCCGATTGCCATGTCATCCTGCGGGGCGGCAAGAGTCCCAACTACGACGCGGCGAGCGTCGCGGCAGCCTGCAAAGACCTGCTGGCTGCCAAGCTCGCGGCCAGGCTGATGGTCGACTGCAGCCATGCCAACAGCAGCAAGCGGCACGAGAAGCAGATCGACGTTGCGCGTGACGTTGGCGGGCAGTTGGCGGCTGGTTCGACCAGCATCTTCGGCGTCATGGTGGAAAGCCACCTGAATGCCGGCGCGCAGAAGTTCAGCCCCGGCAAGGACGATTCGCACAAGCTGGAGTACGGCAAAAGCATCACCGATGCCTGCCTCGGCTGGGAAGACTCGTGCACCACGCTGGAACTGCTGTCCCAGGCGGTCAAGGCGCGCCGCAAGCCCTGATCGCTTGGGTACAGGACAGCCGACATCCCGTTTCGAGTTGGGGACAGAGCTGAAGATCTGTCTCGCAAGGTGGGCAGCCGACATCCCGTTTCGAGTTGGGGACAGAGCTGAAGATCTGTCCCGCAAGGTGGGCAGCCGACATCCCGTTTCGAGTTGGGGACAGAGCTGAAGATCTG
>JBMOJJ010000054.1:0-16066 GCA_049315845.1 Rhodoferax sp.
ATGCCCGAAGCCATTGCCCCGGGTTTGCGTGATGGCCACCTGACCGTCGCCGTTGATGCCCAGAAAGGCGTGCGGCTGGGCCGCCGACAGCATTGCGTTCAGCGCGACTTCCAGATTGCCGTCGGTGCCGTTCTTGAAGCCGACCGGGCTCGACAGGCCACTGGCAAGTTCGCGGTGGGTCTGGCTCTCGGTGGTTCGCGCGCCAATCGCGCTCCATGCAATCAGGTCGCCCAGGTACTGCGGCGTGATCGGATCCAGCGCCTCGGTGCCGCAGGGCAGCCCCATTTCATTGAGGTCGACCAGCAGCTGGCGTGCCACATGCAGGCCTTCGTCGATGCGAAAGCTGTCGTCCATGCGCGGGTCGTTGATCAGGCCCTTCCAGCCGATCGTGGTGCGCGGCTTTTCAAAATAGACGCGCATCACGATCAAGAGCCGGTCCGCCAGTTCATCGGCCAGCGCCTTCAGGCGCTGCGCGTACTCGATCGCCGCGCGGGTGTCATGGATCGAGCAGGGCCCGACCACCACCAGCAATCGGCGGTCGCGACCGCTCAGGATCTCGGCCAATGTCCGCCGGGCGGCGCTGACAGTCCGGGTGGCGTTCGCGCTGACCGGAATGTCATCGTGCAGTCGCGAGGGGGGCAGCAGCGTGAGCTGTGACACCACGTTTAGGTTTTCAAGTGCAGTCGGGAAAGTCATGGGAATGGCGGGCAGAAGATTTCAGGCGCGCACTGGCGCGGGCGACGGCGTAGTTTAGAGCGCTTTGGCCAGCGCCTGATCCAGCACTTCGACCCAGTGCCGCACCGGCGTCGTCGTACCGCTTTGCAGGTGCGTGATGCAGCCCATGTTGGCGGAGACTATCAGGTCCGGTTCCTGCGCGCCAAAAGTGGCCGCCAGATGGCCGAGCTTGCGCTCGCGCAGCTGGCCCGACAGGCCGGGGTTGAGGACCGAGTAGGTGCCGGCCGAGCCGCAGCACAGATGCGATTCGGAGCCGTTGATCCGGATCTCGAAACCGAGCTGGGTCAGGTATTTCTCGACGCCGCCGCGCAGCTGCTGGCCGTGCTGCAGCGTGCAAGGCGGGTGAAAGGCGATCGCCCCGGCCTGTGCCGCCCGGCTGCCCTGCACCTTGTCGGCCAGCAGGCGGCTGAGCTCGGGCAGCCATTCGCTCAGGTCCTTCGTCAATTCGCTGATGCGGGCCGCCTTGGTCGCATAGAGCGGATCGTCCTGCAGCAGATGACCGTACTCCTTGACCGTCACGCCGCAGCCGGACGCATTGATCAGGATCGCCTCGACCTGCGCCAAGTGCGGCCACCAGGCGTCGATGTTGGCGCGCATCTCGGCCTTGGCGCCTTGCTGGTCGTTCAGGTGGAATTTCACCGCGCCACAGCAGCCGGCCTGTGGCGCAATCACGGTCTGGATGCCGGCGGCGTCGAGCACGCGGGCGGTCGCGCTGTTGATGTTGGGCGTCATTGCCGGCTGCACGCAGCCGGCCAGCAGCAGCACCTTGCGCGCATGCGTCGCAGTCGGCCAGGCGCCCGCCTGCTGGCGGACCGGCACCTTGTTCTTCAGGGCATCGGGCAACAGCGGACGCATCATCTGGCCGAGCTTGAGGGCGGGCGCGAACAGGGGCGAGGGCAGGCCTTGACTGAGCGCCCAGCGCAGCGCCCGTTCGCCAACCGGGCGCGCCACCTTGGCATCGACCAGCTTGCGTCCGATGTCGAGCAACTGGCCATAGTTCACGCCCGAGGGGCAGGTGCTTTCGCAGTTGCGGCAAGTCAGGCAGCGGTCCAGATGTGCCTGGGTCTTGCGGGTCGGCGCAACGCCTTCCAGCACCGCCTTCATCAGGTAGATTCGACCGCGCGGACCGTCGAGCTCGTCGCCCAGCAGCTGGTAGGTCGGACAGGTGGCGGTGCAAAAGCCGCAGTGCACGCACTTGCGCAGAATGGCCGCGGCCGCCTGGCCGTCAGCGCTGTCCCGGTATTCAGGGGCAAGATCGGTGTGCATGGCGAGCCTCTACCACTGTGCGTACAGTCGGCCGCGGTTGAAAACACCGGCCGGATCGAACTCGTGCTTGAGCCGTTCGTGGATCCGGCGCAGCGCCGGGCTCAGCGGACTGAAACGCTCAAGCGCATCGGCGCCGGCTGCTTGCGGCGCCCTGAACAGGGTCGCGCTGCCGCCGGCCCGGGCGGCGGCAGCGCGCAATTGCTCCAGCGCCGACAGCGGGGCCCACAGCCAGCGCAGGCCGCCATGCCATTCGATCAATTGGGCAAACGCCAGCCTCAGCTCGGGTGCGGTTTGCGGCACCGAAAGTCGCCACAAGCCGAACTCCGGCGCAGGGGGCCGGAAAAATGCCAGGGTCTGGTCGCGGCAGCCGATCCAGTCGGGCACGGCCTGCGCGTTGTCCATTCGCAGCGCGCTGCCGCCGAGCGCCTGCACATCGGCGCTCATCAGCGGGCAGGCCGCTTCGACCGCCGCAGCGGCGCCGCGCAGGCGCACGAACAGGTGCTCAAGCGCCGGGCTGGCGCCGTCATCGAGTACCCAGCAGCTGGCATTCAGGGGCAGTGGCTGGCCGCCCCAGCGGTTCAGCAGGTCAAGCGCGCTCTGCTGCGCCAACCCGGCGCACATCAGCGTGGCTTCGGCCACCGGCCGTGGCAGGACCTTGAGCGAGATCTCGGTCAGCACGCCCAGCGTGCCCATGGCGCCCGCCATCAGGCGCGAGACGTCGTAGCCGGCGACGTTCTTGATCACCTGGCCGCCAAAGGTCAGCGCTTCGGCGCGGCCATTGAGCAGTGTGACACCCAGCACAAAGTCACGCACGCCGCCGCTGCTGGCGCGCGCCGGGCCAGACAGGCCGGCCGCCACCATGCCGCCGCAGGTGGCTGCGCTGCGGGTGCCGGGCGATGCGCCGAAGCAGGGCGGCTCGAACGCCAGATGCTGGCCTTTTTCTTCCAGCGCGGCCTGCAGTTCCTGCAGCGGTGTGCCGGCGCGCACCGTGACCACCAGTTCGCTCGGTTCATAGCTGAGGATGCCGCGCAAGTCGCCGAGGTCCAGCAGTTCTCCCTGCAGCGACTGGCCGTAGAAGTCTTTCGAGCCGCCGCCACGGATGCGCAGCAGCGTGCGCTCGGCCGCCGCGGCGCGAATGCGTTCACGAATACGGTTCAGGGGTGCGTCCATGGCGGGCGGTCAGGGTTGGTTAAGGAAGAAGTTTACCGGCAAGCCCGGCAACGCCCTGCGCATGGACAGGACGCAGCCCGACAACGGCATCAGGCCGAGTTCCGCAGCGCTGCGTTTCTGGCGCGCCGGTGCAAGATCCTGTTCCGGCCTGGCTGCGACCTGGTGGAACACGCGCGCTGCGCCCAGGGTGGCGCTGGCCATGTCGAAATCCCAGGCAGGGACCGCGTGGCTGGCGGTATCGGCCCAGTACAGCGTGGCGCCATCGGGACTCCAGGCCAGGCCGTTGCCGGTCGTGACGGGCCATGTTGCCGGGTCGGTCTTGCGCTCGACCTTGTCGGCGCCGACGCCAGCGCGCAGGATTTGCCGCTTTGAACATATCGACCCGGTACAGCATCTGCTCGAACGGATGCCAGAACGGTGACTCGCCCAGCTGGTCCGGCTCCGTGGTGACACGTTGCCAGGGGCAGACTGTGATGGAAGAATCGGTTGTGGATGACATGACGCAAGGTATTCCCGGACCGATTGTGCCCTGATGGCGCTCAGCGCGTCGCCTGGTCTTACACTGCCGGCTATGGACGCGACAACTGTGAGGAGGGTATCGCCATGAACGAGTTTCCACAGGACATCTACACCGAGCCGGCCGATATCGACGTCGACACTCTGAAAAACTTGGGTCCGCTGCGCGCGATGGCCGGCGTCTGGCAGGGCCAGCGCGGCCTCGACGTCAAGCCCAAGGCCGACGGGGCGAAGAAGCAGGCCTATGTCGAACGCATGGAACTGCAGCCGATCGACCCGCAGACCAACGGGCCGCAACTGCTTTACGGGCTGCGCTACCACACCCATGTGGTCAAGCCGGGCGAACGCAAGACCTACCACGATCAGGTTGGCTACTGGCTGTGGGAGCCGGCCAGCAATAGCGTGATCCATACGCTGACGATTCCGCGCGCACAGACCGTGATGGCGGTGGGCAAGGCCAGCGCCGACGCGACCGAATTCGAGTTGCTGGCAACGCACGATTCAGAAAACTTCGGCATTCGCTCCAGCCCGTTTCTGGATTACGCGTTCAAGACCGTCGAGTTCAGGATCAAGGTCAGCATCAACCCGGATGGCACCTGGACCTACGACGAGGATACGGTTCTGATGATTCGCGGCAACCCGGAACCTTTCCATCACCGCGACAAGAATACGCTGAGCAAAATCGCCGAGCCCACGCCCAACCCGCTGGCCCAGCCCTGAGGCGGTCCAGGATCACGGCGAGATGGCCGCCAGCATGCCCTTGGTCTCGATGAAGGACACCACCTCGGCCAGTCCGCTCAGTGTTTTCAGATTCGTCATCACGAAAGGCTTCAGGCCCCTGGCGCTGCTGCGCATGCGCACGGTGTCCGAACGCATCACCTCCAGGTCAGCGCCGACATAGGGCGCGAGGTCGATCTTGTTGATCACGAACAGATCGCTCTTGGTGATGCCGGGGCCACCCTTGCGTGGAATTTTCTCGCCGGCCGCCACGTCGATCACGTAGATCGTCAGGTCCGACAGTTCGGGGCTGAAGGTCGCGGCCAGGTTGTCGCCGCCGCTCTCGATGAAGACGATGTCGGCGTCCGGAAAATCGACCAGCATGCGGTCGATCGCCTCCAGATTGATCGACGCATCCTCGCGGATCGCCGTGTGCGGGCAGCCGCCGGTCTCCACGCCCATGATGCGCTCGGCCGGCAGCGCGCCGCTCACGGTGAGCAGGCGCTGGTCTTCCTTGGTGTAGATGTCGTTGGTGATGGCCACCAGGTCGTACTTGTCGCGCATCGCCTTGCACAGCATCTCCAGCAGCGTGGTCTTGCCGGAGCCGACCGGCCCGCCGATGCCGACACGCAGCGGCGGCAGCTTCTTGTTGCGGTTCTTGATGTGGTGCAGGGTCATGATCTGAACAGCCTTGAGTATTGGATTTCATGCTGGGCGCTGAGGATCGCCAGCATCGGAGAGAAGGATTGCCGCTCGCTGTCGGGCAGCGTCAGCGAGCGGTCGATGGCGCAGGGAATCTCCAGCGTCAGGGCCGACAGGATGCGCTGGCCGGCGCTCTGGCCCAGCGGCACCGACTTGATCGCCGCCGAAGGCGTAGCTCAGCAGGCACTCGCGCAGCGGCGCGCCGGTGCTGCTGGCGGCCAGCGCAAAGGCCAGCGGGTAGCTCGGCTGCAGCGCGGCCAGCGTGTCGATCTGCGCGGCGCGCGCCGTGGTGTGGTTGCGCAGCCACTCCAGCAGCGAGCGCCCCATCTGCTCGGTCTGCGCGCGCAACTCGCTGCTTTCGCGCGTCTGCAGCACCCAGGCGTTGAGTTCGGCAATTCGGTTGTGATCATTGGTCTGCCAGGCTGGTACCGCCTGCGCGATCACACCCAGATCGGAGCGCCCCAGGTTCAGATGCAACTGGTCGAGCAGCCAGGCGCTGGCTTGAGCTTCAGTGGTCACACGCCCACTGTCCACGGCGGCTTCCAGGCACTCCGAGTAGGCAAAGCCGCCAATCGGAAGGGCCGGCGATGCCAGCCACATCAGCTGTAGCAAACTGTCATCACGCATCAGTGACCGCCACCAGTTCTCGTCATCGCGAAGGCCGAAGGCCTGTGGCAATCCATGCATGGATTGCTTCGCTTCGCTCGCAATGACGATCACGAGTGATCATGCTTGCAATCGGGCCCATGCACGTGAGGCGCGGCGGCCTTGATGGGGATGTTGATGGGCTTGGGTTTTGGTGCGGCGTGCTCATGGCCGTGGCCGGCGCTCGCGTAGGCACCACCCTCGGGTTCAAAGGAGGCAGTCTCCTCGGACACCGTCAAATGCATTGCGCGCAGCATGTCGGCCAGCACATGGTCGGGCTCGATCTTGAGGTGATCCGGCTTGAGCTCGATCGGCACGTGGCGATTGCCCAGATGGTAGGCGGCGCGCATCAGGTCAAAGGCGCTGCCATGCTCGCTGCAGGCGGTGATCCGCAGCACCGGCTGCGCTGCGGCCAGTACCTTGATCAGTGAGCCGTCTTCGGCCACCAGCACGTCGCCACCCCGCACCAGCGTGCCGCGCGGCAGAAAGACGCCCAGTTGGCGCCCCGCAGAGTCGGTCGCGTCAAAGCGGCTTTTCTGGCGCACGTCCCAGTCCAGTTCGACCGTTGTCGCGCGTTTGATCAGCGCGGCTGCCAGGCCTTGACCCTGGGCGATGAGTTTGGATGCTTGAATCATAGAAATATTTGCCCGTGGAGAAAATGCAAGCAAGCCCGGTTCGGATCAAGGGCGTGACATTACCATTTTCCATAGCGCGCCACGATCCCATGCCACAGTGCGCTGCGTTCCGCGCCCATATGAGCGCCGCTGGCATCGCCCGACGCGTCCTTGGCGGCGGCCATATGAACCACCACCAGTTTAAGGCCAGGATCGACCATGATGGCCTGGCCATAGACGCCCAGCAGCACGAAGCGGCGCGTGCTTCCCGGCAGCAGCCAGGTTTGCAGGCCGTAGCCCAGGTAGGTGCTGCCCTTGTTCTGCATGCGTCCGGGCCGGAAAGCCTCGGGTTGGCGGCTGGCCTCAGTCATGTTCAGCAGGTGCTCGCGCGAGATCACCGGCCGCCCTTCGCGCTGGCCGTCGTTGGCCATCAGCCAGCCCAGCCGTGCGTAGTCGCTGACCGTGGCGTTGAAGTTGCCGGCCGCCATCTCGGTCTGGTCCAGCGGGTTGATGAGCCAGGTGGCGCGTGACTCGGCTCCCATCGGCTGCCATATTTTCTCGCCGATGTAGCGGCACAAGGTCTGCCCCGTGGCGGCGCGCAGGGCCAGACCCAGCACCAGGGTTTCGGCGCTGGCGTAGTTGAATACGCCGCCTTCGGGCGTGGCGCGCCGGGAGACGGTTTGCGCCGCTGCGGCGCTGCCCTGTTTGCGTGCGGCCTGGTTGAAGCGGGCCAGATCATCCCGACCCGAATAGTCTTCAACGAACTGCGCGCCAGAGGCCATGCGCAGCAGGTTGATCAGCCTTGTCTGCCCGTACAGGCTGCCTGCCAGGCGCGGCTCATAGTCGGCGGCGCGGTCATCGAGCGATCGGATGTGTCCCTCTTCAAGCGCCTTGCCAAACCCCAGCGCGACGATGGTCTTGGCCATCGAGTTGGACAGCATGCGCTGCTGCGGCTGGCGCGCGTAGTTGCTGCGCTCGGCCACGATCTCGCCGTCCTTGAGCACCAGAACCGCGCTGGCCCGCTGGCGCTGCATGTAGTCGTCCAGCGTGAAGGTCTTGCCGTCAAACCGGTACTCGAAGCTGTGCTCGCCGGTGGCCTTTGGCAGTTGCAGGGGCTGTGCCGCAGGCTCCAGTGTGCAATGCGGTGACAAGCTGTCCATGGCGCTGAACGACCCGACCCGGTAACGCTCCTGGAACGCCTGCGCGAGATTCGGCGCCACCGGATAGCCTGCTGACTTGCCCAGCAAGTCTTCATCCGGAGCCGCGAGGCAGGCGCTGCCGATCGACAACAGGGCCCAGCCCAGGGCTGACCGCCATCGCGGCACGGGTCTGACCGAGCATGGTGGCCCCGTCGTTTGCGCGACGAGGGCTTGTTGCAGTCGGCCCTTGCGCGTCCAGTCCATCTGACCCTTGAGGCAGAGCCGGTTGCCGCCAATCTGCGGCAACCTGAACTCGCGAACTGGATTCGGTGCAGCGGGTCGATTCAAGCTGGTCATGGCTTTACAAGCAGGGATCCGGTCGCCAATAGCAGCCAGAAGATGGCCTTGCGGAACTGCAACTCGTCAACCCGATGGTGCAGCTTCTCCCCGATCCAGAGCCCAGCCAGGAGCAGCGGCAAATAACTGGCAACCCGAGGCAAGGCGGGCAGCAATTGGCCATCCATCAAATAGATGCAGGACAGCAAGGAGTTCAGCGCAAACCAGACGGTGGCCAGTGTTGCGCGAAACCTCAGTTTGTCCATTGGTAGGCCGGCCACTGAGTAGACCAGGAGCGGGCCTCCCGAGGCAAAAAGTCCATGGCTCACGCCGGCCAGAAGGATCAGAGTTCGCACCGCCCAGACCGGCTTTGGCCGGCCGCCCGTGTTCTGGCGAGCGCGCCACAATTCGCTCGCGGCGAACCAGATGATGATCAGGCCAAACAGCCTCTTCATCAGAGCCCCGTTCAGCATCGGGATCAATCCATAGCCCAGCAAGGTTCCCAAGAGCATGCCAGGCAGGACGGTGCGCAGCAGCAGAGACCCGTCGATCAAAGAGCGGTAGCGCCAGGCCATGAAGCCGCTCAAGAACAGGCTCAGGGGCACCAGGACCGGCAGCAAGGAGTCAATGGGAACCAGCAATGCCCCCAGCGACAGGGCAACGACGGTGCTGCCAAATCCGGTGATCGCCTCCAGCGTAAATGCGAAGAAAATGCAGCCCCCAATGGCAATCCAGACCAAGGTATCGGCCTGCATCACGCCGATCCGGCCCGTACATGCCTTGGCGGCGGGAGCATCCCCTGGGGCTGGCCGTGCGCGCCTGACATTACAGCCCCAGTCGCGAGAAGAACAGCGGATCCGAGGCCATTGATTCCCTCGGACCGATGACGACCAGGCGGGCATTGTCCGGGGCGGGCGCGACATCGATCTGCCAGTGACCTGCACTGACCTGCAAGGCGCGTCCACGCCCGCTGGCATCCACTGTCAGCCCCTTCGCGCGCAAGGCGCCAAAGTCATGCGCTGCCAGCGCCCGACCCAGTTCCGACAGGTCCATGCTCGCACCAAGCGTGAAGCTTCGGCTGCTGAAGACATCCTGCGCGCAGAGTCGGCTCCGACCGATAGGCCGGGCCTCCATCGCAGCCAGCACATGCTGGCTGTCAGGCGGTTCCGCGCGCCAACCCAGAACCAGATCGGAGTCAATGTCATGGGCGTCGCTTGCCATGATCTGTGCCAGCGGCGCGATCCCTGCAAGCCATCCGGACTGTTCGTGCTGCGCGCCGGGCGTGAGGAGCCCGGATCTGTTGACCAGAATCCGGTCCGCATCGCGCAGTTGTTGGCGCACGGTGTCGCCCACATAGCGGTCGCCGATCTGGCGTTGAATCGCAGATGCGTCGACCAGAACCAGCGTGCCTGCCACCTCGGCGCCGCGCGCAAGTTTGATGCTGCGCGCAACAGGCGCCGGCAAGGCAACCCCGCTGAGCTCGATCAGAACCACATCGGGTCGCGCATCACCCTGTGACAGGGCTTGCAGTGTTCCCACCAGATCGTCGCCAAAGCTGCAGCACAGGCATCCGCCGCTCAGGCTCAGCACGCCCGCCGCCGCGCCCTCAATGAGGTCGGCGTCGATGTTGATTTCGCCAAAATCGTTCACCAGCACCGCCACGCGGCGTCCGCCCGCGTCGCGCAGCACATGGTTGATCAGCGTGGTCTTGCCAGCGCCCAGATAGCCGCCAATGATGACGACAGGCAGGGGAGTCAACACAGCCTCTCAACCCGCCCGGAAGACACGCCCATCCTGCACCGTTCCCCAGACCTGCACATCTTTCAGCGCCAGCGGAGGCACTGCCAAGGGGTCGGCCTCCAGCACGCAGAAGTCGGCGCGCTTGCCGCATTCGATGGAGCCGATCTCGCCATCGAGCTTGAGCGTGGCGGCGGCGCCAAGGGTGACCGCGCGCAGCGCGTCAGCGACGTCGATGCGCTCCTGCGCACCGAGCACCCGACCCGACGCCGTGAGCCGATTGACCGCGCACCAGGCGGTAAACAAGGGGCCCAAAGGCGTGATCGGCGCATCGGAATGGATGGCAAACGGAACGCCTTCGCGCAGCGCCGAGCGGCAGGCATTCATGCGCTCGGCGCGCTCCGGCCCGATGGTGGTCGCGTAGTGCTGATCGCCCCAGTAGAAATGGTGATTGGCAAACAGGTTGACATGCATGCCCAGGGCTTTCATGCGCCGGAATTGCGCGGTGTCTGCCAGTTGGCAATGTTGCAGCGTAAACCGATGGTCGGACGCGCCGCAACTGCGCAGCGCGGTTTCCATCGCGTCCAGGGCCATGTCGGTGGCCTCGTCGCCATTGGTATGGGTGTGCACCTGGACGCCGCTTTGCAGTGCCTGTTGATACAACTCGCGCAACGTCTGCGGCGGCATGTACCACAGGCCGTTGGGGGAGCCGTTGAAATAGCCGGGCCACCGAACGCGGGCCGAGAATCCCTGGATCGAACCATCGGCCACGGCCTTGATGCGCCCCAGCCTCAACCGGTTGGTGCCACGCGCCTGCAGCGCCACTGCGCGCTCCACCGCCTCTTTGGGGCGGACGCCAAAAAGTCGCAGCAGCGGCACCAGGCGCAGCGGGTAGTCCGCGCCTGCAGTCACGCGCAGCATGGTGCTCAGCTCATCCTCGGACAGCAGGGCCGCCATGTCGGTGGCGGTGGTGACGCCGGTGTTGACGCACAGTTTGGCGAAGCGCTTCAAGGCATCTTCATCGGCGAACAGGAATGACGGTCCCAGGCCCAGACAGGGCATGACCGGCTGCATCGCCTCAGGCCCCTTCAACTCGCCCATGGGCAGGCCATCCGCGCCCAACGGATAGCCCGGGTGCTCAATGCCGGCTCGCAGAAAGCCGCTGCGCTCCAGCGCGCAGCTGTTGACGTTGAGAATGTGGCCGCTGGCATGCAGGATGGCCACGGGCCGCTCCATGCTGACCCGATCCAGATCGGTGCGTGCGCAGCGCGCGGAACTGAAATAAATGGGGTCGAACCCCCAGCCCATGATCGCTTCCCTGGCGCTGTCTCGCGCGGCAATGCCAAGCGCGTCGATCACGGCTTCAAGTGTTCTCAGTCCCGGCCAGACCCGCCCATCGGGATCGGTCACGTCAAAGTAGCCGCAATAAACATGGCGCCACAAGGATCCCGCCATCGCATGGCTATGGGCCTCGACCAAGCCCGGCATCAGCACCTTGTCGGCAAATTGCGTACTCAGTGTGTAAGGTCCCCAGGCCGCCAGTTCGCCCAGCGTTCCGGCGCCCAGAATGCGGCCATCACGGACCGCCACATGACTGGCGTCGGGGCGTGCCGCGTTCATGGTCAGAATGCGACGGGCTTGGTAGATTGTGGTGGCGTTCATGGAGCGGTTCTTGACGCGTTGGCGCAATTGATTGCTGGGCGGTTTCGCATTATCTGGCTTTGAATGATTGGCAGAGAAGCGGGTAAACACCGAGAAAAAAGTGAAATTATTGATGTAAATTTCACGCATGGCGGATTGCCGCCGCTGCAACCCGGTCAAAAAAGTTTTGACCTCTCGCCTGGTATCGCAATGATTCACTCATCAGAGACTGTGCATAAACCGTTGACGATCTTCACTGCCAGGCGCATTCACACCATGGATGATTCGCTGCCTGAAGCCACGGCCGTGGCTGTTTCAGAAGGGCGCATCATTGCGGTCGGCGACATGGACTCAATGAAGCCCTGGATGCAGGCGCGGCAGTTCACCATCGACAAGCGCTTTGCCGAGAGGGTGTTGATGCCGGGGCTGATCGACAACCACATTCATCCGTTTTTGGGCGCCATCCTGATGCCCGCCGAGCATATTGCCCCGGAGACCTGGCGCCAGCCCGATGGCAGTGCGAGCCCGGCTGCGCGAACGCCCGAGGAGTATCGGCGTCTGCTGCTGGAACGGATTGAAAACCACCCGGACAAGGACGACTGGTTCATTACCTTTGGCTTTCAGCCGTCATTGCACGGCAGGATGGGCCGCATCGAGCTCGACGCGCTGTTTCCTGATCGGCCGGTCGTGCTGATCCAGCGTTCCTTTCATGAGACCTTCCTGAATACGGCAGCCATCACCAAGCTCGGTATCAAGGAGGCTGACGTGTCTGGCCACCCGCAGGTCGATTTTGCGGCGGGTCACTTCTGGGAAACCGGCAACAAAGTCGTGCTAACCGGACTGATGCCCTATTTTTTGCGGCCCGAATGGTATGCGCGCGGCCTGCAGATGACCGCCGAAATCATGCACCAAGGCGGCATCACCACGGCGGGCGATATGCTGTTTGGCGCGCTGAATCCGGACTACGAAATCGGCATGCTTGACCTGGTTCTGCAAAAGGGCAAGGCACCCCTGCGCGTGGTCAACATTTTTGACGCCCGGGGCTTTTCCAATCGTGCCGCGGGCAAGGAGGCAGGGCCGCCCGATCAGCCGATTGATTTTGAAGCCGGCCTGCAGGCGATGCAGCCCCTGTTCGACCGTGCCAGCGAGAAGATCTGGTTCTCCAAAGCGGTCAAGCTGTTCGCCGATGGTGCGATGTTCTCGCAATTGATGCAGATGAAGGCCCCCGGTTATATGGATGGTCACCAGGGCGAGTGGATGATGACGCCCAAGGTTCTGGCGCAGGGTGTTCGCACCTTCTGGAATGCGGGCTGGCAGATCCACGTGCATGTCAACGGCGACGGCGGCATGGACTCCGTGCTGTCCGCTTTGGAGGCGGCACAGGAAGAAAGGCCGCGCTTTGATCACCGCTTTTTCATGCACCACGTGGGCTTCCACTCGGCCTCTCAAACGACCCGGATCGCAGACCTCGGTGCGCATGCCAGCGTCAACCCCTACTACCTGCACGCATTGGGCGACGACTATTCGCGTTTTGGCTTGGGGCCTGAGCGGGCCTCGCAGATCACGCGATGCGGCTCGTTGCTGAAGGCCGGCCTGAAGGTCTCGTTCCATTCGGACTTCATGATGGCGCCACCGGAACCGCTGATGCTCGCCTGGTGCGCCGCCTCGCGCACCACTGCCTCAGGCAAGGTCATGGCGCCGGAGGAACGGATCAGCGTCATGCAGGCTTTGCGTGGCGTCACCATCGATGCGGCCTGGGCCTTGCGCATCGAGGACGAGGTGGGTTCCATCTGCGCGGGCAAACGGGCCGACTTTTGCGTCATGCTGGACGACCCTTTCGAACTCGGCCCTGACAGGCTCAAGGACGTGCGCATCGCCGGCACCGTGTTTGAAGGCGAGCCGCACCTGCTGGCGCAACCGGTGGCCAGTCTCAAAGCAGCGCTGAATGGGTCTGCCGCGACAGCCGGAGCCGCCGCCTGGTTTGAGCCGCGAAAGCCGCACCGGGCTTCGTTGCGCTATCGACCGGTGGCGGGAAGCTGCGGCACCAGTGACCTGTGTGACATCGGCCGACAACTGGCACGTTGGGGTGACACTGCGATGCGGCCTTGGGCGGGCGATGGCAACGCGAGGGTCTGCAATTGATGAAGCGTGCTTCCAGGTCCCGCTACCCCTTGACGCCGGGCGTCGAGCAGGCAGACGAGACATCCCGAATAACGGACCAAGCCGGTGTCCTGGGTCGTCAGATCCGTGACCTGCGCAAGGCCAAAGGCGTCACCTTGCTGAATCTTGCCGCGCGCATCGACCGCTCGCTGGGATGGCTCAGTCAGATTGAGCGCGGGATGTCGCCGGTATCGATCTCGGCGCTCGATTCGATCGCCCAGGCGCTTGGGGTGGAACTGTCCTGGTTCTTTGCACAGGGCGCGCCGCCTGATCCTGATGAATTGGAGATAGTGGTCCGCAAACGTCATCGCCGCGTGCTGGATTTCTATGGTTCCGGTGTGCATGAGGAGTTGCTGACACCTACGTTTGGTAATCAGCTGGTGCTGATGGAATCCACCTTTGCACCGGGTTCCAGCACGGGGGACCGTGACCGCGAGCGCCGGGGCGACGAGGCTGGCGTGGTGCTTCGCGGCACCCTGCAGCTCTCGGTCGACGGGCGCACCCTGATGCTCAAGGCGGGCGACAGCTTTGCGTTCAAGCGCCGCGGTCCGCACCGCTGCCATAACCCGGGTCGGGTGCCGACCGTTGTGCTTTGGGTGGTGACGCCACCGTCCTATTGAGTCCGAATTTCATTCAATGTCAGTTCACAAATAGAGGAGTACCACTTATGTCTTTCATTTCACGCCGCCAATTGATACAGGCCTCGGCTGCCGCCTCGGCCGGGTCCTTGCTGGGAATTCCATTGCATGTGCTCGCGCAGGCCGCCAAGGGCGGTGTGCTGGTGATTGGCAGCACCCAGCGGTCGCGCCACCTGAACCCCGCAGTGCAAAGCGGGCTGGTCACCATGATCCCGGGCTCGCAGTTGTTTGCATCGCCATTGCGCATGGATGCCAACTGGAAACCCCAGCCCTATCTGGCCGAACGTTGGGATCTGTCGGAGGACTTCCGCAGTCTGACCCTGTATCTTCGCAAGGACGCCGTGTTCCACGATGGCAAGCCGATCACTGCCGAGGATGTGAAGTTCTCCCTGGAAACCATTCGCGACAACCATCCGTTCAAGTCGATGTACGAGCCGCTCAACAGCGTCACCATCGTCAACGCCCACACCGCGGTGCTTCGCCTCAGCGAGCCCCATCCGGCCTTGTTGCTGGCCATGTCCACCTCGCTGACGCCGATCATCCCGAAGCACATCTTCGGCGACGGCACCGATGTCAAGGTGCATCCGCGCAACTCCAGCCCGGTCGGCTCGGGCGCCTTCAAGCTGGTCGAATACAAGCCGGGCGAGCATCTCATCATGGAACGCTTTGACCGCTTCTTCCTGAAGGGCCTGCCCAAGCTCGACCGCATCATCATCAAGGATTTCAAGGACTCCGCCAGCATGCTGCTGGCGTTCGAGCGCGGCGAAATAGACGCACAGGGCGTGAACGACGCGCGTGAGCTTGCCCGTGTTGCCAAGATGCCCAAGGTGCAGTTGATCAGGAATGTTGCGCCAGCGGTAGGACCTCTGGTATGGCTGGCCTTCAACACCAAGAACGCCAAGCTCGCCGACAAGCGGGTGCGCCAGGCGATCAGCTACGCGATGGACCGCAAGTTCATCCTCGATTCGCTGCTGGGCGGCGTGCACAAGGCGGCCACCGGCCCGATTGCCAATGGCAGCCCGTTCTACAGTGCCGATGTCGAGAAATACGAGCTGAATCTGGCCAAAGCCAACAAGCTGCTCGACGATGCCGGCGTCAAGGCCGGCGCCGACGGCACCCGTTTCACGCTGGAACTCGATGCCATGCCGGGTGTTCCCGAAATCAAGACCATCCAGGAGTATCTGAAGCCGGCCCTCGCCAAGGTGGGCATTGCGGTCAATTTGCGCGTGTCGCCGGATTTTCCAAGCTGGGCGCGCCGCGTGGCCACGTTCCAGTTCGAGGCGACGCTCGACTCCGCCTACAACTGGGGCGACCCGGTCATTGGCGTGCACCGCACCTGGCTGACTTCCAACATCAAGCCGGGCGTGATCTGGTCCAACACCCAAAGCTATAGCAACGCAAAAGTCGATGAACTGCTGGCCGCTGCCGCCAAGGAAATGAACCTGGCCAAGCGCAAGGCGCAGTACAAGGAAATGCAGAAGCTGGTGGTGGACGATTGTCCGGTGGCCTTCATCTACGAAGGCGTTTTCAACGAGGTCTATGGAGTCAACGTGGCCAATCCACCGCGCGGAATCTGGGGCATGGCCGACGCGCTCAACGACGTGGCGGTGCGCACTTCCTAGCCAAGCCAGCTTCATCCCGGCGCACTTATTCCCGTGACACGCCTGCTCTGGCTGATCGTTCGTCGTCTGGCACTCGCTGGCGCGCTGGTGCTGTCGGTGCTGGCCGTCAATTTCATTCTGATTCACGCGGCGCCAGGTGATCCAGCGCAGGTGATTGCGGGTGAAATGGGAGGCGCCGACGAGGCCGCCATGCAGAGCATTCGCAAGGCCTACGGACTCGACCGTCCGCTGACGGTGCAGTTCGTGACGTATATCGGCAAAAGCCTGCAAGGCGATCTCGGGCAGAGCTATACCTTCAACCGGCCGGTCTCCGGGATGATTCTGGATCGCCTGGGTCCGACCGTGCTACTGGTCATGACGGCGCTGCTGTGCGCCGTTCTTCTGGGGACCCTGCTTGGCGTGTGGGCCTCGCGACGGCCCGACAGCAT